>JAHEAT010000017.1:0-2923 GCA_024642605.1 Microbacteriaceae bacterium
CCTTGAGCAGTGCGGGTCGGTCGGTTCCGTCGACGTTGATGATGTCGAAGTCTGGGCCGAGCGCCTCGACGGTTGCGGGCGAAAGTTCTTCTGCGATCAATACGACTGGCTTAGACAAGGTATGTCCTTATGATTGGTGGGTTTGACTCTGGGAGCCTGCGAGTTCATCCGGCTGCAACCTCGAAGCCTAAGCACGAGTCTAAAACGGATGCGAGCATCCTTGATTCTTGACCTTTTCAATAAACATAAGTTATGTTTCTATAAATGAAACCTGAACGACCGGCTCTGTCTCCCCTGCTGCGTAGCGACGCACAAGGCATGATTCTTGCGCAGCTTTTCATGAACCCCGACGACGGTTTCAGCCTCAGCGACCTGGCTCGCTTCGCGCGAACCAGCGTACCCACGGCTATGCGCGAGGTTGATCGCCTGCTAGATGCGCAACTTGTAACCGCACGAATGTTCGGGCGCTCACGGCTGGTCAAGGTGAACCGGTCGCACAGCCTCTTCGATGCCATCAAGTCAATCGTTTCGCACTCGTATGGTCCTGCCGCCGTGTTGCCCGCCGCCCTTTATGGAATCGACGGGCTCGAGCAGGCGTTTCTCTTCGGGCCCTGGGCCGCCAGACTCAAGCGCGAAGTTGGTCCCGAACCAACCGATGTCGACCTGCTGCTGGTTGGCTACGTCAATCGCATCGAGGCCGCCCGCGCCGCGGCCCGCGTCGAGGGCTACCTCGGCCGCGCGGTCAACGTTCAGTTCGTGAGCTCTTCTGAGTGGCAAAACGCGAGCAACGATCTCACCCGCGAAATCAAATCGAAGCCCATGGTCGAGCTCGACCTCGACTAACTGACCCAAACATCGAAAAACCCCGCCACACAAAGTGACGGGGTTTCTCAAAACTGCTTGAGACTAGCGAGCTGCCGAACCTTCGACGAAGTCGCCTTCGTTGTCAGACTTGCGCAACCACGAGAACAGCTTGCGCAGTTCGCGGCCAACCTTTTCGATCGGGTGAGCTTCGCCCTTGGCGCGAAGCGCTAGGAACTCAGGTGCACCAGCATCCTGGTCGGCGATGAAGCGGTTAGCGAAGGTTCCGTCCTGAATGTCGGTGAGCACGTCGCGCATGCGCTCCTTGACCTCTGGGCCGATAACACGTGGACCCGAGATGTAGTCGCCGTACTCGGCGGTGGTCGAAACCGACCAGCGCTGCTTGGCGATGCCGCCTTCATACATAAGGTCAACGATGAGCTTTAGCTCGTGCAGAACCTCGAAGTAGGCAACCTCAGGCTGGTAACCGGCTTCGGTCAGGGTTTCGAAGCCATACTGGATCAACTGCGAAGCGCCACCACAAAGAACAGCCTGCTCACCGAACAAGTCGGTCTCGGTCTCTTCGGTGAAGGTGGTCTTGATGGTTCCGGCGCGGGTTCCGCCGATTGCCTTCGAGTAGCTGAGAGCTAGGTCGAATGCACCGCCGGTGGCATCCTGCTCGATTGCGATCAGGTTTGGAACACCCTTGCCGGCGAGGTATTCGCGACGAACCAGGTGACCTGGGCCCTTTGGCGCAACCAGGAACACGTCAACGTCAGCCGGTGGCTTGATGAAGCCGTAACGAATCGAGAATCCGTGACCGAAGACAAGGGCCTTGCCAGCTGTAAGGTTCGGAGCGATGTCCGAAGCGTACACGTGGCGCTGCGCTGGGTCTGGCGTAAGAATCATGATGACGTCCGCCCATGCTGCTGCTTCGGCAGGGGTAACTACCTTGAGGCCCTGCTCCTCGGCAACGGCCTTGCTCTTCGAGCCTGGCTGCAGACCAACGACCACGTCAACGCCAGAGTCCTTGAGGTTTAGCGAATGTGCGTGACCCTGCGAACCATAACCGATTACGGCAACCTTCTTGCCCTGGATGATGGCGAGGTCGGCATCGCTGTCATAAAAGATTTCTGCCACTTTGTATTTCTCCTTGTTTATTGTTTGCAACTGCTAACGGGGCTTCGACGACCCGAAACTTACTTGAGGACCTTCTCGGTGATTGACTTTGAGCCACGGCCCATAGCCAATACGCCAGACTGCACCATTTCTTTGATGCCGAAAGGTTCGAGAATCTTGATGAATGCGGCGCACTTGGTGGTGTCGCCGGTCACTTCGATGATTACCGCATCGCTCACAACATCGATGACGCGAGCTCTAAACAAGGTTACCGCTTCGAGCACCTGCGAACGAGTCGTGGCATCGGTCTTTACCTTGATTAGCATGTGGTCGCGCTGAACCGAGTCCGGCTCGAGTTCAACAACTTTGATCACGTTGATGAGTTTGTTGAGCTGCTTGGTCACCTGCTCGAGCGGCGCACCATCCACGCTAACTACCACGGTGATACGGCTGAGCCCTTCAAGCTCGGATGTGCCTACCGCAAGCGATTCGATGTTGAACCCTCTGCGGGCGAAAAGCCCCGCAACGCGAGTCAGCAGACCCGGCTTGTCTTCGACAAGAAGCGAAAGAACGTGCTTTGACATGTTTACTCTTCACCATCCCAAACCGGTGCGGCATCGCGCGCATACTGAACGGCGTCGTTTGAAACTCCGGCAGCAACCATCGGCCAAACCATCGCGTCGCGTCCGACAATGAAGTCGATCACCACTGGGCGGTCGTTGGTTTCGATGGCCAACTTGATGGCGGCGTCGATCTCTTCTTCTTTTTCAACGCGGATGCCCAAGCAACCATAAGCGTCGGCAAGTTTCACAAAATCGGGAACCATGATGGTGTCGGTTCCGGTGTGAAGATCGGTGTTCGAGTAACGCTCGTTGTAGAACAGGGTCTGCCACTGGCGAACCATGCCGAGCGAAGAGTTGTTGATGATGGCAACCTTGATCGGGATGTTGTTGATCGTGCAGGTGGCCAACTCTTGGTTAGTCATCTGGAAGCAGCCATCGCC
>JAHEAT010000017.1:2933-8373 GCA_024642605.1 Microbacteriaceae bacterium
GCGGCGGGAACCGAATAACCCATGGTTCCGGCACCACCTGAGTTGAGCCAGGAGTTTGGGCGCTCATACTTGATGAACTGCGCCGACCACATCTGGTGCTGACCGACTCCGGCAGCGAAAATCGCCTCAGGGCCACTGAGCTCACCGATGCGCTGAATCACATGCTGGGGTGAAAGCTTGCCGTCGGTTGGCTCGGAGTATCCCAGTGGATAACGCTCGCGAAGGCCGTTGACGAACTGCCACCACTCGCTGTAGTCGGGCTTCTTGCCCTTCAGCTGCGATGCCAGTTCGGCGTTTAGCTCAGTGATTACTTCTTTAGCGTCGCCAACGATAGGCACGTCGGCGAAACGAATCTTGCCGATTTCGGCAGGGTCGATGTCAACGTGAATTACCTTGGCGCCGGGTGCGAAAGACTTTGCATCCCCCGTTACGCGGTCATCAAAACGCGCGCCTAGTGTGATTAGCAAGTCCGCCTTTTGAAGTGCAGTGACGGCTGGGACGGTTCCGTGCATACCCGGCATTCCGAGGTGCTGTGGGTGCGAATCAGGAAAAGCGCCGCGGGCCATCAGTGTGGTGGTTAGTGGGGCTCCGATGGTCTCAGCAAGGGCCAGAAGTTCCTTGTGAGCACCAGCGCGAATAACGCCACCGCCAACATAAAGAACCGGCTTCTTGCTTTCGAGAATCATGGATGCTGCAGCCTGGATCTGCTTGCCGTGAGGTTTGGTCACTGGCTTGTAGCCAGGCAGGTCAACCTTTGGCGGCCAGACGAACTCAGCAGTCTTCACCTGAGCGTCTTTGGTCACGTCAACAAGAACCGGGCCAGGTCGACCGGTGGTGGCGATCTGAACCGCCGATGCGATTGCACTCGGAATGTCCTCAGCGCGACTTACCAAGAACGAGTGCTTGGTGATCGGCATGGTGATTCCGACAATGTCGGCTTCTTGGAATGCGTCGGTGCCGATGAGTTGCGAGCCAACCTGTCCGGTGATGGCCAGTAGCGGCACAGAATCCATGTGAGCATCGGCGATGGCTGTGACCAGGTTGGTAGCACCTGGGCCAGAGGTTGCGATGCAAACACCGAGCTTGCCCGTTGCCGAGGCATAGCCCTCGGCCGCGTGACCTGCACCCTGCTCGTGGCGAACCAGAATGTGGCGAATCTTTTTCGAGTCCATCAGCGGGTCATAGGTCGGCAGAATCGCACCACCGGGCAGACCGAAAATGGTGTCGATACCGAGCATTTCCAAGCTGCGAATGATCGCTTGGGCTCCGGTAAGAACCTCATTAGTCATTTGAGTACATCCTCGTTAGGGTAATAAACCAAAAGTTTTGGAACGAATTAACCGCAGTACGCGCCTTCGGATGCCGAGTGCACGAGCTTCGAATACTTCGCGAGAACACCGCGCGTGTAGCGTGGCGGCAGTGGAGCCCATTCTGCTTTTCGGGCTTCCAACTCTTCTGGCTCAACGAGTAGTTCGAGCGAACGAGCTGCGATGTCAACTCGAATCAAGTCTCCATCGCGCACCAGAGCAATTGGCCCACCATCGGTGGCTTCTGGTGCAATGTGGCCGATGCACAGGCCGGTTGTGCCGCCTGAGAATCTTCCGTCAGTCAATAGTAGAACATCCTTGCCCAAACCGGCACCCTTAATCGCTCCGGTGATGGCGAGCATCTCGCGCATCCCTGGGCCGCCCTTCGGACCTTCGTAGCGGATGACTACAACGTCTCCGGCTCCAATCTTGCCTTCGCTTAGTGCTTCCATGGCGGCTGCTTCGCGTTCGAAGACACGAGCAGGTCCGGTGAAGTGTTCCAGGTCAAATCCAGCGGTTTTCACAACGGCACCTTCTGGGGCGAGGGTTCCCTTCAGGATGTTGATGCCACCGGTCTTGTGAATCGGGTTGTTCAGCGCACGGATGATCTTGCCATCTGGGTCTGGCGGATTGATGCCGGCTAGGTTCTCTGCAACGGTCTTGCCGGTAACGGTAAGCGCGTCACCGTGAATCAGACCCGCGTCGAGCAGGGCCTTCATCAGAACCGGCACACCGCCAACGCGGTCGACGTCATTCATTACGTAGCGACCGAACGGCTTAAGGTCGCCGAGGTGGGGCACCTTGTCGGCGATGCGGTTGAAATCGTCGAGACTTAGGTCGACCTCTGCCTCGCGTGCAATTGCCAGAAGGTGCAGAACGGCGTTGGTGGACCCACCGAAGGCCATAGTCACTGCGATTGCGTTTTCGAAAGCCTTCTTGGTCAAGATCTGTCGAGCGGTAATGCCCTGAGCGATGAGGTTGACTACTGCCTCACCCGAGCGGTGCGCCCAGGTGTCGCGGCGACGATCGGCCGAAGGAGGCGAGGCCGAACCTGGCAGGCTCATACCGAGCGCTTCGGCTGCCGAAGCCATGGTGTTTGCGGTGTACATGCCGCCGCAGGCACCTTCGCCTGGGCAGATCGCACGTTCGATGCGGTCTAGGTCTTCGAGCGACATTTTGCCTGCCTTGCAGGCACCAACGGCTTCGAACGCGTCGATGATGGTGACTTCTTTTTCGGTGCCGTCGGTCAACTTGACCCAACCCGGAGCGATGGAACCTGCATACAAGAACACGGATGCGAGGTCGAGGCGAGCCGCAGCCATCAACATGCCAGGCAGTGACTTGTCACAACCGGCGAGAAGCACCGAGCCATCGAGGCGTTCTGCCTGCATCACGGTTTCAACCGAGTCAGCGATTACCTCGCGAGAAACCAGCGAGAAGTGCATGCCTTCGTGGCCCATCGAGATGCCGTCTGAAACCGAAATGGTGCCGAACTCGAGCGGATAACCTTTGGCTGCGTGCACGCCCTGCTTTGCCGCATCCGCCAGTCGATCGAGCGAAAGGTTGCACGGGGTCACTTCGTTCCAAGATGAGGCGACACCGATCTGGGGCTTCTCCCAGTCTTCATCCCCCATTCCAACTGCTCGGAGCATGCCGCGCGCTGCGGCGCGTTCGATGCCGTCGGTTACGACGTGACTACGGGGTTTCATGTTGCTGGGCATACGGTCAAGTCTAGTATTTGAGCATGGGAACTAGCAGGCACTACGTGGGCGGAACGCTCACCGACCGAGACTTCGATCTCGAGCTAGTTTCAGATTTTTCGAAGAAGAAGCATTCGGTTTGGTTTGACCTAGTGGACCCAACCCAGTCAGACATCGAAAAACTGGCAGAGGAACTCGACCTGCACGAACTTGCCGTTGAAGACTCAATTAAGGGTCGCCAGCGACCAAAACTCGATTATTACGAGTCGCACCTCTACATCACTCTCTATCAAGCCAAGTTCGATCGCGAAGCCGGCGAAGTTGCGCTCTCTGAAATCAGTATCTTCGTTACGAAATACGCGGTAGTCACCGTGCGCAGAGGGGCTGGTTTCGACATGGCAGCCGTCGAGAAGCGCTGGGATGACTCATCCGAGCTTGCCGTCTACGGCACGGCTTTCTTGCTGTGGGGCATCCTTGATGTCGTTGTTGACGGCTATTTCGACATAGTGCAACCCCTTGACGAAGAACTCGAGTTACTCGAAGACATCATGTTCGCGCCGGCACGCTCAGACAACTTGATTCAACGCCGGTCTTACCGACTGAGAAAAGCACTCGTTCAGCTTCGTCGAGTAGCGGTGCCGATTCGTGAAGTCATCAACCCACTGCTCAAGCACAACGGTGACATCCTGCACAACGACATGATGCCTTACTACCAAGACCTTTATGACCACACGATGCGGGTTGCAGATTGGACGGAATCGCTGCGTGACCTCGTGACCACATTGCTTGAGACGCACCTGACGATTCAGGGAAACCGACTGAACCAGATCATGAAACAAGTGACTTCGTGGGCAGCAATCATCGCGGTGCCGACAGCCATCACAGGTTTTTACGGCCAGAACATCCCGTATCCGGGCTATGACCAACCTTGGGGTTTCTGGGTCTCTACGTTGTCAATATTCGCTATTTCGGGGCTCTTGTTCTGGGTCTTCAAGAAACGTGATTGGCTGTAAATTCAAATCGTGAAGCCAATAGACACCACCAAGATGCCAACCGGGCTTGACCTCTATTTGAAGGCAGCCGAGAGTTCGGCATCCGTGGTGATTCGCAACTATTCGACCTCGTTCGGGCTCGCCGCCAAGTTGCTTGCCCAACCAATTCGCCAGCACGTCGAGAACATCTACGCCCTGGTGCGAGTTGCCGAT
Organism: Microbacteriaceae bacterium; assembly: GCA_024642605.1. The sequence continues at coordinate 7,146 of JAHEAT010000017.1, forward strand.
GAAATAGTGGATGGCGCTGCCGAAGAGGCTCGCACGGCAGGCGGTACTGTTGCACCTGCGAAGTCGCTTGACGAGTTAGAGTCTGAGACCTACCGCGCGCTATCCGAGCAGTTCAGCACCAACCTGGTAGTGCACGCATTCGCCCATACGTCGAATGTCACGGGCTTCGGACGAGAGTTGATCGAACCGTTTTTTGCTTCGATGCGCATGGATCTGACCGAAGTGGAACACGATCAAGAGAGCTTCGAACGCTATGTCTATGGTTCGGCTGAGGTGGTTGGGTTGATGTGCCTTCAGGCGTTTCTGGTTGGTAAAACCTACTCCAATAGCGACAAAGAGCAAATGGTGGCAGGCGCTAGAGCACTCGGAGCAGCGTTTCAAAAGGTCAACTTTTTGCGTGATTTGAGCGCTGACGCAGACAAACTCGGTCGGGCGTACTTTCCAGGAATCGTGCCGGATGAACTCACCGAGAAGCAAAAACGCGAGTTGGTTGCCGACATCGAGAATGACCTGAAAATTTCGGCTCGCGCTATGCCGCTCTTGCCGCGTGAAGCAAGACGGGCGGTTGCTGCGGCTCACCTGCTTTTCGAAGAACTAAACGTTCGAATCGGGAACACTCCGGCCGCGAAGGTGATTACCACTCGTATCAGCGTGCCGAACACTCGCAAGGCACTCATCTTTTTTAAAGCTCTGATCGGAGTGCTACCCAAATGACCCAAAAGCGCGCAGTAGTTATCGGTGGAGGCATCGGAGGTTTGGCTACTGCTGGGCTTCTGGCCAAGGCCGGCATGCAGGTTACCCTGCTCGAAGCCCGCGAACGTGTGGGCGGCCGCGCCTACATATGGGAAAAAGATGGCTTCAAGTTCGACATGGGTCCTTCTTGGTATCTCATGCCAGACGCCTTCGACCAATTCTTCAAATTGATGGGCACTACCGCAGACGCTGAACTCCAACTAAAGCGTCTCGACCCGATGTATTTGACTCTCAACGAAGGCTTTGACGAAGTTCTGTCGGTGAGCGATGACCTCGAGAGCAATAAAAAACTGTTTGACAAGATCGAACCAGGTGCCGGAAAACGTCTGCAAGACTACGTCGACTCGGCCGAAGATGCCTACAAACTGTCGATCAAACACTTTCTTTATACCAACTTCGATGACGCCAGATCTTTCGTGCACCCCGAGGTCATCGCGCGTGCGGGCCGTTTCATCAAGCACCTTCTGACTCCGTT
>JAHEAT010000019.1:0-7532 GCA_024642605.1 Microbacteriaceae bacterium
CAGGTCATAACCGTCAACGTGTATTCGCTTGATGATGCATTAGCGATCGTAAGACTAAACGCTGGGTCGGTGCTCGAAGGCAAGACCTTCGGGAACAAAGCCGTAAAAAGTGCTCCGACAGCCGTTGCAACCGTCGATGCCATGAGGCTGAATGAAATGCCTTCGCGACCCAGAATGTTGAATAGCAAGGCTGCAACCAGTGCAAGCGCTGCGACCAAAGTCAGGACCAACCCGAGCACGGTGAAGTGAACAAACAGAGTCCAAAGCAAGAACGTCGCCGCCGATACAACAGTCACGATGCCAACCTTGGTCGCCCAACTACGAGCACGTCCACGAATTTCGCCATCAGTCTTGAGGCTGATAAAGACCAGACCGTATGTGAAGAAAAGCGACAGAGTCACAAGGCCACCAAGCAAGCCGTATGGGTTAAGTAGCGTGAAAAGCGTACCTGTGAAGTTGTGCTTTTCGTCTAGTGGGACTCCTTGGACAATGTTCGCAAATGCAACACCCCAAAGCAGAGCCGGTAGAGCTGAACCCGCAAAGATCATCCAGTCGTATGTCTTGCGCCATTTCTCTGATTCACCCTTACCACGATATTCAAAAGAAACACCGCGAGCTATCAAAGCCAGCAGAATTAGTAGCAGAGCTAGGTAGAAGCCACTGAACAAAGACGCATACCAGTCCGGGAACGCTGCAAAAAGGCTTGCGCCAGCAACAAGAACCCATGTTTCGTTCATGTCCCACACAGGACCAATGGTGTTGATCAGTACGCGCTTGTCGAGGTCGTCCTTGGCAAGAAACGGCAGTGCAATTCCGACACCGAAGTCGAAACCGTCCAAGATGAAGTAGCCGATGAACAAGACACCAACAATTAGGAACCAAATTTCATTGAGTTGCATAGTATTTTCTCCCGTTCCTAGTAGGCAACAGCCAGTTTGTAATCGTCGTTTTCAACGACTTCGTCTTTAGGTCCTTCTTGGGCGGTGCGCTTTAGAAGTTTGAATTCAACTACTGCAAGCACGCTGTAAATCGCAATGAAAGACAAAAGCGAAACCCAAACGTCGAATGCCGAAACGTTCGGCGAGACAGCATCTGCCGTCTTGAATAGACCAAATACAATCCATGGCTGGCGACCCATTTCCGTGAAGAGCCAACCAACCGAGATTGCCAACACAGGTAGCGGAGCTGCCCAGATGGCAACGTTCCAGACCCACTTTGGAAGCGAGATTCGGCCTTTTCGAGTTAGCCAAAGTCCAACAGCTGCCACCAAACCGGTAACCATGCCGAGACCGATCATCCAACGGAACGACCAGTAGGTTAGCCAGATAATTGGCATATAGTTGCCCGCACCGTAATGAGCTACGTACTGAGCCTGGAGGTCATTTAGTCCCTCAACTGAACCAGACCAATCATGAGTCGATAGGAATGAAAGCAAGTTAGGGATACGAATTGAGAAGATTTCGCTCGAGCCATCTGGGGTTCCCCAAGAGAAAATCGAGAAAGATGCTGGCGCTGATGTTTCGTAAAGCGCCTCTGCAGCCGCCATCTTCATCGGCTGAGTATTCACCATTGCGATACCCAGCGAGTCACCTGAGATAAAGGTTCCGAATAGACCCACGAGCACTGTCCAGAGGCCAAGTCGCAATGAAGAACGCATGCTTTCGACGAACTGTGATCGCTTGAGGTGGTAAGCCGAGATTGCCACCAACACCGCACCCGCGAACATCAGCGAGGCAGTGACGGTGTGGGGAAACTGGTTTAGTGCAATCACGTTGGTAAGCACTGCGCCGATGTCAACAAGCGTTGGGCGACCCGTCGTCGGGTTGATCTCGTATCCAACTGGGTGTTGCATAAATGCATTTGCAGCAAGAATGAAGTAAGCCGAAAGCAGAACACCGACCACGGTCATCCAGATGGTTACAAGGTGGATTCGCTTTGAAAGACGCTTCCAGCCAAAGATCCATAGACCGATGAATGTCGATTCGAAGAAGAAGGCAATTAACCCCTCCATTGCAAGAGGTGCACCGAATATGTCGCCCACAAATCGCGAGTATTCGCTCCAGTTCATTCCGAACTGAAACTCTTGAACGATTCCGGTGACAACGCCCATCGCAAAATTGATCAGAAAGATTTTTCCGAAGAATTTGGTGAGCTTTAGGTATTTCTCATTGTCGGTGCGGTACCAGGCTGTCTGCATCAGCGCAACCAAAATAACCATTCCAATAGTCAGCGGCACGAACAGAAAGTGATAAACGGTAGTGATACCAAATTGCCATCTGGCAAGGTCGAGTGCGCTCAACGCAACCCCTTCTCTCCGCAGCACAGTGTCTGCAAAATCATTTGTATCCTAACGACTTTCAAAAAGCAACCAAGGCGGACCTAAGTGTCGCGAAATTTTGCGAAACTATTTTAAAGGCCGCCTCCCTGCGGCCCTCTATTTTGCGAGGTTTCTAATGTGTGGTCGTTTTGTTGTAGCTAAGGCCGTTGGCGATATCGTCACCACCTTCGAAATCGACGAGGTTGTTGGTGAAATGCCGGGCATTTCTTACAACGTGGCCCCTACTCAGAAGATCGCCATGGTGGTTGATCGCTCGTTTGAGAAAGACGAAGACGGCGGGCCGATTGGTGAACTCAATCGTGAACTTCACGCAGCACGCTGGGGTCTTGTGCCGCGTTGGGCTAAGGGCGAGAGCGAAGGCGCTCCCCTAATCAACGGCAGAATCGAGACGATTCTCGAAAAGCCGTCTTTCAAAGATTCGGTTGTTCGCCGACGCTGCGTGATACCGGCATCAGGCTATTACGAGTGGCAGGTTAAGCCAGACGGAACCAAGCAGCCGTTTTACATCAACGCCGGCGAAGGCATGTTTGCCCTTGCTGGCCTTTATGAATGGTGGAAGAAACCCGATGGCAGTTGGCTGCTCTCGGCGACAACCCTCACCAAGGATTCAGCACCAGAGCTAGCGCACATTCACGACCGCAACCCGCTGCTGCTAACCCCAGACACCTTCGAGGCCTGGCTTGACCCACACATCATTGGCGACAAGGACCTCCTCGATGCGATTTCACGAGGATCAGACGAGGTGGCCGCAGAAGCCCTATTTAGCCCCGTTTCGGCGCGGGTTGGCAAGGTCAGCGAGAACGACCCAAGTCTGATTTTGCCGCTCTAAAACCACTCAATTTGCATTGTCGGTAGGACTGCATACACTCTACATATTCGAACAATTGTTCGAAAGACTTGGGAGGTATCAGATGACACTAATAAACGAGAAGGTGGAGGTTTCGGTCGATAAGGCCGGCTCCCCCATCGGCTTTAGCTGGAAGGGCGGGCTCTACCTCGTTGCATCAAAACCGGTGCGCTGGTTTGCCAGAAAACAGTGGTGGGTCGAGTCGGCGCGGGTTCAGCGCGGCATCGGCGCGGGCGTGCTCGAGGTTGAGATGTGGCGCATGATCGCTGCCGACTCAGGCAAAAAGCAGGGTCAATTCGAACTCGTGCACGATGCCATGTTGGGCATCTGGCGTTTGGTGCGCGTCTACGAGTAGATGTTCACGCACCTAAACGTCGCCTCAGCCTTTTCGGGCCACTACGGGGTGACTCGCCCAGAGCTACTTGCCGAGGCAGCAGCCTCGCAGGGTGCGACAGCCCTAGCCATAACCGACCGCGATGGGCTTTACGGGGCCATAAAACACATTGGCTCCTGCCTGAAGAACGGGCTAGACCCGATAGTCGGCGTGAATCTGGCGGTCAAAGATCTCGGGCGAGTCGTCGTCCTGGCAAAGGGCCAAGATGGTGGCATCGGCTGGGCTGCGCTCTGTCGCGTGGTTTCGGCTGCGGCGAGCAAGGGCAAACCCATAACGATCACCCGTGAAGAGCTTGCCGAACTCACCATTCGTGACGGGCTGGCTCTGTGCACGGTGCTGATTGGGCAAGAAACCGACTTTGGCATGGCCGCGATTGCGCGCGACCGCCTGCTGGCAGCAAAGTCGCTGACCGAGTGGCGAAGGTTGTTTTCGGCAAAGGGAAGCCTCGCGATTGAACTAACCAACCAACTCACCGAACCCGAAACCGCTGGCTCGGCAACCGTTGCCGCGAGAATGCTTGCGTTGGGTGACTCAATGGGCGTACCAAGCGTTCTAACCAATGCGGTGCGCTACCTGAGTCCAGACGACGCCCTAACCGCCGACGTGCTCGATGCTGCCCGCTTCTTAGAGCCTCTTGGTTCATTCACCCCGCAACCAAACGCGCAGGCTTGGCTGAAGCCTCCGGGCTCAATGGTGGCTCTTGCGGTCGAGATCACCAACGACCGCGATCGCGCAAAGAAGCTACTCGAAACCACCGAAGCCCTGGCCGATCGCTGCCGACTCAACCCGCCAAATGATTGCGGCTGGGGCAAACCAAAAACCCCAGAAAAAGCGACCCTCGGAATCGATGGCAACCCGTTCGAAGTGCTATGGCAGAGGGCGTACTCGGCCATTGATTGGCGCTACCCAGATGCCAAGGATCGCAAGCTACTCGACATTCGGCACCGACTCGGCAAAGAACTCGAAACCATCAACAAGCTCGGCTTTGCGACCTACTTTCTGACCGTCGCCGACGTAGCGCAGATGATTCGCGACATGAAGGTTCGCATCGCGGCTCGTGGCTCCGGCGCAGGCTCGCTAACCAACTACCTACTCGGCATCAGTGGGGTTGACCCGATCGAGCACGACCTGCTTTTCGAGCGGTTTCTCTCGACCGAGCGATCTAGCCTGCCCGACATCGACATCGACGTCGAATCAGCTAGACGCCACGACATCTACCGCGCAATCTTCAAGCGTTACGGCTCAAACCGGGTGACCCTGCTCTCGATGCAATCCACCTACCGCGGCCGTGGCGCAATGCGTGACTCGGGTTTAGCTCTAGGCCTGGACGAAGACCAGATTGACGAAATCGCAGCAAACATGTGGCGTTTCAGCGCCCGGTCGTTTCGAAGCGCTATCGCGCAAAAACCCGAACTCGCGATGGTTGCCGAGGCTCTAGAAAAAGATCGCAAGATGAACCTTTTGGTCGACATCACCGAGCGGCTCGACCGCCTGCCGCGCCACATCTCAATGCACCCTTGCGGGGTGATTCTCGGCGACGCAACACTGCTCGATCTAACCCCGGTCGAACGCAGCGGCTTGGGGCTCCCGATGAGTCAGTTCGATAAAGACGACATGGACCCTATGGGCATGCTGAAGCTAGACGTGCTCGGCGTTCGCATGCAGAGCGCGATGGCCTACGCGGTGCGAGAACTCGAACGCGTGAAGGGTGAAACCCTCGACCTCGACGCGATACCAAAAGACGACGAAGCAACCTTCGCCAACATCAGATCGACCAACACTCTCGGGGTGTTTCAGATCGAAAGCCCAGGGCAAAGAGAGCTGACCGGCAAACATCAACCCACCGAGTTCAACGACCTCACCATTCAGATTTCGCTGTTTCGCCCAGGCCCGATGAAGGGCAACATGATTGCCCCATACCTAGACGGCAGGCACGGCTTCGCTAAGGCCGAATACATTCACCCCGACCTAGAGCCGATTTTGCGCGAAACCTTCGGCGTGGTGATCTTTCACGAACATGTGCTGCGCATCTTCGACAAGATGACCGGTTGCGGGTTGGCAAAGGCCGATGAGTTCAGGCGTTCGCTCGAAGACCCTCGGGTTTCGGCGAGTGTTGAGCAATTCTTCAGACAAAAAGCCGAGACTCGCGGCTACAGCCCGCTGGTAATCGAAAAGGTTTGGGAGATCCTGAAAAGCTTCTCGAGTTTCGGGTTCTGCAAGGCCCACGGTGCAGCCTTCGCCCTGCCGACCTACCAGAGCGCCTGGCTCAAGACCCATCACCCAAAAGAGTTCTTGGCTGGGCTCTTCACGCACGACCCAGGCATGTATCCACGCCGGCTTCTTCTAGCCGAGGCGAGGCGCCTCGGAGTCAAGCTGCTACCGATTGACGTCAACGTTTCTACCGATGAATTTCTGGTTGAGTCAGAAGGCATCAGAATGGCCCTGAACGACGTTGCGGGCATGAGTGAAGCAGAGGTTGACCGTGTCATTGAAAACCGCCCATACAACGACCTCGCCGATTTCTACCTGCGCGCCAAGCCTTCGCGGCGAACCCTAGAAAGGCTCGCAACCGTAGGCGCATTGGACTCGCTGGTGAGCGGAACCGAATACAACCGGGGCGACATCCTGGCCAGAGTTCGAGAGCTCAATGCGATCACGAAGCGCAAGGTAATCGATCCGAATCAGCCGATGCTCGACTTCGAACTACTCGAACGCCTACCCACCGGAAACACCGCTCCAACCAAAGCCGAAATCGTGGCAGCCGAAATGGCGATTCTCAAAATGGACGTCACCGAGCATGCCCTTGAGCAGTATCGACCGATGCTCGAAGAAATGGGTGTCGTTCACTCGAATGAGCTGGTTGGCTTGCGCAACAAATCCGAGGTTTTGGTTGCCGGCATACGCGTTGCCACCCAGACTCCTCCGATGCGCTCAGGCAAGCGCGTGGTTTTCATCACACTCGACGACGGCTTCGGTTGCTCTGACTCAACTTTCTTCGACGAAGCGCAGGGGCGCTGCAGTCACATCCTGTTCAACAACCGACTACTCATCATTGCTGGCAAGACCAGGCGCACTGGCGTCAATGGGGTTTCGATCATGGCCGAAAACGCCTGGGATGTTCGTGAACTCTGGGCTCAGTGGCAGGCTAAGCAACCTGAATTGAGCGCTTAGATAGCCCCATAAAGTAACCCGCAATCTTATTCTCGGGCGCGTCCTCGGCATTTGTCGCCGCTCCGAGGGTGATGAACAGAGGCGTGAAATGCTCAACGGTTGGGTGCGCGTAAGGCATTCCGGGTGCAAGCTCTTTGTACTTAATCAAAGATTCGACGTCACCCTTGGCAAGAGCCTCTGCCGACCAGGCATCAAACTCTGCCGACCAAGCTGGGGCGTCGGCATCTACGCGCCAGTCGCGAATAAACGGCAAACCGTGAGTCATAAAGCCCGAACCAATCAGCAAAATGCCTTGGTCGCGAAGAGGGGCCAGCCGGCGGCCGAGTTCCATCAACTTAACGGGGTCATGGGTTGGCATCGAAAGTTGGATCACCGGAACGTCTGCCTCCGGATACATCACCTTCAGCGGCACCCATGCACCGTGATCTAAACCGCGCGTCTGGTGCCTGTGTAGCGGCTCACTGATCGGCATGAGGCTGGCAACAAGATCGCCGAGCCAGGTGGCGTCTGGTGTTTCATACTTCATGTTGTAAAACCGCGGGCTGAAGCCGCCGAAGTCATAAATGAGCGGTGTTCCAGCCGCCGTTGCACTGATCGAGATCGGCGCAGACTCCCAGTGCGCAGACACAATCACGATGCCTTTTGGCTTACCTAAGGTCGCCGACCACTTGGCCAACTGCGACATCCACAGCTCATCGTCCAGCAAAGGTGGCGCGCCGTGCGAAAGGTAAAGGACTGGCTGCTTGGTTTCACTCACGACTTAAGTAAAGCACCCTTTACTA
>JAHEAT010000019.1:7542-8251 GCA_024642605.1 Microbacteriaceae bacterium
AAAAGCGCTAGTTGAGGATTTCTGCGGTTCCCGAGAGACCAACGCGGCTCGCGCCGGCGGCAACCAATGCTTCGACCTGCTCAAGCGTGCGAATGCCACCAGAAGCCTTAACTCCCAAACGCTCCCCCACCGTCGCACGCATCAACGCGATGTTCTCAACCGTGGCGCCCTCGGGGGCAAAACCCGTTGACGTCTTCACAAAGTCAGCGCCCGCCGACTCGCTGAGCTCGCAGACCTTCACAATCTGTTCCTTTGAGAGAAAAGCCGTCTCAAGAATCACCTTGATGCAGGTGGTGTCGTTCACAGCGCGAGATGCGTTCACAACCTGGCGAATGTCGTCTTCGACGGCAACAAGGTCACCCGAGAGCATCCAACCGATGTTGATCACCATATCGACTTCGTGAGCGCCGTTTCGCACCGCCTCTGCTGCCTCGAAAGCCTTAGACGTGGTGTCTGTGGTGCCGTGCGGAAAACCGATGACGGTGCAAACCTTTACGTCTGAACCGGCAAGAAGCTTTGCCGCCAATGGAACATCGCTTGGGCGAATGCAGTATGCGGCCGTCTGATACTTCAGAGCAATCGAAGCACCATCTTTCACGTCTTGAACGGTCGAGGTTGGTTTGAGCACTGAGTGATCGATTAGCGATGCGAGGTTCATGCTTGAAGTCTAAGTTTGATTTATGCGCTACACACTATTCGTGAAACCCGG
>JAHEAT010000024.1 GCA_024642605.1 Microbacteriaceae bacterium
AATGAATAAAAGCCTCTTCGGGGTTTTTGTGTTACTGCCGAGCGCTGCATTTATCTCTGTCAATGTTGGTTCACACGGCAACTCGGTTATCGATTATTGGCGTGATTACAGAGGATGGCCCCTGGCGTTCATTTACCCACTGTCATTTGTTGTGATGGCCACTCTCCCTTTGGCCAGGAGAATTCAGCAAGGGGCATTTAGCCGGCTTCAACTTCGGATGCCCCAGCAGAAAATCGTCCTACATGAGACGCTACGGGTTTCCTCCATTGCTGCACTTGCAGTAACCGTTCAAGCAGTAATTTTTGGAGTAGTCGCTTTTTACCTAGGTAAACCGAGTTCGGCGATTGTCTCGGCAGATCCAATCAACTTTATTGCTGCAAACACTTTTACGGTGTGCGGACTACCGCCCCAACCAACAGCTGGTCAGGAAGCTTTCTGGACAGTGGTTTACTTACTCAATCTTGCATTACATGCCGCGCTATGGGCTTCCATCTCGGCGATGGCCTGCCTACTTGCCAATGGAACGCTCGTGTCCATTGTTGCGCCATTTTTTTCAATGATGATCATCTCAAATTGGCTCATAGCCTTGAAACTCGTAAACGCTGACTTTAACGGCTACTTCACGTTCGATTACTGCAACCCTTATGGACTCAACTCAGAGGGTTCGGTGACTGGCCCGCTTACGTACATCATGGTCGAATTTGCCGGCGGCACCTTGCTTGCAATCGCACTTTGGCGGAAGGCTCGGGTGAGCAAATTACCTTTTTGAAACGTCTCCCAAAAAGCCCGGCAGCGATTCTAGCTTTAGGCTCAATCTTTACCCTTGTTTCGTCATTATTTAGCGTTTTCACCTCGATTTCGAGCGAAATAAGGTTCCTCGACATTGCTCGCACCCTCAGCAGCTACTGGGATGTTACCTACACGCCTTTCTTTGCTTTTGCTCTTTTTAGATACTTGGATGAACACTATGAACCAAGGCTGCTCCTACGTATTGGTTCGAGCCTAAGAATTTATTCTCATTGGCTTTTTGGATTTGCGCTTCCTTGGACCCTTGCAACGGCGGCATTAGCTTTGTTGGTTCCAGCGCTCTTCACCGCTGGTTCTTCACACCTACTTGAAAATTTGAAATTTGCTACCCAAGGGCCCCAATGCCCCCTTGGCAACGCATGCTCAACCGAGGCGATCCCAACACTCGCTTTGTTGTCGCAAGAGATAATTCTCTACTGCCTTTTTGTGGTCATACTTGGGCTCATTATTTTGCTCATGAAAAGCAGAGGCTGGGCTGGTGAAAGAATGTTCTTCACCACCTTGATCCTGTCGCAATTCAACTATGCACTTTACTACCTAGGTACATTTTCGAGCGTCTTCAATATCTGGGAATTCCAGTGGTGGTATGACCCCATCGCGGGTCTGGAATATTCTGGGTTTAGGTTTTTCTCTATAGCTTGCCTGTTGGTTGTTGCTGTGATTATCGCTCTCACATTGAAAGCCGAATTCTCCTACAGATGGCAAAATCTGGCCATAAGTCTCTTTGGGGCTTCGTTTTGGCTACTTCAAGCCGAGCTAATTCGCGGATCTGGCGAGTCCTTTGGTAGCTTTCTAGCCTTTTTTTCGAGTACCAGTTGGGCCACCTCTAACGGCTTCTTCAAGGCGCTATTTCTAGCTCTAGCATTTGCGTCCTCAGTCAGCGCCTTCGCTTCGCTGAAAGGCCGTTTTCGCTGGCTGGGAATGCTGGCTTTGCCAGCTATGGCAGTGGGTTTCCAATTAGGAGGCGGCTTCTGGGAACTAGAGTCATCCGCATCAACTTGGGCGGGTTTGACCATTGCTCTCGTCTGTTTACTAACTCTGAGCATGTTGGAAATTCGACACGGAAGAGTCACTAAATATCTTGCAGTAGCAATGGTTGTTGCTGGTGCTAAATACGTTCCAGGGGTTTTCGCTTGGGCGCCGATTGGGGTATTAATTGCCCTAGAAATTCGAGGAAGAAAATGGGAATCATCAAAAGTCACACCTTAGCCAAAGGTTTTGTCGCAATATCGTTGGCAACAATCATGGCGCTTTCGGCGCCACTGCAGCAGTCAAACGCCGCAGCCGGAAGGCAATATGCTTCGGTCAAGGCAATCGTGGCTAAATACAACAAAGTGAAAGGGTTGAATTGCACGCACCCTTTGATCCCAGTCGTGCCAAAAGGGGGTTACGCACAGGCCATGTGCGACGATGGCGCTCTCATAGCATATTTCACCAGTTCGTCACAGATGCACCCTTACCTTCTAAATGTGAAAGCTGTGCAAACCTCCGGAATTGGACTCTTGGTTGGGGACACCTGGTTCGCTACCCACGGAAACCCATATAAATGGAGCCCTTTAGCTAAGAAGGCGCTGGGAGGAACAATTGTCATCTCAAAACGAGGATAAAAAGCACATTGCAATAACGACTAACGACTTAAGTGTCGGAGTCGGAAAGCGTGAACTACTCCGAGGCGTCAATTTTCAACTCAACTTCGGCGAAATTGTTGGGCTTTCCGGACCGAATGGGTCAGGTAAGACTTTATTGCTCAAAACGCTAATTGGCTTGCTTCCCCCACTCGATGGCAGTTACAAAGTATTCACTACACCTGCCAGCAAATTATCAAGGTTCAACAGCCAGATAGGAGTATGCATAGACGGCCCAGGCTATGACCCCGAGTTGAGTGGCTTAAAGAATCTGCACCGGCTCACAAAAATCAGAAAGATAGCAACGTTAGAGACTTTAGCGTCAGCGATGCGGCGTCTTGACCTCGACCCAGACTCAAAAATGCCAATGAAAGACTACTCGCTTGGCATGAAGCAAAAAATCGACATCATTCAGAGCTACATCGAGGGTCAGCAAATCCTCCTGCTTGATGAACCCTTCAACGCACTCGATGAAAAAAGCCGTGAAATCGTCAAGTCACTTCTACTTGAACTACGCTCAGCGGGTCGCGCGATCATAATTACGAGTCACGCAAAGGAAGACTGGGTTGGCCTGGTAGAGCGGTCGCTGAAGATTTCAGACAGCAGAATTATCTTTGGAACAGGTAACTGAGTCGCTTAGTTGTGAACCAAAGCCCGCCTACCGTCATTACTGCGAAGTAGATCAGGTGCCAAACAAGACCCCAGCCAACTATGCCTAGCATCAACCCTCTAATCATGTCGGTTGCTTGCCAGAGCGGCAAAGCCTGCACCAGGAGTTGACCCCAAACCGGGTAGACGGTTAGCGGGAAGAAGGTTCCTGAAAACAGGAACATCGGGAGCATGAAGAAGTTGATCCAGTTCATTTGCTGAAAGTTGGTCAGGTAGCTGGTGACGCCCATGCCAACCGAGGCGAAGGCGAAAGCCACGATCAGTGCGGCAGGGATTGCAAGTAGGCCCCAGATCGATGGAATGTAGCCCATCGAGCCAACAACCACCATGAACCCGATTGCGTAGGCTAGGCCACGCATTAGCGCGTAGCCGATCTCGCCCAAGGCGACGTCGAGTGGCCCTAGGCTGGTTGCCAACTGACCTTGATACAACTTGCCGAAATGCATTTTGAAGAACACGTTCCAGGTTGAGTCATAGATAGCGCCGTTCATCGCGCTGGTTGCCAAGAGGGCAGGTGCGATATAGGCGGCATAGGTAACCGAGTTTCCGGCACCATCGGTGAGGTTAGGGATGAACTGTCCGAGGCCAACACCCATCGCGAGCAGGTAAAACACCGGCTCAACGAATCCGCTTAGCACTACCATCCACGACGACGACCGCAAGCTGTAGAGGTTGCGCATTGTCACCGAGAATGGACGACCCGAATAGATCGACGAACCGAGTTTGCCTCGACGCTTCTCGGCAATCGAAATAGCTGTGTTAACCAAACTCATGCTGCCAACCTCTTTGCAAACTTGGGGTACGCGATGACAAGGCCAAGAACCCCGATGACCACGAAGTAGAGCACGTGAATGATCATCGTTGAGCCCTGAACGGGGTGATCGTAGCTAACCGCACGACCAAAGTCGGTTGCGTGCCAAACCGGTGAAACCCAGCCGATCCAACTCAGGTAGGGTGGCAAGCTTTCGATTGGGTAGTACGTGCCCGAGAACATGAACATCGGCGTGATGATGAACCGCCCAACGATCGCGAAGAAGCCGTCGTCTTCTTTAACGTAAGCAGTAACGGCGAGCATAAGGCAGGCGAAGGCAACGCCGGCAAGCACCGAAGTGATCAGCAGCGGAACAAAGCTTGCAACCGTGACAGCGCCAAAGGCGAGCAGAACCAACTCGTAAAGCAAAACCTGAAGCACGCAGCGTGCTGTTGAGGCAAGCATGACGCCGTCAACAATCTGACGCCCGGTAATAGCCGTCGAGTTCATCGCGAAGAATGTTCTCTCCCAAGAGAAGCCTTCTAAGGTCGGGAACGTCACTTCGTCCATGGCGCCCTGGATTCCGGCTGTCACTAGCAGCGCCGGCGCCAAGAAGGTCAGGTAACTCTGCCCCTCCATGAACGAGGCGTTCTTGTTGACCATCGAACCGATACCGATTCCGACAGAAAGGAGGTACAAGATCGGGTTGCCGAGGCCGAAGGCAATCAGCGCTTGCCACCACTTAAGCATGTTTCGAACGCGGGTTTCGGCAACATAAATCGCTCCCCAGCGCATCGAAACGCGCGGGTCAACGAGCGTGGCAGCTCCCTGCCAGTTGTCTCTCATGACGTCCATTACTCGACCAGCGACCTTCCGGTCAGTCTCAAGAAGACGTCCTCGAGTGAAGACCGGCGAACAAGCGAGGTGATTGGGTTGAGCCCGAGCTTGGTGATCTTTTCGAGCTCTTTCTCACCGTTCGACGAGTAAACCAAGATGCGGTCTGGCAGAACCTCGATGCGGTCGCCTAGGTTGGCTAGTTTTTTAGCAGCCGCGGCATTGTTTTGCGAACCGAAACGAACCTCGAGAACCTCTTTGCTCGAGTATTTCTTGATTAGCTCGGCAGGGCTACCCTCGGCCATGATCTTGCCTTTATCCATAACGACTAGACGGTCACAAAGCTGTTCGGCTTCGTCCATGTAGTGGGTGGTGATCACTAGGGTGACGCCGAGTTCTTTGAGGCTAAATAGGCGATCCCAGAGCACGTGGCGTGCCTGCGGGTCGAGGCCGGTGGTTGGCTCGTCGAGCATCAAGATTTCGGGTTCGTTCACCAAACCGCGCGCAATGGTGAGGCGGCGCTTCATGCCACCAGAGAGCTCCTCGGTCTTGTTGTTGCGCTTGTCTTCGAGTTGAGAGAAGGTTAGGAGCTCCTCGATTTTGCCCTTCAGAAACTTGCGCGAAAGGCCGAAGTAGCGGCCGTAGGTCATCAGGTTCTCCCAAACCTTTAGCTCGCGATCAAGGTTGTCTTGCTGTGGCACAACGCCAAGGTGAGCGCGAATTTCTGGGCCGTGCACGTTTGGGTCTTTGCCAAGAATTTTGAGTTCGCCACCGGTGCGGCGAGAGGTCGATGCGATCATCTTCATGGTCGTCGATTTGCCAGCGCCGTTCGGGCCAAGCAAACCGAAGGCTTCGCCCTTCTTGACCTCAAAATCAATGCCATCGACTGCGACGAATTCCCCATAGACCTTGGTCAGGCCTTTCGCGCTGATCATTACTTCTTCGTTGTTCTTCGCCACGGGAATCCTCATTCGTCTTTGGTGAGCATTTCAGAGTAACCGAAAATAGCCGATATCCTTGTAACCATGCCTAACTCGAAAAAGCCAAAGCCCGGCAACAAGAGAGTTACGGGCAAAGAGCAGTTCTACACGCCGACAGGGCTTGCCGATCGCTTGGTCGCCGAGGTGGTTTCGCGAGTTTCAGACTTCAAAAACCGGACGATTCTTGAGCCGGCTGGCGGCACTGGGGCCTTCGTAGATGCCGCCGAAAGAGCCGGCGCCGCAAAGATTCTGAGCATCGATATTGAGCCAAAACACGAGAAGGTTTCGCGCGCGGACTTTTTGGAGCACGTTGTGCCAGAGCACAACGCAATCACAATTTCTAACCCGCCTTTCGGCCGCAATAACAGTTTGAGCATTCCGTTTTTCAACCGAGCGGCCGACTACAGCGAATACATTTGCTTCATCGTGCCGCGATCTTGGCGCAAATGGTCGGTCATTAATCGCCTAGACCGACGTTTCGAACTCATTCACGACGAAGACCTGCAGATCGATTATGTGGACGAAGGCGGCAGGCGACTTGTGATTCAAAACCGCTTGAATACCTGCTTTCAGATCTGGCGGCGAACCGATTCGACCAGACCACTGGTTCGCGTCGTCGACAACGGATTGATTACCAAGACCACCCCCGCCCTCGCGGATGTTTCGCTAACGGTATTCGGGTTCAATTGCGGCAAGGTCAAAACAGAGTTTGAGCGAAAGCCGAACTCGACTCAGATGTTTTTGAAGCTCAACCACCCTGGTGCTCTAAAAGCGCTGCAAACGGCAGATTTTTCACGTTTCTACAAAAACACCGCATACACCGAGGCGCTTTCGTTGCAAGAGATCAACTTCTTGCTGAACGAAATCATCCTCGGGAATTCACAGCAAGAAGAAGTAGGTTAGAACTCTTATGAGCATGCAAGGTGGGCGCGGACGCCCGATGTCGAAAAAAGACGATGGGCCAAAGGCTAAGTTTTCTCAACTGGTGCCTTACCTAAAAGAACACAAGGGTTCACTCACCATTGCCGTTATCTTGAGCCTGATTGGCGCAGGCACCAGCCTTGCTCAACCGATGGTTGTCGGCAATGTGATCACCGCCGTTACTAAGCACGAGAGCCTCACCGGCATCATCGTCAGCCTTGTTGCGATCACCTTGGGTTCAGCGCTCTCGGGTGGCTTAATGTACTTCGTGCTCGCCAAGTCTGGCGAAGGTGTAGTCCTTTCTGCCCGCCAAAAGCTCGCGCACCGACTACTTCGCCTGCCGATCAAGGAGTACGACCTTCGGCGAACCGGCGATCTGGTTTCGCGTGTCGGCTCAGACACCACCCTTCTTCGTGCAGCTCTAACTCAGGGCCTTATTGACGCAGCCGGTGGAGTAATCATCTTTATCGGTTCGGTCATCGCGATGGCCATCATCGATCCTCTACTTCTTGGGCTAACCCTCCTGATGATCTCGGTTGCCGTTGGCTCGATCGGCTTCACCGCCAGACGCATTCGCAGCGCAACCACGAAGGCCCAAACTCGAGTCGGCGACATGGCAGCATCGGTTGAGCGTGCGCTTGGCGCAGTTCGCACTATTCGTGCAGCGCGCGCTGAGGTTCGCGAAACCGAGGCTATCGTGAACGATGCAACCCAGGCTTATGTTCAGGGCGTCAAGATTGCCAAGCTAAACGCCTACGTGACCCCGATTGGCGGCCTGGCTGCCAACGCTGCTTTCATGGTTGTCCTAGGGGTTGGTGGCTACCGCGTGGCAGCTGGCACCACCGATGTCGCATCGCTGATCACCTTCATCTTGCTGATGTTTCTAATGATTCGCCCGGTTGGGCAGGCCTTTGGCGCCTACTCGAGCGTGCAAAGCGCCCTCGGTGCACTGGCTCGAATTCAAGAAATCTTGGACATTCCACTCGAAGAGAGTGATGAAGAGCGCATCGATTCGAAGGCTCGCAAGGCGGCAAACAAAACTGCGATCGAATTCAAAAAGGTTAAGTTCGCTTACGCAGACCAGGGTGGCGAAAAATCGACTGAGGTTTTGCAGGGCATTTCGTTCAAGATCGAGCGCGGCACTCGCGTAGCAATAGTTGGCCCCAGCGGTTCTGGCAAGTCGACAACGTTCTCTCTCATCGAACGTTTCTATGAGCCAACCTCTGGCGAGATCTTGCTCGACGGCCAAGCAGTGCACTCGATGAGTCGCGATTCACTTCGCGAACAGATTGGTTACGTTGAGCAAGACGCGCCGGTGCTTGCCGGTTCGATTCGCGAAAACCTATTAATTGGCTCTCCCGACGCAACCGATAAAGAACTCAAGGCAGTGCTTGCCGAGGTCAACCTCACCGAGGTGCTAAAGCGCCACAAGAGCGGCCTAGACGCCGAAGTTGGTGAGCAGGGAATCATGCTCTCTGGCGGCGAGCGTCAGCGCCTTGCTATTGCGC
>JAHEAT010000032.1 GCA_024642605.1 Microbacteriaceae bacterium
GACTTATTGCCGTCGCGTTGCGACAACGGGCTATAGCGCAGCTTGGTAGCGCACTTGTCTGGGGGACAAGGGGTCGCCGGTTCAAATCCGGCTAGCCCGACCATAACGTTTCAAAATCGGGCCACTTTGAGCATCAAACGAAAGCATAGAATCTCAACATGAGTGAGCCAACCTTAGTGAAGCAGTTGCTCACCGTACCCAACTTGCTGAGCCTCTTTCGCCTCGCATTGGTGCCGGTTTTTCTTTGGCTTCTGCTCACCGACCAAAGCGGTTTAGCGATTCTCGCGCTGGTTGTGGCCAGCGCCACCGATTATCTCGACGGCTTCTTCGCCCGAAAACTCAATCAGACCACTCGCCTCGGAGCCCTGCTCGACCCGGCTGCCGACCGGCTCTACATTTTGGCCACACTCATCGGGCTGGCAGTTACCAACCACATTCCCGGCTGGCTTCCTTTTGTCATTATTGCCAGGGATGTACTGCTTGCGGTGACCTACCCAATGCTCGCTACTCGCGGTTACGGGCCACTGCCGGTGCACTACGTTGGCAAGGCCGGAACCTTCGCGCTGCTTTACGCTTTTCCGTTGCTGCTCATCGCCGACGTCTGGAAAGATGCCGGCAATGTGATTCTTCCGATCGCTTGGGGCTTCGCCATTTGGGGTATCGGCCTCTACTGGTGGTCTGGCGTTCTGTATCTGAGACAGCTGATTTCGGTCGTGAAATCGACCCCTCCAAAAACCACTAGGCTTGCAGAAAAGGGAGGTCAGATCAATGCCAACGAATGAGTCAAACTCGAACGAAATCGAGTCGACGCAAAACTTTGCTGACGGTCTGGTCACCCAGGATGCGTCGGGCCTCGATGCTGCCGAACTTGCTGCTGTGGCAGCCCTTCCGGCTGGTCACGCACTGCTGATTGTGAAGCGCGGATACGAAGAGGGTTCAAGGTTCTTGCTCGACACCGAAGTGACCACCGTGGGTCGCCACCCGAAGGCCGACATTTTTTTAGACGACGTTACCGTTTCTCGTCGCCATGCCGAATTCGTTCGTACCGGAAGAAACTTTAAGGTTCGCGACCTAGCCTCGCTCAACGGAACCTATTACAACGGCAGCCGAGTAGACGAGGTTTTACTTGAGGATGGCTCGGAGATTCAGGTTGGCAAGTTCAAGTTGAGCTTCTATGCAGCAAAGGCAGACTTTTAAAGATGGCTCAGGTTGCTGAAGTAACTAGCATTCAAGCGCGTAGCGCCAAGCTCCTTACAATCGGTCAGGTGCTGAACATTCTGAACCCAGAATTCACCGAACTGAGCCCTTCAAAACTTCGCTTTCTTGAAGAGCAAGAACTAGTCACTCCTCAGCGCACCGCATCTGGTTACCGCAAGTACACCGAGCAAGATGTTGAACGCGTTCGCATCATCCTTGAACTTCAGCGCGACAAGTACCTGCCGCTCAAGGTGATCCGCCAGTATCTCGCCGACATCGATGCCGGCAAGGTTCCGACCCTGCCTGGTTCAAACACTCCAGTGGTCGAACACCTTCGTCAATCGAAGGGCGTCAAGTACACCGAGCTCGACCTAATCTCTGAGACCGCCATTACCCCAGCACTTATCTCGGATGCCCAGGCCTCTGGCCTTTTGGGTCAAGCGCCTTTCGAGGCAGCCGATTTGGAAATCGCGCGCGCACTCATGCACTTGCAGCGTTTCGGCATTCAGCCAAGACACCTGCGAGGTATCAAGGCTGCTGCCGACCGAGAAATTGGCATCATCGAGGGCGTTGTTGCTCCGGTTCTGGCCAAAAAAGACACTTCGAGTCGTTCTCGTGCGGCTCACTACGCGATGGAGATTTCGAACCAGTTTGCGGCTATTCACGCCGAATTGGTGCGTTCTGTAATCGCGAAAATGGACAAGTAAAACACCCGCGACACGCCGAACGGCAAAATTAACACCCTATTCGGCTACCAGTGGTCAACAATTAAACCTGTACTTGAACCTGAAGGGAGACGCGATGACTGACTTCCGCGACCCCGACAGCGATTACACCCAAGACATGCTCTTCACCGAAGGGCTACCAGCCATCGACCCGAAACTCGGTTACCGAGGCATCCCGGCCGCAGCGGCTGCAGGAATCTCTTACCGTCAGCTTGATTACTGGGACAGAACCGGACTGGTCGAGCCGAGCGTTCGCCACGCTAGCGGTTCGGGCAGCCAGAGACTTTACGCCTTCCGCGACATCCTTGTTTTGAAACTGGTAAAGCGGCTACTCGACACCGGAGTTTCGCTTCAGCAGATTCGTCTCGCCGTCGATCAACTTCGGGCCGCGGGTTTTGGTGACTTGGCGCACATCACACTCATGTCTGACGGCGCACGTGTTTACCTGTGCACCACTCAAGACGAAGTAATCGACCTAGTCGATCGCGGTCAAGGTGTATTTGGTATCGCTGTAGGACGTGTGCTGCGCGAGGTAGAAGCAACCTTGGTGAACATGACCCCGTCTTCGCTCGAAGACATCGATGAGCTTGCAGCGCGCCGCACCGCAAAGCGCGCCGTCTAAATTTTCTGATTCAGGCCTTCGGCCTATGCAACTAACCCTTTTTTGAGTCTGGCGAACCGGTTTCGTCTTCTTCTGGGTCGACCTCGGTGGCGGCCTCTGCCACCAGCAAATCAAAATCGGTAACCTCGGCCGTTTGACCGGTGTCGGTATCGATGCCGGGTCTGAGATCTTGAGAAGCTGCGATGCCCAAGTCGACCTCGGCAGCAGCCGGCAAGTTTTCTGAGTCGAGCAACTCAATCGGCTCGAGAGGCGACTTGGCGAGAAGTGTTTCTATCTTCTTCTTGCCGCGTGCCGTGCGAATCAGCTTGCGCTGGCGACGCGTGCTCTTCGACTTCTCTTCAACCTCGTCGTACACGTTGGCTGTTAGGTCGAGCAAAAGTGAGTCGAGAATTTGGTCGAAGTAGGTTGCTATGTGTTTGGCGGTGTCGCCCGGCCACGAGTGAATGGGCCTAGCAGCACCCTGGGCCTGCTGAATGGTGGACTTCTCTTCGAACTTTTGCGGCAACAGCCGGCCGGGATACTTTTCGTTGAGCTCTTTGACCCTGAACTGATGTTCGCGGCTCAGCGGCTTGTAACGGTTGATCACCACGCCAAAGATCTTGAGGCGACGGGTCACCTCTTTGCGAAGATCGTTGATGGCTCGGATGCTTCGGTCGGCCGCCACCACAGAAAAGAGGCTCGGCTCGGTAACCACAAGGATGCGGTCGGAAGCAACCCATGCCGTTTTGGTGAGTCCGTTGATCGAAGGGGGAGTGTCGATGATCACCAAATCGTATTCATCTTCTACTCGGCTGAGGGCTATTTCTAGACGCCACATTTCACGAACCGATGGCGACGGGTCATCTGAGAGCTGCACCTTTGGGCTGCCGACCATAATGTCGGTCTTCGTAGGCTGAATTTTGCCCCAACTACTCGCTACGATTGCACTATGCACAATGTTGTGTCGGGGTTTTCTCAAAACATCGGCGCAGGTCGTGTTGAACTCCCCAATGGCGCCTAATCCGGTGGTCGCATCGCACTGCGGGTCGAGGTCTACAACGAGAGTGCGTAGCCCCCGAGCATAAGCAGCGGAGGCCATACCAAGGGCAACCGTGGTCTTGCCGACGCCTCCCTTTAGGGAGCTAACGCTAAGAACATGCACGCGTATAGGCTACCTTTTATCAGCGCCAAAACCTGTCAGCCTCTGAACCTTAGGAACTAATGTTCAAAAAGATCCTCGTTGCTAACCGTGGCGAAATCGCGATTCGCGCGTTTCGTGCCGCCTACGAACTGGGCGCTGCTACCGTTGCAGTTTTTCCTTACGAGGACAGAAACTCGAGCCACCGCCTAAAGGCAGATGAGGCCTACCAGATCGGAACCGAGGGTCACCCGGTTCGCGCCTATCTAGACGTTGACGAAATCATTCGCGTGGCCAAAGAATCTGGCGCTGACGCCATTTACCCTGGTTATGGCTTTCTCTCAGAGAACCCCGAACTAGCTCGCGCCGCAGCCGAAAACGGCATCACCTTCATTGGGCCGAAAGCCGATGTTCTCGAGCTCGCCGGCAACAAGGTCAACGCAAAGTCCGCTGCAATTGCGGCCGGCGTACCGGTTTTGAAGTCGAGCCAGTCTTCTTCTGATGTCACTGAGCTTGTTGCCCAGGGCAATGACATCGGGTTTCCTCTGTTTGTCAAGGCCGTCGCCGGCGGTGGTGGTCGCGGCATGCGACGCGTAGCCGAGGCAAGCCTGCTTCCTGCAGCACTCGCCGAAGCAATGCGCGAAGCCGATGCCGCATTTGGCGACGCCCGCGTGTTTCTCGAGCAGGCGGTACTTCGCCCTCGCCACATCGAGGTTCAGATTCTCGCCGATGCAGAAGGCAACGTTGTGCACCTGTTCGAGCGCGACTGCTCGGTTCAGCGTCGAAACCAAAAAGTTGTCGAGATTGCGCCTGCACCTCTGCTCGACGAAGATCTCCGTCAGCAGCTTTACAAGGATGCGGTGGCTTTTGCCAAGCAGATTGGCTACTCAAACGCCGGAACCGTTGAATTCCTAATCGACACGGTTGGGCCAAACGCAGGTAAGCACGTGTTCATCGAGATGAATCCGCGCATTCAGGTAGAGCACACGGTTTCTGAAGAGATCACCGACATCGACCTCGTGCAGAGCCAGATGCGCATTGCATCGGGTGAGTCGCTACCCGAGCTCGGACTCAGCCAAGCCAACATCACGATGCACGGATTCGCCGTACAGTGCCGAATCACTACCGAAGACCCAGCCGCCGGTTTCAGACCCGACACCGGAAAGATCACCACCTACCGCTCACCGGGCGGTGCCGGTATTCGCCTAGACGGCGGTACCATCTCGGCAGGCAGCGAGGTAAGCCCTTACTTTGACTCGCTGTTAGTTAAGTTGATTGCCAAAGGTAAAGACTTTCCTACCGCCGTTATTCGTGCCCGTCGCGCTCTAGCCGAGTTCCGCATCCGTGGTGTGTCTACCAATATTGCTTTCTTGCAGGCCGTCATGGCCGACCCAACTTTCGCCAGTGGCGACCTGAGCACCTCGT
Organism: Microbacteriaceae bacterium; assembly: GCA_024642605.1. The sequence goes on from JAHEAT010000032.1 coordinate 5,087, forward strand.
TTATCGATGAGCGCCCGCAGCTGTTTACTGCGGCGCCTTCTAAAGACCGAGGAACCAAGATTCTCACCTGGCTGGCCGACGTAACCGTTAACCAGCCTTACGGCCCGCGCAACGGGCGGGTATCACCATCGCTCAAGCTTCCGAAGCTCGACCTAACCGTGCCGGCGCCAGCGGGCTCTCGTCAGTCACTTCTCGAACTTGGACCAAAGGCCTTCGCGAAGAAGCTTCGCGACCAACAGCAGGTGGCAATCACCGACACCACCTTCCGTGACGCACACCAGTCGCTGCTGGCTACCCGCGTTCGCGGACGCGACCTGGTTCAAGTGGCACCCTACGTGGCTCGCCTTACACCGCAACTGCTATCGGTTGAGGCATGGGGAGGGGCAACCTACGACGTGGCCCTTCGGTTCCTAGGCGAAGACCCTTGGGAAAGACTTGCTGCCCTGCGTGTGGCAATGCCAAACCTCTGCATACAGATGCTGCTTCGCGGAAGAAACACCGTTGGCTACACGCCATACCCAACCGAGGTAACCGATGCCTTCGTAAAGGAAGCGGCTGCCACCGGAGTCGACATCTTCAGAATTTTCGACGCACTCAATGACGTTGAACAGATGCGCCCTGCGATCGAAGCCGTCTTGCGCACCGAAACCGCGCTCGCCGAAGTTGCCATTTGCTACACCGGCAACCTTCTTGACCCGGCCGAAGACCTCTACACGCTCGATTACTACCTGGCGCTCGCCGAGCAAATCGTTGCCGCCGGAGCCCACATCCTGGCCATTAAAGACATGGCCGGACTTCTTCGACCAGCAGCCGCTGCGAAGCTGGTGAAGGCCTTGCGTGAACGATTTGACCTACCTGTTCACTTGCACACTCACGACACGGCGGGCGGTCAGCTAGCCACTCTGATGGCCGCAATCGATGCTGGTGTAGACGCGGTTGACGTTGCCTCTGCGCCGATGGCAGGAACCACCAGCCAGCCTTCGGCTTCGGCTCTCGTGGCAGCCCTCTCCAACACCGATCGCGATTCAGGCATTCCGCTCGACTCTGTTACAGCTCTTGAGCCTTACTGGGAAGACGTTCGATTGGTCTATTCACCATTCGAATCGGGATTACCCGGCCCAACCGGTCGCGTATATAAGCACGAGATCCCGGGCGGTCAGCTGTCGAACCTGCGCCAGCAGGCTATTGCACTAGGCCTGGGAAACCAGTTTGAGCGCGTCGAAGACATGTACGCCGCGGCCAACCGCATTCTCGGTCGACCAACCAAGGTGACTCCGTCATCGAAGGTGGTAGGCGACCTTGCGCTACACCTGGTTGCCGTTGGCGCTGACCCCGATGACTTTGCCGAAAACCCGCAAAACTACGATGTGCCAGATTCGGTAATCGGCTTCATGGCCGGCGAACTCGGTGATCTGCCGGGTGGCTGGCCAGAACCGTTCCGCACCAAGGTGCTGCAGGGCAAGAACCCGAAGTTTGGTTTAACCAAGGTTGCCGACGAAGACCTCGCCAAACTCACCTCGGATGACGCACGACTCCGTCGCTCGACGCTTAACCGACTATTGTTCCCTGGCCCAACCGCCGACTTCGAGAAGGCTCGCGAGAACTATGGGAACCTCGACCAGGTCGACACCGTTGACTACCTATTCGGGCTTGAGCAGGGCAGAGAGCACGTTGTGCAGATCACCAAGGGAATTCGCCTTTACGTGGGTCTCGAAGCGATTGGAACCCCAGATGCCAAGGGATTCCGCACGGTAATGGCTACCCTCAACGGTCAACTTCGCCCAATCAACATCCGTGACCGCAAAATTGCGGCCGATGTGCCGGTGTCTGAGAAAGCTGACCCGAAAAACCTAAACCACGTTGCTGCACCGTTCCAAGGTGTGGTGACCATTCAGACGGTCGAAGGCGCGCATGTTGAAATCGGTCAGGCCGTGGCAACCATCGAAGCTATGAAGATGGAAGCCACGATTACCGCGAGCAGTGCTGGTGTGGTGCGTCGAATCGCGATTGGCAAAACCCAGAGCGTTGATGCCGGAGATTTGCTACTGGTGGTTGAAGCCGAGTAAATCGACGCAGCCTCGGGTAGACTTTCGAGAGCAATTCATCTTTCGCTGTTCGACCAAATTGGGAGTGTCATGGGCTTTATTGACAAAAACGAAGACGGTCTAGACAACGGCCAAACCGAAGCTAACGAAATCGAGCGCACTCATTCGCTCGCCGACTCGGCCGTCGATGCTGGCACCGTAGACGTGGCACCGGCAACGGCGAGTGTTGAGATCATCCGTGAAGAACGTGCCGTGATCGAAGCGCCAATGGAGGCACAGCCCGTTTCGCGCCGCACCAACTACACCCGCCGTGACAGCCTGCGTGGCGAGGCATTCGACCAGCCAGAACCGGCAGCGATGCTTACTGCCGACCGACTAATCGACTCCACCAAGCGCAACCGCCCAGCCCCTGAGTCGGGCTTCAGACGCTTTCTATACTTTGTTTCACTCAAGACGATAAACCTCGGTGACTCAGCCAAGGTGCGTGCTCGCAAGGCAATCGATGCCCGCATCGGTGCTTCGCTTGATGGCCGCGCGAAGTTTGTTCCGGTACTAACCCGTAAGGGTGGCGTAGGAAAAACCACCGTGACCACCCTCTTGGGTATGGCACTCTCGCTTTCGCGTGAAGACCGCGTAATTGCTATCGACGCAAACCCAGACCGCGGAACCCTGGCCGAGCGCGTGAGCAAGTCAACGCGCTTCACCGTTCGCGACGTGGTTAACCGCGCCGCAGCTATCGATGGTTTCACCGACTTTTCAACCATGGTTTCGAGAGACATAACGCGTCTCGACGTTTTGGCTTCAGACCCAGACCCAATGCTTTCAGAAGCCTTCGACGAAGGTGACTACAATGTCGTTGCCGACATGGCTGCCCGCTACTACTCGATCGTTCTAACCGACTGCGGTACGGGTATCGTG
>JAHEAT010000005.1 GCA_024642605.1 Microbacteriaceae bacterium
TAAAAGAAAACCCAGCCGTGGAGGGCTGGGTTTTCGTGGCTAGTGAGGGATTCGAACCCCCGAAGGCTGAGCCGGCTGATTTACAGTCAGATCCCTTTGGCCGCTTGGGTAACTAGCCTTGCCGCCCGGTTGAACCGAACGAACTAGACAAGGATACAAGAAGTTATCCCCAGTTGCGAACTCGGGGGTTGGGGAAACTGGGATCTGCAAGTAGATTTGTAAACCTATTCACCGTTTACAGAAATTTGCAGGTTTTTACATGGTCGGTATTGAAGAAGTTGCAGAGCTAGCCGGGGTCTCTACCGCTACTGTCTCTCGTGCGCTTCGCGGCAAAGAGCATGTGAGCGAAAAGGCCCGCAAGAAGGTTCAAGCGGCGGCCAAAGAACTGGGCTACGTGGCCTCATCGTCGGCATCAACCCTGGCATCCGGTCGTACCATGAACATCGGTGTTGTGCTTCCATGGATTGACCGATGGTTCTTCTCGGTGATTCTTGAGTCAATCGAAACGGCCTTAATTGAGCGGGGTTACGACCTAACGCTTTACAACTTGAGCGGTGGTTTGCAGCAAAGAGATCGCATCTTTAACGAACTTTTGCTTCGTAAGCGAGTTGATGGGGTGCTCGCGGTTGACGTGAACCCAAATTCCGAAGAGTTGGCCAACCTAAACCGCATGAAGAAACCCATCGTTGGAATCGGTGGGCCAATCAAGGGGGCGCGCTCAATCGGTATCGATGACGCGGCTGCCGGAAAACTTGCGGTAGACCACCTAATCGGCCTGGGTCACACACGCATCGGCATGATCGGTGGTTTGCCAGACCAAGACCTCGAGTTTGGGCACCCAGACTTACGATTTAACGGTTACGTGGAAGCGATGAAGGCGGCCGGTCTGCCGCTTTCAGACCGGTGGGTTTCCAAGTCTGACTTCACTATCGAAGGCGCTTACCGAGCTGCAAAGCAGCTGCTCGGTGAGCCGCACGATCGACCAACCGCAATCTTCTGCGCATCAGATGAAATGGGATTCGGCACCATCATGGCCGCGAAAGACCTTGGTCTCGAGGTGCCAAAAGACGTATCGGTCATCGGTGTCGACGACCACAGCATGAGCCCGTTCTTCGACCTGAGCACAATCTCGCAACGTACCCGCGAACAAGGCACAGAGGCGGTTCGAGTTCTGCTCGACATCCTTGCAGAACCAGACATGGAGAAACACGCCAACATCGATGAAGCTCGAACTTGGCCGGTGCAGCTCATCGTGCGTGGCAGCACTGCCAAGCACTCCGGCCGATAGGTAAACTTGCCGCATGGCTGATTCATCATTCGACATCGTTTCCAAAGTAGACAAAATGGAAGCAGACAACGCGCTGCACCAGGCACAAAAAGAAATCGAACAGCGCTACGACTTCAAGGGTGTTGGTGCCTCGGTTGACTGGTCTGGAGAAAAACTTCTAATGAAGGCCAGCAGCGAAGAGCGAGTGCGAGCTGTGCTCGACGTATTGCAGTCGAAGCTTGTAAAGCGCGGCATCTCACTAAAGAGCTTGGATGCTGGCGAGCCTTTTGCTTCGGGCAAGGAATACCGAATCGAAGCGTCGCTCAAAAACGGCATTGAGCAAGAGAACGCAAAGAAGATCAGCAAGATTATTCGCGAAGAAGGCCCGAAGTCGGTGAAGTCGCAGATTCAGGGTGACGAACTTCGTGTAACCAGCAAGAGCCGAGATGACCTTCAAGAGGTTATGGCATTGCTTAGATCGAGTGACCTGCCGATCGACGTGCAGTTCACCAACTACCGCTAAAACTAAGCCTTCAAACCCACGCCACCGCTCCCCCGTGAGGTGTTCTGCGGCTGGCTTTATTCTGGAATGCCGGCGATTGGTCCAGTTGCCGGGTATGCCTCCAGCTGCTCGGCCTTGATGCGCTTCGAGTGTTTGGCAACATAGGCCGAGATGAGACCGGCGACAAAGAACGAAACCAACGGAAAGATCATCGCGTTGACGAGCCCGACGTTTTTAGCCAAGCCACCCATAGCCGCTTTGGCAATCATTACCAACACTGCGTTGGCAAAACTCATTCGTGACAGCGCCTGTGCGGTTGAAAGCCCACGAGTATCGCCGGCTGCGCTGTAGAACGAAGGCACCATCGATGCCATGCCCAAACCTGCAACCGCGTAGCAAATGACTTGCAGAATTAGTGCAAGATTTACATCAGATTGTGCAAATGCGGTTGCAAAAACAACTCCGGCAGCCATGAATACAGAGCCGACGATGCCGCCCCAGGCCGACATAGCGCTGAAGTGCATACGCTTGGTTACCCAACTCGAGCCGAAGCGACCGATGATCATGGCGGTTACAAAAACCGTGTAAGGAATCGCACCGCGACTCGGGTCGAGGCCGAGAACGTTGTCGCTAAAGACAGCGCTCCAGTCCATCATGACGAGCTCGGGCCACATGCCGGCAAAGAGGCCGAGAGAGAGCAGCCAAAGGTAGCTCGGGGTCTTAGCCCACGAAACGCCTTTGTCGACCTTGGCCTCTCTTGAATGCCCTTCCTCTTCGTTAGAAAGCAGAAAGCGAGTTGCGAAAAGAAAGGCGACTAGGCACGCCGAAGGCACGATGATTAGGTGCAACCAGAGCGGGAGCACGGTAGCAAGCCAGCCACTGAGCGCGGCTGAGACTGCCGCACCAATCGACCAAGCGCCGTGTAGAGAACCAAGCATTACTTTGCCAAGACGTTTTTGCAGTTTTACAGCCTGACCGTTCAGCGCGATGTTGAACATGCTGTAAATGAAAGACTGGGCAAACAAAACAAAGAAGAACAGCACGGCATTGGTTACAAAACCTTGGGCCGCAATGACCAGCACAACCAGAACGGTCGAGGCCTTCATCACTGGAGTATTGCCGAAGCGCACCACGAGCTTGTTGGTGCTCACCAGCGCCAAGAACGAGCCGACGCCTGATAACCCGATGATGGTTCCCCAACCGAAGAAGTCGACATTGATTTGCTTGATGAGTTCAGGAATTCGGGGCAGAGTAGTGATCGCAACAATTCCCTGAATGAAAAAGATTGCAAGAAGAGCAAGGCGAGCGCTCTTGAGGCGCTCTTGACTAAGTTTTGGGGGCATCTAGACGCGCTCAGCCTCGATGAGAATCGCCTGCTCTGGGCGAAGAACCGGTGCCTTTAGCCCCACTCGATCGAGAAGTGCACCAGATATCACAACGCCACCGGTCCACTTTGGTCCGGCAATCTGGGTGTAGCCAGGCGCGCCGGCGGGTTCAACCGTTCTAACCCGATAGTTCGCGGCTGGGTCGAGGCCAACCAAACGAATGTTGTTCGGGCGGCTGAACTGCGAAGGCTTGAGTGCGACGTAAGCGTAGAGAGCTTGCGCGGCATCCGAGGAAACAACGCCGTGAGTCCACGACGCATCGTCAGACTGGTCGACGCGAACCGTGCGACCCGAGTGAAGCAAGCCTCGCTTCGACTTGTAGTAGTCGATGAACCCAGTCAGCGCGGTCTTCTCTTCTTCGGTTGCGCTGGTGAGATCCCATTCGAGACCAGCGTGACCCCAAAGGGCAGTTGCCGCTCTAAACGAAACCGACAGCGTGCGGCCGGTTGAGTGAGCCTTGGTTGGCCCAATGTGCGTGCCGAGCATCTCGGGCGGAATCACGATTGAAGTGTGACGTTGAATGTATTGACGCTCTAGAGCATCGTTATTGTCGCTGGTCCAGAAGCGGTCGGCGTGCTGAATCATTTCGACATCGATGCGGCCACCACCCGATGCGCAGCTCTCGATTTCAAGCCCCGGATGCGCGGCTTTGAGCGCATCAAACATGCGGTAGATCGCCTGCGTCTGCTTTCGAACCGCTGGCTTGCCGAGGTGGGCGGCTTCGGTGAGAACTCGGTTGTGGTCCCACTTGATGTACGCGATTTCGTATTCACTGAGAATCGCATCGGTCTGCTCGTAGACGTGGGCAAAGGCACCTGGGTGTGAAAGGTCTAGCACCTGCTGCATACGAAACTCTGGAGGGGTGCGCCCACCAGCGTGCAGAATCCACTCGGGATGCGCGCGGTAAAGGTCGCTGTCGGCATTCACCATTTCGCCCTCGAACCACAGGCCAAACTCCATGCCGCGCGAACGCACGACGTCGACCAGCGGGTGGAGGCCATTTGGCCAGACATCTGAGCTGACTACCCAGTCGCCCAGCCCGGCGTTGTCACTTCGACGAGCGCCAAACCAACCGTCGTCGAGAACGAAGCGTTCGACACCAATCTTCTGCGCCTCGTCTGCAAGCGCGGTTAGTTTTTGCAGGTCGTGATCGAAGTAAACCGCTTCCCAAACATTTAGCGTTACCGGTCTTGGGCGAACGTTGGTTGGGTGGTTGCTGCGAGCACGGATGCTTTCGTGAAAACGTGCACTCGCACCATCGATGCCAGCGTTTGAATAGACAGCCCAAACAGTTGGTGCTTGGTAGGTTTCGTTCGAACCCAGCACGACTTCGCCAGGAAGTAGGAGTTCACCCGCGCCGAGGCTAGTGCGGCCGATCGGTGTGCGCTCAACTAAGTGGCGGTTGTTGCCACTCCATGCAAGTGAGAGCCCCCAAGCCTCGCCGGCCTGAAACCCCGCCCCAGCGGTCAGAGCAAACTGAACCAGCGTGTAGTCGTGTCCGGTGCGACCTTCGCGGCCTTCGCGGCTCCAGAGGCCGGTTTGAATTTCTCTGCGTTGCAAGTGGCGTTCGCTAAGCCAGCGGCCAGTGAAATCGAGTGACTCAGAAACGTAGTCTGCAACCGGAAGGAAAGTGGTTAGTGCTTCGAGGTTGAAATCGACAATCGAAAGATTGGTAACCGATTGGCTGACCTTTAAGACCCCGGCTAGGTCTAGCTCGAATTTGGCGCACACCTCAAGTGCGGCCTCGGCGTCGACCGAGCAGAATTCGATTGAGAATTCGTCGTGCTGCTTGGTTTTGCGAAGTTCAAACTTCTGAGTGAAGTCCGCGCCGGCACGTGAACCAACGATGGTCGGCCGACTCAAGTATCCGCGCGAGTTTTCGCGCCAGACGCCAATAATCTGCGGTTCGTCGAAATCGCACGGCGGAGTCGTTTCTAACTGAGTCTCGAGCAGAGCAGAGGTGTCGACGACATCGCCAACTTCACTGCCCCAGTAGAGGATGTTAGGAGTATTTGCCGAGGTGTCGAAGATTACCGATACACCGGCGCGACGAAGATGAAATTGAGCCATGAAAGAAATTTAGCCCTTCGCGGCTTTCAAGAAGTCATCACGTTCGACAAGTTTGATGCGCTCTCGACCTTCGGCCTCGCCGAGTTCACGCTCTCGGTGGTCGATTTGCAACCAGTTTGCCCAATCGATGTAAGCCACGCCTCGCTCTTGCAGCAAAGTTTCAACAGCGCTTTCATCGGCCACGCTCGGCTGCCACCAGTTTTCACGGTCGGCAATCAGATTGTTGATGGTCTCTAGAGCATCGCTCTTAGTGTGGCCGATGAGGCCAACGGGGCCGCGCTTAATCCAACCGGTTGCGTAAACCCCGTGCTGAACCGATCCGTCGGCGGCAACTACGCGGCCACCCTGGTTAGGTATAACGCCCGTGGCAGCATCAAAGGGAATTTCGGCGAGTGGCGAGCCGAAGTAACCAACGGCACGGTAGAAAGCCTGAACCGGAATCTCTCGAATTTCACCAGTCGGCACTACCCCACCACGGCCATCGAGCTTGGTTCGTTCGATGCGCAGCGCCGAAACCTTGCCGTCTTCACCGATCAGCTCGACCGGGCTCGAGAAGAAGTGCAGGTGCAAACGACGCGGTGCCCCCGTGTTCTGTGGTTCTTCGCGCAAACCCTCGAGCGTGTTCACCATCACGCGGGTTTGGTTGTTGGTGTCGATGGCTTCTTGCGAACCTTCGTCGTATTGGAAATCTTCGTCGTAAACGATGGTGTCGACGCCCTCAATGTGAGTCGCCTCGCGAAGTTCGAGTGGTGTGAACTTAACCTGCGCTGGGCCACGACGACCGAACACATGCACATCGGTAACCGGTGAAGCCTTAAGACCTTCGTAAACATTCGCTGGAATGTCGGTTGCCAACATGTCTTGCGGGTGCTTCACCAGAACGCGAGCCACGTCGAGCGCCACGTTTCCGTTACCAATCACGGCAATCTCGCGCGCGTTGAGCGGCCATTCGCGCGGAAAGTCTGGGTGAGCGTCGTACCAGTTGACGAAATCGGCAGCTCCGTACGAGCCATCCAAGTCGATGCCAGGAATGTTGAGCGATGCGTCGCGAATGGCACCGGTTGCAAAGATCACGGCGTTGTAGTGCTGCTTAAGGTCTTCGAGGGTGATGTCTTTTCCGTATTCAACATTTCCAAAAAATCTGATGTCGCCGCGGTCGAGAACCTCATAGAGCGCACGGATGATCCCCTTGATGCGCGGGTGGTCTGGCGCAACGCCGTAGCGCACCAAACCGTAGGGTGCTGGTAGCAGGTCGAACAGGTCGATCGATACTTCGAAATCGCGCAGTTCCGACTTGATTAGCAAGTCGGCAGCGTAGATGCCAGCTGGTCCGGCGCCTACGATTGCGAGTCGCAACTTAGACATTGGTTCCTTCTAGTTGGAGCGGTCAACAACCGCTTCGGCAAAGTTGCGCAGGGCAGCTTTGACCGCGCTTTCGGGTAGTGGTGCAAGGTCTTCAATGGCGGCATCGGCCCAGCGCTTTGCCTCTTGGTAGGCCGCCTCTGCTACGGGATGCTTGCGCAATCGCGCAACGGCTTCTGCAAGTTTGGCGTCGTCTTCAAGACCTGAGTCGATGAACTCAACAAGCGCGGCAGCTTCGGCATCGGTCGCGGCTTCGGTGCGCAATAAAAGCATCGGCAGCGTGGGAACACCGGCGCGAAGGTCGGTTCCCGGAGTCTTACCCGAGGCGCCTTCTTCGGCGATGTCAATCACGTCGTCGATGAGCTGAAAGGCAACACCGATTTTTTCACCGTAGTTTGTAAGCGGCTGCAAGTACTCGTCTGGAGCATCTGCAAACATCGCACCTAGTTGAGCCGACGCTGCAATTAGAGAGCCGGTCTTGTCGGCCAAGACCTTGATGTAGTGCGCGGTTGCATCCTCGCCATTTTGCGGGCCAACGGTTTCGTGCAACTGACCCAGGCAGAGGCGTTCAAAGGTGTCGGCCTGCAGCGTCAGAGCCTTTTCGCCGAGGCGAGAGACGATCTGCGATGCTCGTGCAAAAAGTAGGTCGCCGGTGAGAATCGCTACCGAGTTGCCCCAAATTTGGTGAGCGGTTGCAACGCCTCGTCGGGTTGGTGCGTCGTCCATGACGTCGTCGTGATACAGCGTGGCTAAGTGGGTGAGTTCAACCACTACAGCCGCATCGATAACCGAAGCCGCATCGGCATTGCCCAGCTCGGCGGTTAGCAAAACCAAAACTGGTCGAATGCGCTTGCCACCGGCCTCGACTAGATGGCGCGCAGTTACGGCAGCGATTGGGTCGGTGTGTTCGGTTGCCTTGAGCAGTGCATCCTCGACCTTTTCGAGCCCCGCTTCGATGTGCTGCAGCAGTGCGCGGTCGGCGACCTTGCGCATCTGCTTAGGCAGTGCAACTCGCGACATTAGCTGGCCCCGTTCGAAGATTTGGCAAGCGGCTTGAAGCCCTTGTGAATTGCAACAATTCCGAGTGAAAGATTTTTGTATGTGACGTTTTCAAACCCTGCCGCGTTAATTTTTGCAGCGAGTTCTAGCTGACCAGGCCATGCCTCGATCGACTCGGCTAGGTAGGCGTAGGCCTCGGGAGTTTTTGACGCCAGGCTCGAGAACAGCGGAAGAATTCGCTTTAGGTAGAAACCGTAGAACGGCTTGAAGATGGGGTTGGTCACCTTGGAAAACTCGCAAACCACGATGCGGCCGCCCGGCTTGGTAACTCGGTACATCTGAGCGAGTGCCGCCTTGACATCCACGACGTTTCTAAGGCCGAAAGAGATTGTGGTGGCATCGAACTCTTCGTTGCCAAAGGGAAGCTTGGTTGCATCGGCAAAAACAAACTCGATTTCGGGGTGACGCTTGCGGCCCTCGGCCAGCATTCCCTCGCTAAAGTCGCCGGCCACGAGGCGAATGCCTTCTCCGGCAAAAGCTGCGGTAGACGATCCGGTTCCGGCTGCTAAATCTAGGATGCTCTGCCCGGCACGCGGCTCAACGGCTTTGCGAACAACGCCACGCCACAGACGTGACTGGCCAAACGAAAGTAGATCGTTGGTGATGTCGTAGGTGGCTGCAACTTGGTCAAACATGGCAGCAACTTGGGCTGGCTGTTTGGTGAGGTCGGCTTTAGACACTGGACAAGTCTACCTTTGCAGGATTGTTGATTCTCGGGTGAGTTTTGCGTTCGGGTGTGGCGCAAAAGGGTTTTCTGCTTGCGCAAGCAACGAGAATCTGCAACCTCGCTCGCTAGATGCGCATTCCCCAAAATGCACTTCGCTTTTGCAAAAATCTCGTGCTCCGAACGAAAAGAAACCCACCGCCGAAGCAATGGGTTCTTTTCTAGGAGAGGAAATGTAGCAAAAACTATTTGTCGCCGTCGTAGAAGTAGTCGCCCTTTGGGTTGCGACGAAGTCTGATGGCTCTGGTCGACGCTACGCCGCCCATCGCAACTGCGCCGATGCCGAGTGCGGTCAGGGCGATGGTTGCCGACTCCATAAAGACATCTGCCGGAGTTTTGCCCGAGGTGTGAATGTTCGCGATGTCAACCGGTGGCGCAGCCTCAGGGTTTAGAGCCCCACGGTTTGCCTCGGCTGGTTCGATTGAAGAACCCTTTGCCACTCCACCAACCGGTGCAACGTTGTAACTTCTGGTTTGGCCGAAGCCAGTGGTGCCGGTGTTGCCCTGGTTACCCAAGTCGGTTGCACCGGGTGCTGGGGCAGGAGCGCCCGAGTTTGAAGGATTAGGTGTAGGTGTGCCGGTTGGCAATGGCCCTGGAATTACGAAACCGCCACCATCGTCGTCGCCGTCATCAGACTCGTTGTCGTCGCCTTCAGATTGGTTGTCGTCTTTGTGGCCTGAACCCGACTTGTTGTCGTCTTTCGGGCGAATAACAACAGGGGGAATCTGGTGGTGGTTTTCGTGCTTGCCCGATTCGGAGTCTTTGCCCGATGATTTGTGGTCGCCTTCGTCGTCGCCTTCGCTCTCGGCAAAAACGACGGGAACACTAACGACCTTTGTTGAGTTGTTTGGAGTGGAAGCTAAGGCAGGTGCTGCAAGTGCGCTCATCGGTAGGGCAAGTGCGAAAGCTGCTACAGCTGCAAATGCTTTAGAGGCGGTCATCTTGGCTCTTCTTTCCAGATTAGAATTTTTTGGTTCTTGAGTTCAGATTAGAACCACAAAGACCTCGGCAACTAGGGGTTTCGGCGCATTCCCAGTGAATGCTCAGGCATTACAAATGGCTCGGTTAGGGGCATCTATGCGGGTAGTCACGCGTGAACTCGCCCACGGCCAACTGCCGCTGATAGAACGCCTCCCTAAGAATCCGCTTACTTTTATTCGCTACGGCGATGGCCTGGTTGGTTGGGGAGAAGCCAAGCGCTTGAGCGCTTCGGGTGCTGATCGTTTTGAAAACCTCTCGGATGCTTGGAAAGCGCTCGTGCTTGAGTGTGAAATCGAAGATCCAATGCAGCTGCCCGGAACCGGACTGGTCGCCTTCGGCAGCATCGCCTTCGCCGATGGTTCATCGGCGCATAGCGTTTTGATTGTGCCGAAGGTGTTGCTCGGGTCACGCGATGGTCGTCACTGGATCACGACGGTTGACGGAGCCGAGTTACCTCTAACCGATGGAGCGAAGGCTTCGACGGGAGTATCTGTGATTGGCGAGGCGGCCATCTCACCACAGCTGAAGTCGGGACATCAGTCGCGCAGCGGGTTTAAAGACTCCGTTGAAAAGGCCCTGCAGAAAATCTCTACGGGCGAGGTCGAAAAGGTTGTGCTTGCTCGCGATTTGGTTGCCGAGGTGCCAGTCGACTTTGATTTGCGCCCAACGCTGGCGCGACTTGCCGAGCGCTATTCGAGCTGCTGGGTTTATTCGGTTGACGGCATGTTTGGCGCTTCACCGGAACTCTTGGTGCGTGTTTCGCACGGCCAGGTTTCGGCGCGAGTGCTAGCCGGAACCGCTGGTCGCGGAACCGACCCCTCGGTTGACCACGCTATAGGTCAGGCGTTGGCTGGCTCTCACAAGAATCTTGCCGAGCACACCTTTGCCGTTGACTCGATGGTGAAGTCGCTGGCCCCATTCTGCGATCACGTCGATGCAGACTCAGCGCCTTTTGCCATGCCGCTGCCAAATGTTTGGCACCTGGCCAGCGACGTTCACGGCGTGCTCCGCAACGATGCCTCGGTGCTCGACCTTGCCTCTGCCATTCACCCAACTGCTGCCGTCGCGGGAACTCCGCGGCTCGAGGCCTTGGCTTTGATTAGCGAGCTCGAACCGTTTGATCGTGGTCGTTACGCCGGTCCGGTTGGTTGGATTGGCGCAGACGGCGATGGCGAGTGGGCGATTGCGCTTCGTGGCGCCCAACTCACCGATGCCACGGTGCACGCGTTTGCCGGGTGCGGAATTGTTGCCGAGTCTGAGCCCGAGTCGGAGGCATCTGAGACCGAACTAAAGTTCAAGCCGATTGTTGACGCGCTCGGTTAGAGGCTGACTTCGATGATGTTTCGGCCGTCTAGGGCCAGTGCGGCGAGCAGCGCAGGTTCGTTGTCCACAGAAATGTGATTCCAGCCGTAAGCCTCAGCCAGCTTGGCTAGGTTGACGTTTTGTGGAGTTCGAAACAGTCGATCAAAACTCGAAGCCGGCAGTGTGCCCGCCATCTCGAGCGACTCAAAGATGCTCCCGCCCCGGTCGTTCGCCACCAAGAGCTGAATGTTTAGCGGCCCGTCGGCCGGATCAATGGCTAGCGACCCGGCATCATGAAGAAGCGTGAGGTCGCCTAGAAGAACGCGCGTGGTTAGGCGTGTGGTTAGTGCAATACCCGTTGCGGTTGCGATGGTGCCATCGATGCCCGCTAACCCACGGTTGGCAAAAGTGTTGATCGGCTTTGCCGGCGCCCAGGTGTCGGCTTCGCGAATTAGCCGGGATGCACCGAGCACGAGGTTCTCGGCCCCATCGGTTACCTCCCAGATAGCTTCAACCAGCTCGCGTCGCGAAAGCGTTGGGCTTACCGGTGCCGAGAGACGAAAGCTTTGGTCGGCAATCTGCCACGACCTGAGCCACTCGAAGTCGACCTCGGCATCGACGGTGATCTCGTCGACGAATGCCGACGCTCGGCGCGTTACGTCGAAGTGACCCATGCGTCGAGAGCGCACCACGACCACGTCGACGCCTTCGTTTGCGAGCAAGCGAACCACTGATCGATTGAGCGTAGGTTTACCGAACACAATTGCCCTGCCGATGCGCCCCGAAAGCGCGGCATCGGTGGTTAGCAGTTTCGAATAGGCGAGGATGGCGTTGGAACCCCAGCGCGCCTGCGATGAAGGCTCAGCAAATAATGGCCAACCGAAAGATTCGGCGAGCTCGACCGCTTCTGGGCCAGCCTCGGCACCCGCGATAACAACTGTTGGCGTGGCTGCATCGAGGATGGTGAATTCAGGAACATGCACTAGGGCATCGTGCAGCACGATCGCGTCAACCTCGGCTGCGCTAGGCGATATTGCCGACAGCGGCTCGCGAAGAGCGAGGTTGATCTGCACCGGCCCAGGCTGGCTGAGCGTGTGACCGAGCGCTGCCGAAAGGGCGGTTTGCACGATTTCGCCAACGCTGTCGAGGCCAAAGCCTTCGGCGGTGGGGGCTTCGACGTCGAAGCAGACGCGCACTGCATCCGAGAAAATGCCAACCTGGTCGGTGGTTTGGTTAGCGCCAACACCGTGAAGTTCATGTGGTCGATCGGCGGTTATCAAGATGAGCGGAACACCGGAGTGGCTCGCCTCGAGAACGGCAGGGTGCAGGTTGGCCACGGCGGTGCCGCTGGTGCAAATGATGATGGATGGCTCGTCGGAGGCGAGAGCTGCGCCTAGCGCGGTGAAGCCGAGGCTGCGCTCATCTAGGCGAACAAAGAGTTCAGCTTTATTAGCCGCAGCTAGTTGCTCGGCGGCGATGGCGAGCGACTGCGAGCGTGCTCCGGGTGCCAAAAAGATTCGAGTGGCACCGCCGGCGACAAGACCGGCAAGGAGGTGAGCCGACAGAACCTGGCTCGGCACCGAGTCGGCCGGGTGATCGCTGGCGTCGCCAAACATATAGCTAGGCATGAGGCGACCCGCCATCGTTTGAGCCGTTCGAAGAATCGCCGTCGGTGAAATCATCACCGTTTGGCTTGTCTTCGCGGTTTAGTCTTTCGCGCAGGCGGCGAAGAAAGTCGGGGTCGTCGTCTGGTGCGATGGTGGATGTTCGAGTGGTTGAACCCGGCCCCCACTTAGGCCCTTGGTTTGAGGGCGAACGACCTCCGGAGCTCAGAGAACCTGGCACGGGCCGGCCGAGGGTTACATAGAGAAGGCCGCCAACAATTGGAACCAGTAGGCAAAGCAGAACCCAAACCCACTTGGGCAGCAGTCGCACCTGATTTTTGTTGGCGCTCGCCGCAAACACCGTTGTAAAAATGGTGAACACCGCCGTGACGGCGATGGCGAACAGCAGATACCTCATGCTCTAACTCTAACCAGTGAAGAAACTTAGACTTATGACATGAAGAATCCTTGGCTGCTTTACACATTTGCTCGAATTGGAGTTTTTGCGGGCATCCTTGCAGTGTTATTGGTGATCGGGTTCAACGGCTATTACTCGGTTGCGATTGCCGCGGTCTTGAGCCTCGCTTTTTCACTCATTTTTCTAAACAGACAGCGTGCAGCGCTTTCGAAGAGCATTTACGAACGAGTTCAGAAGAACAAAACCGAAGGCATCGAAGACGCCGAGAGCGATTTAGAGAACGAACTGCTCGACCGCGACTGAGGTAAGCAACCTGCGTTGATACTTTGGCCAGCGGCCATCGAAACGCCTAAGCGAGCAAAAACGCGTGGAAACCCCAACCAACCAGCACGCCCCAAATCAAGGCCCCGAAGCTGGTGAGTTTGAGCGCAAGAATAAGTTCGCGCGGGTGACGGTAAGTCCAGACAATGAGCACTGCTGGCAGCAGCAACAAGTAGGCAGCTAAGGCAAAGACTGTCAACGGATACAGGGTGACAAAGCCAATCAAGACTGCAAGCGATATTGCAACTAGCGCGCTGAAAACCACCTTGGATGTGCGGTCGCCGAAGCGGACCGAAACTGTGCGCTTGCCAACCGGGCCATCGGTGTCGATGTCGCGCAGGTTGTTGACCAATAGGACTGCTGCAGCCAAACCGCCGATGGCAATCGAGCCAGCCGCGGTCTGCAAAATGGTGAACAGGTCGTCAAACATGCTGGCAACCTGCACGTAGGCGGTTCCGAAAACTGCAACTGGGCCAAAGAATATGAACGAGACGACCTCGCCCAGACCCGAGTATCCGTAAGGGCGCTTACCGCCGGTGTAGAACCAGGCTGCAACGATTGCAACAGCTCCAACCGCGACCAGCCAAATCTGGTTCGCGATAACTGCAAGTGAAAGCCCTGTTACAGCGGCCAATGCAAAAAAGATGTAAGCCGCGTTGCGAACCTGTTCTGGCTTTACCAGGCGCGAGGCGGTGAGTCTGAATGGGCCAACTCGGTTGTTGTCTGTGCCGCGCACGCCATCGGAGTAGTCGTTGGCGTA
This sequence comes from Microbacteriaceae bacterium, assembly GCA_024642605.1. The sequence continues at coordinate 13,756 of JAHEAT010000005.1, forward strand.
GTTGACGCCGATTTGCAAGAGCAGTGCAACTAGCAGAGCTAGGCCGGCATTTAGCCAAATGACCGACTGGTAAACCGATGCGATGCCGGTACCGAATGCAACCGGTGCGATGGCCAAAGCTAAAGTTCGGAGTCTGGCTGCAGAAATCCACTGGCCCAGGGATGCGCTGGTTTTTGTGCGCGGATCAACGGCCTTTCTCTTTGCCGACGAAACGCCTTTGCTTTGATTATTTGCCATTGGTCAAGTCTAACTTTTTGCAGCCGAAGACAATTCGGCGGCAAGTTTTTGCAGAGTTTGCAAATCTGGCTTGCCGCTTTGCAAGCGAGGCAGGTTTTCGATTGACACCCAGCTTGCCCCCGATGCCGCCTTACCGAGGGCATCGACGGCGGCTTGTCGCTGAATCTCGGTGTTGGCTTGCGATTCGATGAAGCAGGTGAAGGTTTGCCCAAACTCAGGGTGCTCGCTGGCTACGGCTGCGGCATCTGTGAGCCCGAATTGCAAGCGCGCCCAATTTTCTACTGCGTCGAGTGAAAGTTTTAGTGCGCCCGAAATTATGACGCGATCGGCTCTGCCGAGAATAGTGAGTCGGCCTGATTCATCGAGCTCGCCAAGATCGTTGGTTGCCAGCGAAGGTCGGAACGAAGCGTTGGCGAGCGCAGCGCCAGAGATTTGAATCAGGCCATTGGCGGCAACCGAAATGTTTACACCGGCGAGGGGTACTCCGTCGTATACACAACCGCCACAGGTTTCGGTCATTCCGTAGGTAACCACGAGACGAACCCCCAGAGCACGAAGCTTCTCGAGTGCGGCCGCGTCAGGAGCCTGCCCACCAACCAAAATGGCGTCGAAGCGTCGCAACTGCGAGAGCACAAAATCGTCGCCAATCGCGGCCGCCAAACGATTGAGTTGAGCAGGCACGATGCTGGAGTACTTTCGTTTGCCAGTCATGAGCGAAGCGGCGCGGGCAAACCCCTCGGCCGTGAAACCAACCGAGGTGTTGAGCAGTACCGGTTGAGTGTCGGCCAAAATCGAACGAACCAAAACCTGCATGCCCGCAATGAAGTTCACCGGCAGTGCGAGCAACCACTGACCAGGGCCACCCAAGGCATCGAGCGATGCACGCGAGCTGGCGAGAAGCGGCTCAAGCTCAACCTCGATACGCTTAGGCACGCCGCTCGAGCCAGAGGATTCGACGATTAACGCAACTGCCGCCTCGACCTCATCGGGCAAGTTGTGTGCCGCGGGAGTGAGCGCGATCGACACGTCACCATCGATAGCTTGCGCACGGGCATGGGCGCTTGGTGCCGCAGCCACGAAGAGGGCCTGTTTACCCGAAACCACATCGGCGAGCGCGACGAGTGCCGCAAAGGCATCGTTGGCGGTTACTACCTTGAGTGGTTTCAACAGTTCGCCTAAGGGGTTGGTTGAGTCAGAGGTTTTCGCGTGCAGAAGGCTCGCGTTGGTCTAGAAGTGCCAAGGAAACGGTGACCAGTCTGGCTCGCGGCGCTCGAGAAACGAGTCGCGACCCTCGGCAGCCTCATCGGTGCCGTAAGCCAAGCGGGTTGCTTCACCGGCAAACATCTGCTGCCCAGCGATGCCGTCGTCAACCGCGTTGAACGCGTACTTGAGCATGCGCACAGACTGCGGTGACTTGCGAAGAATCTCGGCACCCCAGGCAATACCGGTTGCCTCGAGTTCGGCGTGCGCGACGACCGCGTTGACCACGCCCATTTCGTAGGCTCGCTGCGCGCTGTATTCGGCACCCAAAAAGAAGATTTCGCGAGCAAACTTTTGCCCAACCTGGCGGGCTAGGTAAGCAGAACCGTAGCCGGCATCGAACGAAGCCACATCGGCGTCGGTCTGCTTGAACTTGGCGTGCTCGGCACTCGCGATTGAAAGGTCGCAAACCACGTTTAGCGAGTGACCTCCGCCAGCAGCCCATCCTGGAACCAGTGCGATAACTACCTTGGGCATAAAACGGATGAGGCGTTGAACTTCGAGAATGTGTAGGCGGCCGTTTCGAGCGGGGTCGATGGTGCTGGCGTCATCGCCGTCGGCATACTTGTAGCCATCTTTGCCGCGCACCCGCTGGTCGCCGCCGCTTGAGAAAGCCCAACCGCCATCTTTGGCAGAAGGCCCGTTGCCGGTTAGTAGCACAACGCCTACCCGTGAATCCATGCGAGCGTGTTCGAGTGCCTGGTGCAACTCATCGACGGTCTTTGGTCTGAAGGCGTTGCGCACCTCTGGGCGGTTAAACGCCACGCGCACCATGCCCAGAGTCATGTGCTTGTGATAGGTGATGTCGGTGAGCTCGCCGAAACCCGGCACCTCGTGCCAGACGGTCGAATCGAAAAGCTCCGAAACCTGATTTGCCATGCTCCTAGACTAACTAACGTGCACAACGCAACCAAAGCCGAGATTGGCGACGCGATTAGAGAATCTGCGCGCGTGATTAGCGTTGGGCTGCGCACCAAGTTTCGCGGTGTAACTCAGCGCGAAGCACTTTTGTTCGAAGGCCCAAACGGTTGGGCCGAATGGAACCCGTTTACCGAATACTCCGATACTGAAGCAAAGCTTTGGCTTGATGCCGCAGTTGAGTTTGCATTTGGTGACTTGCCCGCACTCGAGCGCACGCGCATCGGCATAAACGCAACACTCGCTGCCGTGCCACCCGAGGCGGTGGAGAAGGCCCTAGCCCCGTTCGGCGAGTTTCGCACGGTAAAGATCAAGGTGGCCGAATCGGGCCAAGACCTAAACCAAGACTTGCAGCGGGTAATCAAGGTTTGGCAAACCTACCCCGAGGCGCGCATTCGCCTCGATGCCAATGGCGGCTACTCGGTGAACCAGGCCGTCGCGATTGCCGGCATGATGCTCGAAAACGGCATCACCCTCGACTACTTTGAGCAGCCGTGCGCCAGCGTTGGTGAACTCATCGAACTGCGCGAAAAACTTGTTCGCTACAGTGACCAGGTAAAAATCGCCGCGGATGAATCGGTGCGCAAAGCCAGCGACCCGCTCGCGGTTGCCCGAGCCGGAGCCGCCGACATCCTGGTGTTAAAAGCAGCCCCGCTCGGCGGCATTAATCGTGCGCTAGAGATTTCGAACGAAGCCGGTTTACCGGTGGTGATCTCGAGCGCTATCGACACCTCGGTTGGCATCAGCATGGGTTTGCACCTCGCGGCTGCGCTGCCGAGCCTCGAATATGACTGCGGGCTTGGAACGGCCGCGATGCTGATTGGTGATGTAACTCGCGAACCGCTGATTGCCAAAGACGGCTACATAGATGTTCGACGGGTCGAGGTTGACCCCGACCGACTACAGGTTTTTGCAGCCGAAGACCACCGATGCGACTGGTGGTTTGACCGCCTAGAACGTTGCCTCGCTCTTTAGAGCCCGCTGTAAACGTGCAGCCCCTTGAAGAAGAGGTTGACGATGGTGAAGTTGAAGATGATGGCGGTGAAGCCAACCAGCGAAAGCCAGGCGGCACGTTTGCCGGTCCATCCGCGAGTTGAAGTGGCGTGAAAGTAGCCCGCGTAGAGGGTCCAAATGATGAACGTCCAAACCTCTTTGGTGTCCCAGCCCCAGTAGCGGTGCCAGGCACGTTGAGCCCAGATAGCGCCGGCAATGAGTGTGAACGACCAGAGCACTAGCCCAATCGAGTTGAAGCGAACCTGCAGTCGCTCGAGGCGCTGCTGCTCAGGAAAAGCGGCCAGCACGCGGCGGGCAAAGCCAACCACCTTGCTCGGCGACTTTTCAACATAAGCGGATGTCTTGAGCAGGTAGGCAACCGAAAGGGCTGCTGCGATGTTGAAGAAGGCGGTTGCAAGCACGGCAACGGTTACGTGGATGACGAGCCAATAGGACTGCAGCGCAGGCATGAGGGTTTTTACCTGCACGTAGAAGATGTTGGTTGCGGTGCCGAGCACCAGTAGGGCAAATCCGGTTACGAAAGTGGCGATGATGCGAATGTCGCGCACGCGCCAAGCGAAAACGAAGATGGCAACCAGAATGAACGAACCCGAAACCGAGAACTCATACATGTTGGCCCATGGCACTCGCGCGGCGGCGATACCGCGAGCGACCACACCGACGCCGTGAACAAACACCGCTAGAACAAGCAGCCCGTAGCCAAACTTCTGCAGGTTGGCCGACTTAGCCGAAGCGGCTTTGTCTTCGCTGGCAATGCTGGTTAGGTGCCACACGAAGACCAAAAACGAAAGCGTGTAGATCGCCATCGCGGCAAAAACCGCAACCAGCGATAGTTGAGCGAGCGGAAGGTTGAGCGAAACCGAGGTCACTTCTTTCGGCCTTTCTTTGGAGCGATTGCAGCGACAAATTCGTCGACAAGAGTTGGGAGGCGCGGGTCGTCGTTGTGCGCGAGTGCTGCAACCTCGAACCCGCCTTCAAACTTCCTCACCCAAACTCGCCGCCTCGGCACGGTTAGCGATACGCCCAGCCCTCCGAGCGCCAGTAGGGCGAAAAGTAGAATCCAAAGCTCGGCCGGGTTGTATGCGATGTCGAGTGAGGCGTAGCGCTTTAGCCCATTGAAGGTAACCGAGCCAAGACCCTGCGGTAGCTTTACGGTTTGCCCAATCACCAGCTTCACGGCCTTAGTGCCCGACTTTCCGCCGGCCACTTGGTTGAGTCCGTGGGTGTTGAGACTAAACACGTTTTCAGGTGATCCATCGTTGAGGCCGAGGTCGCCGACGTAAAGGTTCATGCTCAAAAGTGGGTCGATTGGGTCGGGATATATCGACGTGAAGGCACCCGTTTTGAGCTGCTGTTTGGTTGGGTAGAAGAATGCGAGCACACCAAACTGCTTAGGCTTTGAGTCGGGAAGCTTGACCACACCGAGCGATGTGTAGTTGGCATCCTGGGGCAAAAAAACCACCGGCCCGCTAAACGAGATTTGCCCATCGGCATCGGTGAAGGTAATCACCGGTGCGTAGCCGTTGCCGGTTAGATAGACGTTTGCACCTGGCAACTCGAGAGGCTCATTCACACGGATGATCGAGCTGCTGCCCTTGGCATCGCCCGAGAGTTTGCTAGAGACGAAAGCCCTGAAGTCGAGCGGGGTGCCAATGTTGGTGCTGTTTTTTAGGTCGAACGAAACCTCAAACTTGTCGAGCGCAACCGAGAACGGCTTGAGCTGCTTCTCGTCGAAGAACACTCCGGGGGCAAACGAGTCGTACGAGGCTAGGTTGTTGACGAAAACTTCGCCCTCAACCAAAACGCGCTGACCGTTGTACGAGAAGCCGCCACCAATGCCGGCAGCGATAAGCACGCCGATGAGAGCGAAGTGAAAGACGAGGTTTCCGGTTTCACGCAAATAGCCTCGTTCGGCGCTGATCGAATCTTTGCGGCGAACCAGTCGATAGCCCTGCTCGGCGAGGGTTGCCTCTGCGGCGTCGAGGATGGCCTTGGCCGAGGCATCGGTGGCGGTTTTTTTATAACCGGGAAAGCGCGTTAGCTTGGCCGGCACTGCACCCGGTTGGCTGCGCATGGCCCGGTAGTGCACGCGTGTGCGCGGCACCACGCAACCGATTAGCGAAACGAAAAGCAGAATGTAGATGGCCGAGAACCATACCGAAGAGTAGACGTCGAACAGCTGAAACCAGTCGAGAATCTTGGCGAGTTCGGGGTTGCCCTGAAAGTACGTGGTTACGCCGTTGGGGTCGGCGCTGCGCTGCGGGTAAAGCGAACCCGGAATAGCTGCCGCGGCGAGAAGCAAAAGCAAAATGAGTGCGGTTCGCATGCTGGTTAGTTGGCGCCAGGTCCAGCGCAACCATCCGAGTAGCCCCAACTCTGGCGAGTCTGGAGTGGTATCTGGTTCAAAAGCTTCAGAGCGCTGGGACATAACCGCCGAACACCACCTGAAGGTAAGAAACCACTTGAGCCCAAACGCCGGTGAGCATCAGCAAACCGAGCACCACCAATAACGCACCGCCTGCGAGATTAAAGGCACGGATGTGCTTCTTAACCCATGCCACCGAACTGGTTGCCCAACCGAAGCCGGCTGCAAGTAGCACGAAAGGAATGCCGAGGCCGAGCGAATACAGAACGCTGAGTGCCGCACCGCGACCCGCGGTGGCCTGGTCGAGCGAAAGGGTGAGCACCGCAGAGAGGGTCGGGCCGATACACGGGGTCCAGCCGAGACCAAAGGCAACGCCTAGAAGCGGCGCACCCACAAGCCCGGCACGTGGCGAGAGATTGAGCTTGAACTGACGCTGGCCAAAACCGAAACCGCCGGCCATCACAACGCCGAGAGCAATGATGACCGCACCTAAAACTCGTTGCGCGATAGCGGCGACATCCGAGTAAATAACGCTGCCGAGTGAGCCAAACACAGTGCCTAGCGAAACGAAAACCGCGGTGAAGCCTAGAACAAACAGTGCGCTACCTAAAACCACGCGAGCACGCGGCGCAGCAACCCCCGAAACGTAGCCGAGGTAACCCGGCACGAGAGGCAAAACGCAGGGCGAGAGAAACGAAACAAACCCGGCGAGTAGCGCCAGAGGCATCGCGAGCCACATCGAGCCAGAGAGCATCACGTCAAACACTGTTTAGCCCTTTTCGTTCAATGCGGTTTTTACCAGCGTGCGCAGAATGCTCGGTTCGAATCGGCCGAGGATGCGCGCCGAAACCCTGCCCTTGGAATCGAGCACGATGGTGGTGGGCACGGCCTGCGGGGTGACGATGCCGGTGTAAGCGAGAAGAACGTCGCCGCTGGAGGCATCGACGATCGACGGGTAATCAATTTTGAAATTTCGGGCGAAGGCCAGAATGGTTGGCGCGGTGTCGCGAACGTTCACGCCGAGAACCTGAACGCCCTGCTTGGCAAACTCAGTTTTGATGGCTTGAAGGTCTTTTGCCTCAGCGCGACAAGGCGCGCAGCCGGCGTACCAGAAGTTGAGAACCACAACCTGACCAACCAGGTCGGTGCTCGAGATCACCCCTCCACTTTCGGTGATGCTCGTCCAGGGGTTACTGCTCAGGCGGCTATCCGAGTTTTGAAATTCGGTTACGGTGCCGTCACCGGCAATGTAGTTTTTGTTGTCGCCCTGGCGAAACTGCTGAGCCAGCGGGTCGTCGGCACAGCCGGCGAGCGCAATGGTTGCCGCGAGCGCAACGGCTGTAAGCATCAAGAGTCGCCGCATGATTACACTGCCCCCAAATCTTTGCCAGCGCTGAAGAGGGCTGCGGCAGGTTCGCGGTAAGAAACTTCGCTCCACACTCCCTTGCGGTCGCGTTCGACGGTGGTGATGCTCGATAGCGAACAGCGACGTTGGCGCGGGTTGTGCGGCAGTTTTTCGCCGGCAAGGTGCAGGTGCACCATCCAAATCGGCAGCTGGTGGGTGACTACGGCTACTTCTTCTTCTCGGGCGTTGTCGGCAATCTCGTTGAGTGCAGACATCATTCGTTCGACGATCTTGGCGTAAGGCTCGCCCCAGCTTGGTTGGCTCGGGTTTCGAAGGTGAAACAGTAGGGAGGGGCGCAGCAGAACCGTGCCGGCCGAAACTCGCTTGCCTTCAAAAATGTTGTGCGGCTCGATGAGTCGCTCGTCTACCGAAGGCTCCAAACCGAATGCATCGGCGATTGGCTCGGATGACTCGCGCGTGCGCAACAGCGGTGACGCGTAAACATGTTTGATTTTCGCCTTCGAAGCAACCAGTTCGTTAGCTGCCGCTGCTGCCATCTTGTGCCCCGCTTCGCTCAGTGCGAAGTGCGGAAGCCTGCCATATAGAACGCCATCGGGGTTGTGCACCTCGCCGTGGCGAATGAGGTGGATGCGGCTGGCGGGCATGAGTTCATTCTACCTTCGCTAAACTTGAGGCAGAAGGCGGTCGGCGCTCTCCCAGCGCACTTACAGCCGCAACGAAAGCAAGGATGTCATGCGCGAACGCACGCTCGTTAAAGACCTCGCAGCCCGCGAGGACGGCCCGGTACTTCTAGGCGGTTGGGTCGAGAAACTTCGCGATCAGAAGCGCATCCAGTTCATCATTTTGCGCGATGAGTCGGGTGACGTTCAGGTTACCTATCCTCGCCCGGTGGTTGACGAGCAGCCGGTAGAAGACGATGCCCTTGCCGCCAAGGTTTCTACCCTCACCAACGGTTCGTTTGTTTGGGTCACCGGTCGCCTGGTTCACGACGAGCGCGTGAAGCTCGGCGGCCTCGAAGTTCAGCTTGACGACCTCGAAATCGTTACCCTCGCCGAGCCGGTTAGCCCGATTGCTGACGACACCTCGATCGACAAGCGTCTCGACTGGAGATTCCTCGACCTTCGCCGCACTGAGATGAACCTGGTCTTTCAGATTCAAACCACCATCGAGCATGCCTGGCGCGAATACTGGAACGAAAACAACTTCCGCGAGATTCACTCGCCAAAGCTCATGGCATCGCCTTCGGAGTCGAACGCCGAACTATTCAAACTCGAATACTTCGATGGACACGCATACCTGGCTCAGAGCCCCCAGTTCTATAAGCAGATGGCAATGATGGCCGGCTTCGGCAGCATCTTCGAAATCGGGCCAGTTTTTCGCGCCGACCCTTCGTTCACTTCGCGTCACGCAACCGAGTTTGTTTCGGTTGACATCGAAGTTTCGTGGATCGACTCGCACCTCGACATCATGGCGATTCAGGAGCAGTTGCTGGTTCGCGCACTCACCGCTGTGAAAGAAAAGCACGGCGACGACATCAAGCGTCTTTTCGACGTGGATGTTGTGGTGCCGAGTGTTCCGTTTCCGCGTATCACGCTTGCCGACGCAATCGACATCGTTGCCGAGCGCGGTCACCAGATTCAGCGCGGCGGCGACATGGACCCAGAGGGCGAGCGCCAGATTGCGGCTCACGTTTTTGAGAAGTTTGGCCACGAGTTCGTCTTTCTAACCGACTACCCTTCGACCGTGCGCCCGTTCTATCACATGCGTCACGCCGACAACGATTCGCTAACCAACTCTTACGACCTCATTTGGCGCGGCACCGAAATTACCACCGGCGCTCAGCGTGAGCACCGCGTTGATGTGCTCATCGAGCAGATCAAGTCGAAGGGTCTAGAGCCTGAGGGTCTTCAGAGCTACATCGACTTCTTCCGCTTCGGGGCTCCAGCTCACGGTGGTTTTGGTATGGGTCTTTTGCGAGTGATCATGTTGCTGCTTCACCAGCCGAACATTCGTGAGGTTGGCTACCTCTTCCGCGGCCCTAACCGCCTAGAACCCTAAGCCCTTTACTCCGGTAGCTGAATATGCGTGAGTTTGAGACTGCTGCGCAGCATCAGAGCGTAAACCAGAGCTACTCGGCCGAGCAGCAGGCGCAGTACAAAGCCCAGCACGATGCCATCGCTTCGGCTTTGGGTGAGTTAATGGTTGCCGGTGGCGCAATCACCGATGCCGCGGTGCAGCAGTGGATCGGCAAGCACTACGCATTCGTGGCCCAGTTCTGGACTCCAACTCGAACCGCATACAAGTCGCTCGCACTCAGCTATGTGCTCGACCCTGCCTTCAAAGAAAACTACGAGGCTCATGCCGAGGGTTTGGCCAAGTTTGTGCAGCAGTCGATAAACGTATGGGCCGACGCCAACCTCAGCGACTAATCTGCGTGTTCAGGTTCAAAAATCGGTGGATTTCGACAACGGGCTCGAGAAGTCGTCAAGCGGCTGATCTCGCTTGAGGAACAACTCGGCTTCGGTTGAGAGTAGAGGCTGGGCGGTGGCCCACACGAACAGTTCGTCGGCGTCTGGTCGAAGCGGTGCGGGAATGCGAATTGCTTTACTGCCACCGTTTTGAAAAACCTTTGTCATGTAAACCTTCATCTTCACCACCTCACCCAAAGTCTAGATAGAGGTATAGAGAATTGGTCAAGAGCCGATGTTGGCTCTCACTAAAAAAGCCTGCGGCTAGCTAAAGCTTCCAGTTTGCGAGGTCGTCGAGTGCTCCGCGAAGACGTTCGGGGTCGATGCGCCAGTAGTTGTGCACCCTGCCATTAATCAAGAGCACCGGAATTTCGTCTTGGTACTTCGCCGCTAAAACCTCGTCAAACAGAATGTCGTGCTCTACGAGGTTCACCTGAACGTGTCGGGCCACTCCCGTGTTTTGCGCCCTGAAGTCGCCGAGCACCGCGTTGACTACCACGCGTGCGTCATCACAGAGATGACAGCCGGCTTTGCCGATGAGAGTTACGTCGATGGTTTGTGACACAGAAACATACTAGAGCGGGCTCGAACCCTAGACTTGTTGGGTGCCCGAAACCCCGATTGAACCGAAGAAGATTGCTGCCTTCTTTGACCTCGACAACACTCTGTTACGTGGGTCGTCGTCGTTTCTTTTTGGCAAGGCCGCATTTGATCGCAAATTTCTAGGGCGCCGCGATATCTACCGTTTTGCTTGGCAACAGTTCAACTTCATTTGGCGCGGTGAAACCGCCGGAATGATGAAACACATCGAAGACCGTGCCCTGGGTTTGGTAGCCGGCCACCGCGCCGATGAGATGGCTCAAATGGTTATCGATGTCTATGCCGAATACATTGAACCAAAGCTCTGGCCTGAGACTGTGCGTATCGCCCAGGATCACATCGCCAAGGGCCGCGAAGTTTGGATCATCACGGCCAGCCCGATTCAGATGGCGCAGCACATCGCCATGCAGCTGGGTTTGACCGGAGGACTGGGCACACTCGTGGCTTCAGACGAGAACGGCATTCTCACCGGAAAGTTAGACGGCCGCCCACTGCACGGCAAACTCAAGGCAAAGGCTCTTCGTAAGTTGGCCAAAGAGCGAAACATCAGCCTTAAAAAGTCTTACGCCTACAGCGACTCGTTTAACGACCTCCCGATGTTGAGTCGCATTGGGCATCCGGTGGTAGTCAACCCCGACAAGCAGCTAGAAAAATATGCCAAGCTCACGGGTTGGAAGATTTTAGATTTCAAGAAGCGCGAAATTCGTCGCCGCAACAAGGCCAAGCGCAAGGCAGCCGAGGCGGCGCAAGCGGCTAAGTCCAGCGCCGGCCAGTAGCCAACGCCCACGTTAAACAAAGAACCCGCCAACTTCTGCTGGCGGGATTTTTGTTGAACGTAAGAGCGCGTCTGCCCCTATTCGGGCGCGACCGATCTACTTCTTGTTGCGACGCTGGTGGCGAGTCTTGCGCAGAAGCTTGCGGTGCTTCTTCTTAGACATACGCTTGCGACGCTTCTTAATAACTGAGCCCACGAAAGAACCTCACATTTTTGGGGATGCTGCCGGCGACCGCCGACGAACAGACTTGTCCCATTCTAGCCGAGTATCTGAGCAAGGTTCTACGCGTTGAACACATCAACCTACAATCAAGTCATGACCGAACAGCAGCCATACGACCTAATTCAAAAGTTCGACTCGTTCGAGGTGCGCAGGTATCCGCGCCATGTCTTGGTTGAGGTAATCACGCGAGGCCCTTTCATGCAGGCCGGAAGCATGGGTTTTCGCCCCCTGGTGAACTACATCAGCGGTCGCAATGCCGAGAGCAAGAAGTTTGCAATGACTGCTCCGGTGCTGCAAACCCCCAATCAGGCCGACGACGAACACCGCATCGCGTTTGTGCTTCCCGCGGGAGTTTCTATCAAAGATGTTCCAGCTCCGACCGACGGCTACGTAACCACTCGCGTAGTTGAGGCGCACAAGGTTGCCGCGGTTGTTTACGGTGGTGGCTGGAACGAGGCAAAGTCGAAGTCAATCGGCGCGCAACTTCGCAAGGATGTACTTGCCGCAGGCTTGAAGCCAGTGGGTGAAGTTCACTACGCACGCTTCGACCCTCCTTGGAAACCTGGGTTTCTCAAGCACAATGAAGTACAGCTCGACTTGGAATAACCTCTTTACCCGGCCGATTGGCTAGGGTAATCGTAGGTTTTCTAACCTTTCGCCGCACAAACTAAGGAACTCATGAACCTGCCTCCACTAGCCAAAAAGATGCTCGCCGAATTCTTGGGCGTCATGATCTTTCTCACTGCAATCACCGCGGTAGTGGTTACCCCGGGCGCCGCACCGATGCACACCTTCGCTCTTGCCGCCGCTCTGGTTTGCGCCATTTTGGTGGCTGCCCCTTACAGCGGCGCACACCTCAACCCAGCGGTTTCGCTATTCTTTTTGGCTCGTCGAGAGCTTTCGGTAAACGACTTCTTCGGTTACGTGGTGGCTCAGCTGACCGGTGCCGTCGCCGGTACCGCAATCGGTTCTCTGCTTCGCGACAAATCAATTTTGCTTCCAACTCTTGAAACCAACACAGGGATGCCTGGGCCTTCGGCCCTTGCCATCTTCTTGGGCGAGGCAGTTGCCACCGGTGGTCTTTTGGTGATCATCGGTCAACTGTCGATTAAGAAGCAGGGTCATCTGATTCCTTGGGCCGTTGGTTTGTGGGTGGCTTCGGCCGCGCTCTGGACCGTTACGGGTGCGCAGGCTAACCCGGCCGTAACCTTTGGTCGCATGTTTGCCCAGTACGGTCTTTCGGTGCAAAACGCGTCAGTGGTTTTCTTCGCCGAAATCGTTGGTGTTCTGGTTGCCACACTACTGATCTTTGTGTTTAGCGACACCAAGAGGGCAAGCGCTTCGGCGGCTGCGCAAAAGGCTCCCGCCGCTAAAACTTCGGCAGCTAAAAAGAAGCCAGCCGCAAAGTAGTTCACCTCCGGTTTACCGGGTTACGAGAGGATTAGCTCATGGCTAAAGCATCCGTGTTATTTGTTTGTGTTCACAACGCTGGTCGTTCACAGATGGCGGCTGGCTATCTGCAGCACTTGGCTGGCGACCGAGTTGAGGTTCGTTCGGCCGGTTCAATGCCTGGCAACCAGGTGAACCCGTCGGCAGTTGCCGCAATGGCCGAGGAAGGCATCGACATTTCGAGCGCTCAACCAAAGGTGCTCACCACCGAAGCCGTTCAGGCCAGCGACTACGTAATCACCATGGGATGCGGCGACGCCTGCCCGATCTTCCCCGGCAAGAAATACCTCGACTGGGCTCTCGAAGACCCAGCTGGCCAGGGTGTCGACGCGGTTCGTCCGATTCGCGATGAGATTCGCGGCTTGATCGAAGGCCTAATCGCCGAGATCGACGCTCTGCCAGCAAAGTAAGTTAGCGCTGCTTTCGGCGCAAACCCATTCCTGCTCTGCGCACCCAGTTTCGCGGCGCGAACTTGATAACAAAAATCAAAGTCTTGTATTGCCAACCCGGCACGCTAACGGCCTTGCCGCGATTGGCGTCTTTCCAGGCCTTGTCTACGAGCCGATCGGCGTCGAGCCACATTAGGTTTGGCAGCGCATCCATTTTCATGCTGGCTCGCTGGTGAAACTCGGTTCGGGTGAAGCCCGGGCAGAGTGCCGAAACCTTGATGTTGGTGCCGCTCAGGTCGGCGTGAAGCGACTCGGTGAGCACCGTTAGATAGGACTTCATGGCGCTGTACGCGCCCCCGGCAATAAAACCAGCAACCGATGCCACATTGACGATCACGCCAGAATTGCGCAGTTTCATCTGGGGCAAAACGCGGTGGGTGAGGCGCATCGGGGTGCGAACCAGAATGTTGAGCACCTTCTGCTCTTCTTCGATCTGGCTTTGGGTGAACGACTGGTTTAGCCCATAACCCGCGTTGTTGATGAGCACGTCAACCTCGTGTTCGTCGATGTAGCGCTCGACCGCATCGCATCCGGTTTCGGTGGTGAGATCGGCGACGATCATGTGCGTGCTTATGCCGTGTGCGGTTTCTAACTCCGATGCCTTGGCAGCGAGCCGCGCCTCGTCGCGCGCTACGAGAATGAGGTTGAAACCTTCGCCTGCAAGCGTGCGTGCGAAGCTTTCTCCGATGCCGGCGGTTGCTCCGGTTACCAAAGCCCAGCGCGACATTAGTTGCCGGCCGCGATCTCTTTGGCGCGGGTCAAGGCAGCGGCGGTTGCGGTGCCAAAAAGTTCATGAAGCTTGGCTTGTTCAAAAACGGCAATGGCTTGCATAGTGGTGCCGTTTGGGCTGGTTACCTGTTTGCGAAGTTCGTGAGGAGTCTTACCCGATGAGAGCAACAACTCCGATGCCCCCGCGAAAGTTTGCTCGACCATGAGGCGTGCCTGTTCTTCGGTGAATCCCATCGCGAGCGCGGCAGCGGTGAACTGCTCAATGAAGAAAAACACGTAGGCCGGGCCCGAACCGCTGATGGTGCTGAGCTGGTCGATCTGATCTTCGCCAACGACGAGCACCGAACCGATGGTTTCAAACAACTCGGATGCCTGCTGCAGCTGCTCTGCGCTGGCTCTGGTTCCGGCGGCTAGACCGGTTACTGCCTTAGCCACGATGGCTGGGGTGTTTGGCATCGAACGGATTACAGCTACAGATTCTGGGAGGGCAGCCTGCATGGCTTCGGTGGTGATGCCGGCTGCAACGCTGATGACTAGAGCGTTTGGGTCGATGGTGGTTGCGATTTCTTCAAGAACCTCGAGAACATAGGCGGGCTTCACGGCAACCAGAACGATGTTTGCCGCCTCAACCGAGAGGGCGTTTGCATCCGAGGTGTTTTCGGTGGCAAATGCGCTAACGCCAAACTCATCGGCGAGGCGAGCGGCCGTGGCGTTGGTCTTGGTGCTCACCGAGATGTTGCCGGCTTCGATGCCCGAACGTAGTAGGCCAGCCAAGATGGCGGTTCCCATTGAGCCGGCGCCGAGAATTGCGATTCGTTGATTGTTCACAGGTCAAGTTTATGGTTGGGCTTAGGAGTCTGACGGGCTTGGTAGTTTTGTTCTAACGACTTAGGAGCATCATGGCCACCCGCGCAAAGAGCGAATACACCTGCAGCGAATGCGGCTGGACGAGCAATAAGTGGGTTGGCCAGTGCGGCGAATGCCAGCAGTGGAACACCCTGTCTGAGGGCGCGGCCGGGGGAGGTCGCGGCTTGGGTGTGGTCAAGGCCATCAAGCCAACCAACATCGTCGGTTCGGCCACGGCCAAGCCAATCACCGAGATTTCTAGTCAAAATGTGGCTTCACGTTCTACACACGTTGCCGAATTCGATCGAGTGCTCGGCGGTGGCCTCGTGCCCGGTGCCGTCGTGCTGCTGTCTGGCGAACCAGGTGTTGGTAAGTCAACGCTGTTGCTCGAAGTGGCGGCCAAAACAGCGCACTCCGGGTTGCGCGTGCTCTACGTTTCGGGCGAGGAGTCGGTTGGGCAAATTCGCCTGCGCGCCGAGCGCACCGGAGCCCTAACGCCCAACCTTTACCTCGCTTCAGAAACCGACCTCTCTTCGGTGCTCGGGCAAATCGATGCCGTGCAGCCCGATCTCGTCGTAGTCGACTCGGTGCAAACCATAGCGGCCGCCGAGCTCGATGGTGCTGCCGGCATGCCTGCGCAAATTCGAGAGGTTGCTGCCAACCTTATTCGCGTTGCCAAAGAACGCGACCTGCCGGTTGTGCTGGTTGGCCACGTTACCAAAGATGGCTCGATTGCCGGCCCTCGTGTTCTCGAGCACCTAGTAGACGTGGTTTGCCACTTCGAAGGCGATCGTCAAACTTCGCTTCGCTTCGTGCGTTCGCTTAAAAACCGGTTCGGGCCAACCGATGAGGTGGGTTGTTTCGAAATGACCGGCGAAGGCATTCGTGAGGTTTCCGACCCTAGCGGGTTGTTCTTGTCTCGCCCCGAGGTTCCGGTTAGCGGCACCTGTGTTACCGTCACCGTTGAGGGCCGTCGTGCGCTCATCGCGGAGGTTCAGGCGCTGGTTGTAAAGACTTCTTCGCCGCAACCACGAAGAGTGGTTAACGGTGTAGACGCCTCTCGCGTTGCCATGTTGCTAGCCGTGCTCGAGCGTCGTGCCGGGCTACGACTGGGCGAACTCGATGTTTATGTTTCAACGGTTGGCGGGGTTCGAATCACCGAACCTGCTGCCGATCTAGCCATAGCGGTTGCCATCGCGTCGGCAGTGCAAGACAAAGCAATAGCCCACGACCTGGTTGCCTACGGCGAAATCAGTCTGGCCGGCGAGATTCGCAAGGTAACCAGCTCGAAGCAGCGCGCCAGCGAAGCGGCTCGACTAGGTTTTGGCCGCTCGGTCGACTCCAACATTGGCGGGCTTAAGCAGGCGCTCGCGCTCGCGCTCAACTGGTAGTTAGCCAACGCGCCGGTCGAGAAACTCTTGAAGCGCCTGAGCGCTAAAGCGTTTTGATTACGCGGGCCGGGTTTCCGACCGCAACGGTTCGAGCGGGTACATCACGGCTAACTACAGCCCCTGCGCCGATGACAGCGTCATCGCCGATGGTCACTCCGGGCAGAATGATTGCGCCCGAACCAACCCAAACATTCGAGCCAATCGTGATCGGCGCGGCCGACTCCCAACCCTCGGCGCGAAGCTCTGGGTCGAGAGGATGCAGCGGGGTCATGAGCTGCACGTTAGAGCCGAACATGGTGCCGCTGCCGATGCGAATTGGTGCAACATCCAAGGCAATCAAGCCATAGTTGGCAAAGCAGTTATCTCCCCAGTGAATGTTCTTGCCGAAATCGACTTTTACGGGTTCACGCAAAAACACGTTCTGCCCGACGGTACCAAAAATCTCAGGCAGCAGAGCCAAGGCTTTTGCGCTGTCTAACGGCAGGGTGTTGTTGTATTCGGTGCAAAGGCGGCTCGCTCGAGCGATGGCATCCCACTGCTCGGGGCCGGCCTTGTACCAATCGCCGGCATCCATGCGCTCTTGCATGGTTCTGGTGTCGTCGGGGTCAACCGGCTTCATGTGCGAATCAGATGCCATGGAGCCGCTCCCTAGTTGATCAAGAACTGGTTGGTGTCTGAGATAACACCATTGACGGTAGCCACGAGCGTGTAAGCGCCGGCGTCAACCGGGGTCTGATCTGCGCCGCATCCGGTAGAAGACGAACGCACTCTATACCAAGCCGAAGGTGGGCTCTCAACGGGTGTTCCCGGCTCGAGAGTGAGCACTTGGCTTTGCAGATCGGCGCGGCTGCAATTGTGTGAATCCCAGATCAGGTCGCTACCGCTCTTAATGGTGAAAAACTGCACGGCCGGCCCAGCATCGAAGGTGCACGAGACGCTTCCAACGTTGGTAAGTCTGAACCAAATGTTGGGGTTCTTGCCGGTGGCAAACGACTCGGCCTCGGTGGCATCGGCGTTGCCAACCAATGCATCCACGCGAACATCACCCACAGCACAGGGCTGCCCTTCGGAGATAGTTTGGCTTGGTGAAGCCGAAGGTGTGCCGCCGAACCAGCTCGAAACCATGCCTACCACGGCCATCACACCAGAGATAAGTGCCCACAGAATGAGGGCAACGACGATGAGCAACACTATGCGGCGGCGGCGATAGACACCGGGGTGCAGTTGTTGGTTGCGCTGGTTTGAGTTGCGAGGTGCGGGCATGCCTCAAGGCTACCCAAGCCACAAGTTAGAGGCGCTTAAGCATTCGAGTGTTGCCGAGCGTGTTTTCTTTCACGCGTGCAAGGTCGAGAAACTCTGCAACGCCGTCGTCTGCAGATCGGGCCATTTCGGCGAAGGTGGCTTCGTCTACGGGCACATCTGAGATTTCTTCAAAGCCAAGCGATTCAAAGAAACCAACCTCAAAGGTGAGGCAGAACACCCGTTGAATTCCCAGCGACAATGCCCGCTGCAACAGCGCTTCAACCAAAGCGTGCCCAACTCCCTGACCCCGTGCCTCCGAAGCAACCACGATGGAGCGAACCTCGGCGAGGTCTTCCCACATGATGTGCAGAGCGCCGGCGGCTATGATTTTGCCGGCGGAATCTTCGACTACCGAGAACTCTTGAACCTTCTCAAAAAGTGCGACGAGGTCGTGGTGTAACAGCACCTTGCCTTCGCTTGGTTCGCGTAGGGCCTGAATAGACCGAACATCCGAGGCGCGGGCGGCCCGGATAACGAGGCCGTTTGCGTTTGGAGTGGTCATTTCTAAATGGTAGCGGTTTCGCGCACCTTCGAATCGAAAGTAAAAGCATCGGCAACGAAGTCGACAACCACGTGGCTCGAGGTTGGCAACTTGCCGGCGATCATCAGTTCGCTCAGCTGATCCTCGACTTCCCGCTGTACGGCGCGACGAAGTGGTCGGGCTCCCAGCGCTGGGTCGTAACCGAGTTCGATGAGTCGAAGCTTTGCAGCCTGGGTGATCTCGATGGTCATGTCGCGGTCTTCGAGTCGGCGTGCAAGCTTCTTGATGAACAGGTCGACAATCTGCAGAAGCTCTGTCTGCTTCAACTGAGGGAACACGATGGTGTCGTCAACGCGGTTGAGGAACTCTGGCTTGAAGTGCTTCTTCAACTCCTCGTTGACCTTGCCCTTCATGCGGTCGTAGTCGTTGCCGTCGTCACCCTCGAGCGAGAAGCCCATGGTTCCGCGTGCGATGTCGCGGGTTCCAAGGTTTGTGGTCATGATGATCACGGTGTTCTTAAAGTCGACAACGCGACCCTGGCCGTCGGTTAGGCGACCCTCCTCGAGAATCTGCAACAACGAGTTGAAAATGTCTGGGTGAGCCTTCTCGATTTCGTCGAACAGCACCACAGAAAAAGGCTTGCGGCGAACCTTCTCGGTTAGCTGGCCACCTTCTTCGAAGCCAACGAAGCCCGGAGGGGCACCGAACAAACGGCTAACGGTGTGCTTCTCGCCGTATTCAGACATGTCTAGCGAGATCAATGCGCCTTCGTCGTCGAACAAGAACTCGGCAAGCGCCTTAGCCAGCTCGGTTTTACCAACACCGGTTGGGCCGGCGAAGATGAACGAGCCAGAAGGACGGTTGGGGTCTTTGAGCCCTGCGCGCTGGCGGCGAATCGACTTTGAAATTGCTCGGATGGCTTCATCCTGGCCAATTACACGCTGGTGCAGCTCGTCTTCCATGTAGATGAGCTTGGTGCTCTCTTCTTCTGAAATCTTGAATACCGGAATACCGGTTGACTGCGAAAGAACTTCGGCAATCAAGCCTTCGTCGACGGTGCCCTGGGCTGCAACGTTGCCATTGCGAAAGGTCTTCTCGAGGCGAACGCGCTCGGCGTTTAGTTTCTTCTCTTCGTCGCGCTTAGAGGCGGCAAGCTCGAAGTCTTGGCCTTCGATTGCCTTCTCTTTTTCGACGCGAACGGCAACAATCTTCTCTTCAAGTTCGCGCAGTTCTGGCGGCGAAGACAAAATCGAAAGGCGCAGACGCGCACCGGCCTCGTCGATCAGGTCGATGGCCTTGTCTGGCAAGAAGCGGTCGGTAATGTAGCGGTCGGCTAGGGTGACCGCCGAAACCACGGCTTGGTCGGTGATGGTCACCTTGTGGTGAGCCTCGTAGCGGTCGCGCAGACCCTTCAAAATATTGATTGCCATTGGCAAAGTCGGTTCGTTCACGTTTACCGACTGAAAGCGCCGGGCTAGCGCGGCATCTTTTTCGAAGTGCTTGCGGTACTCGTCGAGGGTGGTAGCTCCGATGGTCTGTAGTTCACCGCGAGCGAGCAAAGGCTTCAAGATCGAAGCTGCGTCGATAGCACCTTCGGCAGCGCCAGCTCCAACGAGGGTGTGAATTTCGTCGATGAAGGTGATGATGTCGCCGCGAGTGCGAATCTCCTTGGTCACCTTCTTGAGGCGCTCCTCGAAGTCTCCGCGGTAACGCGAACCGGCGATGAGCGAACCCATGTCGAGGGTGTAAACCTGCTTACCCTTAAGGGTCTCAGGCACGTTGCCGTTAACGATTGCCTGAGCGAGACCTTCGACAACCGCAGTCTTACCTACGCCAGGCTCCCCGATGAGCACAGGGTTGTTCTTTGAGCGGCGCGAAAGAATCTGCATCACACGTTCGATCTCGCGCTCGCGACCGATAACAGGGTCTAGCTTGCCTTCGGCAGCCGCCTGCGTGAGGTTGCGACCAAACTGGTCGAGAATCTGTGAACCCTTTTGAGGAGCATTGGTTTCGCCACCAACCTGAACCGACTCTTTGCCTTGAAAGCCCGAGAGCAACTGGATGACCTGCTGGCGAACACGGTTAGTGTCAGCTCCGAGCTTCGTTAGAACCTGGGCAGCCACACCCTCGCCTTCGCGAATCAGACCGAGAAGAAGGTGTTCGGTGCCGATGTATGAGTGGCCAAGCTGAAGAGCTTCGCGCAGCGAAAGTTCAAGAACTTTCTTGGCTCTAGGGGTGAACGGAATGTGGCCGGTCGGTGCCTGCTGGCCCTGACCGATGATCTCTTGAACCTGTTCGCGCACCGCGTCTAGGCTGATGCCGAGCGCCTCTAGCGCCTTGGCGGCTACGCCTTCACCCTCGTGAATTAGGCCGAGCAGCAGGTGCTCGGTACCGATGTAGTTGTGGTTGAGCATCTTCGCCTCTTCTTGGGCGAGCACCACTACACGACGGGCTTTGTCGGTGAACTTCTCGAACATTTCAAACTCCTAGCGAAGACAAATGCGTTGCCTTCATACAAGGATGTTAACTGCCGAGGCTGCCCGAATTAAGGGCTGTTCGCTAGGGGAATAAAGAAGTTCTACCCGTTCTCTGGAGCTAGCGAGCCTCCGGGCATTGCGTCTTCAAGCCTTCCTGATTGAACTGTGTCGAGCCGAGGCCAAACTACTTCGCTCTCCGTTTTATTTTGAACAACAAAAGTCTGAGCCCCGGTAACCCACAGAGGCTCCCCTTCGGGGCGACCCGCGGCGGGATCCAGTAGTCCAGGCACTCCCGAGCCAGCTGCCCTTATCAAGTAAAGCCCACATTCGTATCCCGCCAATTTGCGGTTGAGTTCGCCGGGAGTCACGCCCGCTGCTAAAAAGTGTTCGACATAAACCGTTCCGCCAGTGACTTTGTCAGCACCTTTGAATGCCTTGGTTACTCTGACTTCCATGACGGTCGATAACAACGGTTCGGTTCCAGCCCCTCCGAACTGCCACTCGCGACCTCGCGCAAAACCAACAATTTCGCCCTGAATCACGACTTCGTTACCTGCTGTGAGCTGGTCTGGGTCGTCAACCAGGTCAACATCATTAGAGGTGCCTCTGAACATGCTCAAAACATCTCTTGCGCTTGCCGAAGGCTCTTCGAGCACTGTGGAACTGTGGCTTGCATCTGGAATTGACGCTTGCTGGGTGCAACCTGTACCTCCCAGCAGAAAGATGAGTGCGATTGTGGCCGTAGCGAATTTGCTTTTCAAAATTTCCCCCTAATTAGTATCTTGAGTTTATGTGGTCTTCGTGGTGTGAATTCAGGAATGTGAAAGTGTAGTTATCTTCAGACGGCCCAGAATCTGCCGAGTAAGGCCAGAAAACATCTGCTCGGGCAGTCACTAAGTTTTGAGATGACACGGCATACGCTGCCAACGCAACGAAAGCGAAGAAACAGATTTTTATTGATTTCATTAGA
>JAHEAT010000042.1 GCA_024642605.1 Microbacteriaceae bacterium
TCGTAGAAGCGGCAAAAATTCTTGGTGCTGCTTACTTACCCCTCCGCCCACAACAATGAGATCGGGTACAAGTAACGACTCAAGTTTGCTGTAATACTTTTGCAATCGCGACGCCCACTCGACCCAAGATAACCCCTCCCGCTCCTTCGCAGAAAACGCAGCCTTCGTCTCGTAGTCAACGCCGTCGATTTCTAAGTGACCAAGTTCGGCATTTGGAACAAGTTCGCCGTTGAAAAGAATCGCAGTACCAATTCCTGTTCCGAGAGTGGTCATGATAGTCAGACCTTTGCGGCCCCGAGCCGCACCAAACTTCGCTTCGGCTACACCGGCGGCGTCGGCATCGTTCAGAACATGAATGTGCCGACCCAGTTTTTTCTCAAAGAGTGCCTCAGCATCAAGCCCGATCCAGTCGTCTGAGATGTTTGCAGCCGATTTCGTGACTCCGTGTTGAACCACGGCTGGAAAACAAATGCCGACTTCTATCGCGCTTGAACCGCCCAGTTGCCGAACAATTTTCGATACCGCTTCAGCGACGTCTCGAGGTTTACCACCAGTCGGGGTTTCGACCCGCAAACGATCTCCAATTAGTTTTCCGGTCTTCACGTCGGCAATGGCACCTTTGATGCCAGTGCCCCCGATGTCAATGCCTATGGCTTTCTTTCCCACTTTTATCTCCTATGGCAGTGTCAAGATTTCGTAACCCGATTCGGTAACTACGAGCGTGTGTTCAAACTGTGCGGTAATCGACTTGTCTCGGGTAGTCACGGTCCATTGGTCTTGCCACATGTCCCACTGGTTACCACCGAGGGTCAACATCGGTTCGATTGTGAAAACCATGCCCACCTTCATTTCGTCGCGGTAACTATTTGTGTCGTAGTGGGGGATGATCAAGCCAGAGTGAAATGCTTCACCGATTCCGTGACCTGTGAAGTCGCGAATCACTCCGTAGTTGAACCGTTTAGCGTAAGACTCAATCGCTCTGCCAATCACGTTCACTTCACGGCCGGGGGCGACAGCCAGCATTCCTCGGCTAAGGGCTTCTCTGGTGCGATCAACCAAGTTGTGCACATCCTCGCTAACCTCACCTACCTCGAATGTCTGGTTGCTATCTCCGTGGTAACCATCGATGTACGCGGTGACGTCAACGTTTACGATGTCACCATCTTCAAGCACCGTGTTGTCTGGAATACCGTGGCAAATGACTTCATTCACCGATGTGCAGCAGGACTTTGGGTAGTTTCTATAGCCGAGGGTGCTTGGATACGCATTGTGGTCGAGAAGAAATTCGTGAACGATCTTGTCGAGGGCATCGGTGGTTACACCCGGTTTGGCGTTTGCGCCGGCTAGTGCAATTGCTTGAGCGGCAATTTTGCCAGCGCGACGAATTTTTTCTACTTGATCAGGAGTCTTTACTTCTGAACCAGTGAACTTGGCAGGCGCGGGTTTCCAAACATATTCAGGCCTTGCAATCTCGTTCGGCACCGATAGGCGGGGCGAGATTGTTCCAGCTACTAGTGTTCCGCTGGAGTCTTTGGGCATGGTCAAAGTTTACTTCTCGAGGGCTATGCTCAAGGCATGACACTCGTGGACCCAGCCAATAACTCTGCAGGCCACAACGCGCAATGGTGGTTCAACACAAAGTCTGGTGAAGCAGAGTTCGGCTTTCTTGCCGCCAGCGCTTATCGAATTGGTCCGTTTGCATCTCGCGAAGAGGCTTTAGGTGCACTCGCAATGGTGCGCAAGCGGGCTGAAGAATGGTCCCAAACACAAGCTTTAGAAGACGACTAGAACTGTTCGCTTTCGTTCGGAAATGTTCCATCCAAAACATCACGGCGATACGCTTTGGCGGCATCTAGAAGAGTCGAGCGAATCTGGGCGTACTGGCGTACGAACCGCTTAGGAGCGTGAGCGCTTAGGCCGGCGAAGTCAGTCCAAACCAGAATCTGTCCGTCGGTCTCGGATCCACCACCAATACCGATTGTTGGAATCGCGAGAAGTTGGGTGACGCTCGTAGCGAGTTGTGCCGGAATGAGCTCCAGAACAACGGCAAACGCACCAGCTGCCTGCACGGCGAGGGCATCGACCTCGAGTTGTGCGGCAGCCTCGCCGCGACCCTGAACCTTGAAACCACTGAGCGAATGTACACTCTGCGGGGTGAAACCGATGTGAGCCATAACCGGGATGCCTGCATCGACGATCGCTTTTATTGCTTCTGCGCTTCGCTGGCCGCCCTCAAGCTTTACTGCGTTCGCGCCTGTTTCTTTCATCACGCGTATCGCGTTTGCCAGTGCATCGGCTGGCGAGGTTTCGTAGCTTCCAAACGGCAGGTCGACCACTACGAGCGAACGTTTTACCGACGAGGCCACCGCGCGACCGAATGAGATCATTTCATCGATGGTGATAGGTAGCGTCGTTTCGTAACCTAGTGAGTTATCGGCGGCAGAATCGCCAACCAGGATTACCTCTATGCCAGCCTCATCGAAAATGGCTGAAGTGAGCGAATCGTAAGAAGTGAGACACGCGAACTTCTGCTTAGTTTCCTTGAGCTTCTGCAGGTGCCCGATTCGCACTACCTTGGGTTCGAGCTCCGTCATTCAGCGCGCTTCCATGCATCAACTTCAATTTCAACGAGCATCGACGGGTTGATGAATTTGAGTCCTGCCAGCATCGTTGCGGCTGGCCTTATCTCTGAGAAGAGTTCGCCATGAGCCTTGCTCACGGCATCCATGTCTTCGGCGTTGGCGAGGTAAACGCGAGTTCTAACGACATCGTTGAGGGTGTAATTTGCCTGTGCCAGCGCCGCCTCAATTACCTTGAAAGCGGTGAGAGTTTGGTTGTAGGCATCGTTTTCGTGCTGTAGCACTCCATCGACAGTGGCGGTCGACCCCGAGACGTGCACGTATTCTCCGGCGACGACGGCGCGAGAGTAGCCGATCACGGCCTCCCACGGTCCACCCGATGAAATGAGACGATCTGCAGCCATAACTACTCCTTGTTTCTGTTTGTAACCGGAAGGCGACGGTCTCGACCGAAGGCCATACCTGTGATTTTTGGACCAATCGCGGACTGCCGGCGTTTCCACTCGGCTCGGTCTACAAGAGTAACAATCTTGCGCACCATTTCCTTGTCGAAACCGGCTTCAACAATTTGTTGAACAGACTTGTGTTGGCCAACATACAGCTGAAGCAAGGCGTCGAGCACATCGTAATCGGGGAGTGAGTCTTGATCCACCTGACCAGGGCGAAGTTCGGCCGAAGGTGGCTTAGTAATCGAGTTCTCAGGAATCGGAGGCAGTTCTCCTGACAAGATTGCCTGGGCGTTTCGCCAGCGAGCAAGTTTCCAAACCAATGTCTTCTCAACGTCTTTGATCGGCGCAAAACCGCCAACTGAGTCTCCGTAAATGGTGCTGTAGCCAACCGCAAGTTCGGTTTTATTGCCGGTAGTTAAAGTCAGGTGGCCGTGTTGATTGCTTAGGCCCATCAAAATCACGCCACGAACGCGAGCTTGAAGGTTTTCACTAGCGACACCAGAGAAATGCAGTTCGGATTCGAAGGCGTTAACCATCGGCTCGATCGGAACGGTGAAAAAATTGCAACCAATTCGCTCGGCGGCATCTTGCGCATCGCTCTTCGAGTGGTCGCTCGAGAAGACGCTCGGCATTGAGATGCCGTAGACGTTTTTGGCACCGATGGCGTCTGCTGCAATCGCAGCGCATACGGCTGAGTCAATGCCACCCGAGAGCCCCAAAACGACGCTCTTGAAACCGTTTTTGTCGCAGTAGTCACGCAAACCCAACACCAGTGCGTTCCAAGCTTGCCAGTCGTCGTCGTGCTTATTGTGCGGCTCATTCACTGCCGCAGAGGCTTGACCGGCATCGATGTCTACAAAGCGCAGGTCGGTTACAAACTGCTTTGCCCGCGCAACGACAACCCCTTGATTAGAGACCGCAAAGCTATCGCCATCGAAAACCAGGTCATCTTGACCACCCACCAGATTTACGTAGGCAACGTGACTCTTGTGCTGAGCGGCTAGGTCTTTGACCAACGCGAGCCGGCGGTCATCCTTGTCGATTTCAAATGGAGACCCGTTGAGAACGACCGTGAGATCGCAATTGTGTAAACCCAGTGCTTGCACAACGGGCCCGTGTTGCCAAATATCTTCGCAAATCAGTAATCCGATCTTGTGCCCAAGATGTTCGAAGAAGAAACTTTCGGTGCCAGCCACAAAGTTGCGGTACTCATCGAATACCGAGTAGTTGGGCAAGTGGCTTTTGGCATAGCCGCCGAGTACTTGGCCCCCGAGCAGCACCGATGCAAAGTTATTTGCTATTGCCCACCCGCTGGCTTGACTACTGTCAACCAGACTTGGATGCCCCACGATCACGGCAATATCTCCCAGCCCAGAATCGAAAAGTGTCTTGGCAAGATCCTGGACGGCTTGCTGCGCCTTAAGAACAAACTGTTCACGCGTTGCGAGATCTTCGATTGGGTAACCGGTAACCGACATTTCGCCGAAGGCAATAACATTTGCGCCTTTTTCTGCCGCCCGCTTGCAGTTTTCAACAATGTCAGCAACGTTCGCCTCGATGTCACCGACAATCGGGTTGGTTTGCGCCATGGCTAGGCGAAGTTTCGGCATAACCATTAGCCTAGTAGCAGGCAGTGAGAGGAACTATCCATGGATAAGCAACGCGATTTTGTGCTCCGCACGATTGAAGAACGAAGCGTCAAATTTGTACGCCTGTGGTTCACCGATGTAGCTGGAACGCTCAAGTCGGTTGCTATCGCCCCTGCCGAAATCGAAGGTGCCTTCGCCGAAGGTATTGGCTTTGACGGCAGCGCAATTGAGGGCCTAGCTCGCACCTACGAGGCAGATATGCTCGCCTGCCCAGACCCAAGCACCTTCCAGATACTTCCTTGGCGCGGCGAAATCGACCCTACCGCGCGAATGTTCTGCGACATTCAAACACCAGATGGTCAACCAGCCGCCGCAGACCCACGCAACGTGCTGCGCCGCGCACTCGCTAAGGCAAGCGATATGGGCTTCTCGTTCTACATTCACCCTGAGATCGAGTTCTACCTTCTAAAGTCTTCGCAGATCGGCCCAGAAGGTCCGGTTCCTGTAGATAAAGCCGGCTACTTCGACAACGTGCCCGGTGGCACGGCGCACGATTTCAGACGTCGAGCTGTTTCTATGCTCGAGCAGCTGGGTATCTCGGTGGAATTCAGCCACCACGAAGGTGGTCCTGGTCAAAACGAGATCGATCTTCGATACGCCGATGCACTGACCATGGCCGACAACATCATGACCTTCCGCACCGTAGTCAAAGAAGTTGCGATTGAGCAAGGTGTTTACGCGACGTTTATGCCGAAGCCTTTCACCGAGCATCCCGGTTCTGGCATGCACACCCACATGTCGCTCTTTGAAGGCGACACCAACGCCTTCTTCGACCCAAGTGGGCAATACCACTTGTCGAAGACCGCAAAGCATTTCATCGCTGGTCTTCTGCGCCACGCATCAGAAATCACGGCGGTAACAAACCAATACGTCAACTCCTACAAGCGTCTGTGGGGCGGGGGAGAAGCCCCTTCGTTCGTCTGCTGGGGCCACAACAATCGTTCAGCTCTCATTCGCGTGCCGCTTTACAAGCCTGAGAAGGGCCAGTCTTCGCGCATCGAGTACCGCGCCATTGACTCGGCTGCCAACCCATATCTCGCCTACGCACTTTTGCTCTCGGCGGGCCTAAAGGGCATTGAGAACGAGTACGAACTTCCTGCCGAGACCGAGGACAACGTTTGGAGTCTCACCGATTCTGAACGTCGAGCCATGGGTATTCAGCCACTTCCTCAGAGCCTCGACCATGCGGTGCGCAAACTCGAAGAGAGCGAACTTGCGGCCGAAACACTGGGCGAAGAGGTCTTCTCTTATGTTCTCGCAAACAAGCGCCGCGAGTGGAGCGACTACCGTGCGCAGGTTACGCCGTTCGAACTGAAGATGAATCTAGAGACTCTCTAAACAAAAGTGGCTGACGCAAAGACCCTAGGTCTAACGGAGCTTGCTCGACTCGGCTTTGCCGAACTCGAAGGCACGTTGCAGCGTCTCGAGCAACTTGTAAAGATTGTCGGAGACTCCGGACGAGCAGCGTTTGCACCGCTGTCGCAGTCTGCCAACCCCGATCAAGCGCTTAAGGCATTGATTGAGCTCGCAGAGCGAGACTCGGCAAGTCTCAAAAAGGCTCTAAAGCAGCACGAAACGGCTCAACGACTTATTCTCACGCTTGGCGCTTCGACGGCTCTAATCGACTTCGTAAGGCGTTATCCGCCGGCCTTGGAGGTTTTCGACAAGTCTCAGAGCAAGTTGCCTACTCGTGAGACCATGCGCCAAGCATTGCTAGCCGCGGCGAGAGCAAATTTCACCGACGACTTCAAATGCGAGGATGCTTGGTCTGCCTTGCGTCGCGCATATCGCGTTGAACTCGTGCGCCTTGCAGCGTTCGATGTCACTCACGCCTCACCAACCGAAGCGCTGCCTGTGGTCGCAGCACACTTGGCAGACATGGCTAGCGCCGCTCTCGATGCCGGCCTTGCGGTGGCAAGGCATGAACTAACCGCAAGCACCGATCACGGCACCTACGCCTCTGACGAAGTTGAGAACACGCGTGTAGCAGTGATTGCCATGGGTAAGTGCGGGGCGAGAGAGCTCAACTACATCAGCGATGTTGACGTAATCTTTGTTGCCGAATCGGCTTCTACGGCGACATCAACCGAACGCGCTCTAGAGATAGCGACACGCCTTGCAACTCGCATGATGCGCGCAATGGACGGCAATGCGAGTGAGCCGGGTTTGTGGCAAGTGGACCCAAATCTAAGGCCAGAGGGAAAATCTGGCGCGTTGGTGCGCACACTCGACTCCCACTTGGCTTACTACGATCGCTGGGCTCAAAACTGGGAATTCCAAGCTCTGTTGAAAGCCCGTAGCATTGCGGGCGACTCGGCACTCGGCGAGGCCTATGTTGAGCGAACCGCTGCACTGGTCTGGCAGTCGGCCGGGCGCGACGGCTTCGTTGAATCGGCACAGAAGATGCGTGAGCGCGTCACCGATTTCATTCCAGAAAGCGAAGTCGAAAGACAGATAAAACTCGGGCCGGGTGGGTTGCGTGACATCGAGTTTACGGTTCAGTTACTCCAACTGGTACACGGTCGAACCGACGAGTCGGTGCGTGTTCGAGACACACTTAGCGCCATTAATACCCTGAGGGAAGGCGGCTACATCGGAAGAATGGACGCTGCCGTATTCAGCGAGCATTACCGATACCTTCGCGTGCTAGAACACCGCATTCAGCTTTCCGAGATGCGACGCACGCACTTGATGCCTACAGGTGAAATCGCTTTGCGGTCGCTCGCTCGTTCTACCAAGCACAAGAACGCAGAAGATCTTTTAGCAACCTGGGAGCGCGTGAAGGTAGAAGTGCGTTCGCTGCACCAGAAGGTTTTCTACCGGCCGCTACTATCTGCCGTAGCGAAGCTTGAAGATTCCGACTTGACGCTGAGCAACGACCAGGCCTCCGATCGCCTGCGCGCAATCGGTTTCATAGATGCAGAGAACGCTCTTCGACACATTCAGGCTCTTACCTCTGGGCTATCGAGACGGGCGGCAATTCAACGATCACTGCTTCCGGTTTTGCTGCAGTGG
>JAHEAT010000048.1 GCA_024642605.1 Microbacteriaceae bacterium
TTCGCCATCCTGAGCCGTGCAGATAAAGGTGTAAGTGTTATCGCCAACGTTTGGCAAAACATACGAGGTTTGCCAACCTTCGATGGGCTCACCGTTGAGCGTGACTGTTCCAAACCCGCTTTCGGGGTTGGGTGTTAACCCAAAAAAATCGGTGGAGAACGGGATGGTAATTGAATAGTTGTGCACGTCTGGGCTAAAGGATGGGGTGAATGAGCCAATGCTGGGAGCGAGCAACGACAAAATCGCAACAGTGCTCGGTGGCTCCAATTCGATGAGAGGCAACATTTCGTAAAGACTTCCAAAGCCTGTGGCACCCGGACGAATGGTCAAGCTGGTCAAATCTTGACTAGTAATCAAAAATAGCGATCCGCCGCTGGCTGGCGCGTTACCTTCGAACGTAACTGAGGCCAAAGTCGGGTTAATTGAGAATGCAAGTTGCCCGATCTCGGTTACCGATTTCGGTATGGTCACCGATGCCAAAGAATTCACGGCAAATGCGCGTGCTCCGATGCTTCTGAGTGTCTTGGGCAACTTAATTGAGGTCAGCCCTTTTTCGCTAAAAGCATCGTCTGCTATAGCGACCACAGGAGCACCTCCAAGCGTCGACGGAATTGAGTAATCGCTGGCTGGTGTGCCGACGTAGCCAGTGATTGTGGCTTCACTTTCGGAGATGGTGTACTGCAACCGTTCTAGGTAGGTAACCGGAGCGTTTTGCCAAACATCGCCAAAACCAGTTGCATCGTTATAGGCGTAGACGTGGGAGAAGTTTTGAAAAAACGGAATACACCTAGTCCCGCACTCCGGCGCGTTTCCTAAGAAAGTCGCTTTCTTTATTGAACCCCATGGGTCGAACCCTTGGTAGCCGATTTTCGTTAGCGACTCTGGAAACTGAACCTCGTCGATGTCTGAAAACATAAAAGCCTGTTTTGCAATCTCGCGAACGCCTTCTGAAATCACTAACTTAGAGAAGTATTCACCAATGAATGCGCGCTCACCGATGGCTACGACTTTCTTTCCATCAATAGTGGAAGGAATCGTTACGTCTCTTGGGAGAAAACTGGTGTAGCCGGTAATGGTGAGTTCCTGATTGGAATTCTCGCTGTAGGTGAAGGTGATGGCATCAGTGGCGGCGGCTGGTTGGGTAGCAAACATTGACGAAATAACGGTCAATATTGCCGCGAATGCCACGAACTTGCGGGAGTTCTTGCCTGACGAGATTTTCATGTGAAAGGCCCTTCGGTACTTTGTTTCAGAATACTAATAATCCAAAGCGCCCTCGGTAGGAATCGAACCTACGACCAAGAGATTAGAAGGCTCTTGCTCTATCCACTGAGCTACGAGGGCTGGGTACGAGACAAGTTTAGTCAAGGCGGAATAGAACCGACGTTCAGTTAGGTTCACTAAACTTACGCAGTCAACCAAACGAAAGTTACTCGTGCACAAACTAGCTAAATTCAGTCTCGCCAATCGTTCAGTGGTTGCACTTGCAACCGTTGTGATCGCGATTTTCGGGTTCGTAACCCTCGGCTCACTAAAGCAGGAGCTCATACCGTCTTTTGAGACTCCACAAGCAGCAATCGTAACCACTTACATTGGTGCGTCACCCGAGGTCATTGACTCGCAAGTTAGCCAGCCGATCGAGGAGGCAGTTCGTGCGCTCGATGGGCTAGTTTCGTCGTCATCGACATCGCAGAGCAACATCTCAATCGTGCGAGTTGAGTTTGACTACGGAACTAAGTCTTCAAAGGTCAAAGAAGACCTAAACGCAGCGCTAGCATCGATAACTTCTACCCTTCCAAGCGAGGCAACCCCTAAAATCCTTTCGGGATCGTTCGATACTGTGCCAATCATCGCTCTAGGTGTTTCCTCAGGCGATAACGAAGCCCTAGGCGCGATTCTCTCGGATGTTGCAACTCCACTTCTCTCGTCGGTGACCGGTGTTCGAGACGTTACCGTCTCGGGTATTCGTGAAAAGCGCGTAAACCTAGAGCTTAAGAAGTACGTATTGGCCGCCAACGGCTTGAGCCAACAGAGCATTGTTTCGGCTCTGCAGGCTAACGGGTTCGTCATTCCTGCCGGCACCATCGACGATAAAGATGGCTCTATCTCGGTTGAGGTTGGTACGAGAGTCGAAAGCATTGCTGCATTCAAGTCGCTCCCCCTAATTTCTTCATCGAGCTCGAGTTCGTTTGCAGGCATGTTTGGCTCGGGTAGCACCACCCCATCGATTCCAGGCGTGCCGAGCATACCGGCAGCACCGAAGCCACTGCTAACCGTTGGCGATGTCGCTAAGGTGACATACACTGACGCCCCTATCACCAGCATTTCGCGAGTCGACGGCAAAGATGTTCTAACTCTCTCGATCACCAAAACTCAAGATGGCAACACTGTTTCGGTTTCTCACGGTGTGCAGGCCAAGGTTGCTGAACTAAAGCAAAAGCTTGGCTCTGACGTTGAAATCAAAACCATCTTCGACCAGGCTCCGTACGTTGAGAAGTCGCTCGAAGACCTAACCACCGAGGGCCTTCTGGGCCTTTCGTTCGCCATCATCGTGATTCTGATCTTCCTGTTGTCGTTCCGTTCAACCGCGGTTACTGCAATTTCGATTCCAACCTCTGTTTTGATCACTTTCATCGGCTTGTATTTCCTCGGATACTCTCTCAATCTCTTCACTCTGAGCGCGCTGACCATTGCCATTGGTCGCGTCGTCGACGACTCAATCGTGGTTATTGAAAACATCAACCGACACCTTTCTTATGGCGAGCCTAAGAAGAAGGCCATCACCTCGGCTGTTAGGGAGGTCGCCGGGGCAATCACCGCGGCAACCATCACCACCATTGCTGTCTTCTTGCCGATTGCACTTGTGGGTGGACTAGTCGGAGAACTGTTCCGTCCGTTCAGTTTCACCTTCTCGATTGCCCTAGCTGCCTCGCTGTTGGTATCGCTAACCATCGTTCCGGTGTTGGCCTACTGGTTCATGAAGGCTCCAAAGGGCACCGTTGTTGAGCTCGACGAGTCGAAGGCCGAGGCTCACGCCGAAGCTGTTCGCGAAACCGAAGAACACAAAGAACGCAAGTCTTGGTTGCAACGCGGCTACCTGCCGATTCTGCGCA
Source organism: Microbacteriaceae bacterium (assembly GCA_024642605.1). The sequence continues at coordinate 3,114 of JAHEAT010000048.1, forward strand.
CCACCCAGAAGCACCCGGCAATCACCGTTACCGCATCGGTTTTGGTGCTTCTGTTCACCTTCAGCCTCGTTCCGCTTCTAAAGACCGACTTCATCGGTGGTTCGGGTTCTAGCGGTTTCGTCATGAACCAAGAACTCGCGCCGGGCGCAACCTTAGAGCAGAAAGACAAGGCGTCAGCACGACTAGAGAAGGTTGCCCTGGCAACCGACGGTGTCGATGTGGTTCAGACCTCCATCGCCTCCTCTGGCGACGGCCGTGTTGCCTTCGGCGCGAAAGCCGGTGGAATCACAATCCAGGTAATTGTCAAGGATGGCTTCGACGTTGCAGATGTTCAGCAGAAAATCACCGACAAGGTGAACGCAGACGCAAGTTACGGAGACGTCAAGTTTGGTTCGGGTGGTGGCGGATTCTCTGGCTCAAGCACCATCGACATCAAGGTGTCGGCCAAGAGCGACGCGGCCCTGGAAAAGGCTGTTCTCAAAGTTGAAAAGGCTATGGGTTCGGTGAAGGACGTCAGCGACATCACCAGCTCGCTCGCTGCAAAGCAGCGCACCCTTCGCGTGAAGGTTGACCGCAAGGCAGCGGCTCGCGTCGGCCTAACCGAGAACGCAGTGGGTGGCATCGTGGCATCACAGATGCGCCCAAGCTCGATTGGCAACCTCAACGTCGATGGCAACTCAACTCCGATCTACGTGGTACAAACCGACCTGCCAACGACCATCTCAGATGTTCGTGCCATCCGGATTCCGACCACCACCGGTTCTGTTGCGCTTGATTCGATTGCAACGGTTTACCTAACCAAGGTGCCGGTTTCACTCACCACTGAAAAGGGTGAGCGAATGGCAACTGTTTCGTTGACACCCGATGGCAAGAACTTGGGTGCAATCTCTACCGAGGTAACCGCTAAGTTGGCAAAGGTTTCGCTGCCGACCGGTGTAACTGCAACCATCGGTGGTGTCACCGCCTCACAAGCCGAGTCTTTCGGCCAGCTTGGTCTCGCACTCCTAGCAGCAATCGCCATCGTGTTCATCGTTATGGTCGCTACGTTCTCGAGCATCCGTCAGCCACTGGTGCTGTTGGTATCGATTCCGTTTGCGGCAACCGGTGCGCTTGGGCTGCTACTACTAACAGACACTCCGCTGGGTATCTCGGCACTGATCGGAATGTTGCTCCTAGTGGGCATCGTGGTTACCAACGCAATCGTGCTGATTGACCTGATCAACCAGTACCGCCGCGAAGGCAAGCCAATTCAAGAGGCAATCATGGATGGCGCTCGCCAGCGCCTGCGCCCAATTCTCATGACCGCGCTGGCAACGATTTTTGCGTTGCTTCCGATGGCTTTGGGAATTACCGGTGGCGGAGGCTTCATTTCGCAGCCGCTTGCGATTGTTGTTATCGGTGGACTCTTCTCGTCGACCGTGCTGACCCTGGTTATTGTTCCCGTTCTTTACTGGCTCATCGAAGGCGGCAAGGAACGCAAGCAAATCCGCAAGGCTAAAAAGGCAGCGAAGTCTTCTGAACCTGAAGCGAAGGCTCCTCGCGTTCCGAAGGCTGCGCGCAAACCAAAGAACGCCTAGCCCCCAGACGGCTACAATTGGGAGGTCTCCGATAGATGTCGGAGGCCTCCCTTAGTTTTTGGCGTGTGATTTCTATTTCTGAATACTTGGTCTGGATCGACTGCGAGATGACGGGGCTTAACCCCGACGTCGACGCACTGGTTGAAATTGCCGTTGTAATAACCGACTCAGAACTCAACCCCATCGACGAAGGCATCGACCTCGTCATTAAGCCAACTCCCGGCTCGGTTGAACAAATGAACGACTTCGTTCGAAACATGCACACCGAATCTGGGCTCATTCATGAACTCGATAACGGTCTCGACATGACCGAGGCGCAACGTGTTGTGCTCGAGTACATTCAACGATTCATTCCGAATGCCAAAGAAGCGCCTTTGGCCGGCAACACAATCGGCACCGACCGCCTGTTTATTGCAAAGTACATGCCCGAAGTAGACGCCCACCTCCACTACCGCAGCATCGATGTGTCTTCGATCAAAGAGCTAGCGCGTCGCTGGTATCCGCGAGTGTATTTTCAAATGCCCAAGAAAGACGGTGGCCACCGTGCACTCGCCGATATTCTGGAATCGATTCGCGAGCTGCGCTACTACCGTGAAACAGTGTTCGTTGAACTACCAGGCCCGTCTTCGGCCGAAGCTCAACTCGCTGCCGAAAAAGTTAGCAAGAACTAGTCACGGGCATACCTGTTAGAATCAACAGGTTGCTTCGGCACACGTGGTGGGTATAGCTCAGCTGGTAGAGCACCTGGTTGTGGTCCAGGGGGCCGCGGGTTCAAGTCCCGTTACTCACCCCAAAAGTAAAAGGGTTGCCCGAGGGCAGCCCTTTTTCTTTTGCCGCGGTGTCACTGGCGCTTTGAACGCCAAGCCACAGCGCCAGACGCCAATAAGATGGGCAGTAGAAAGGCAGCCATGTCAAACACCCCCTCTAAGCCTCGAAAAGGCCTTCTACCGTCAATTGCTCTGAGTCTCATGACGGTGATTTCTGCGGTCTCGGCATTGAACATCGCGTTGCCTGATGTGGCTAAGTACACAGGCGCTACGCAGACGCAACTCACTTGGATTGTTGACGCATATACCGTTGTATTCGCTGGGCTTCTTCTGCTTTCAGGAGCGATCGGCGACAAATACGGTCGAAAGACTCTGCTTCAGGTTGGCTTGCTAATTTACCTTGGCGCGAATATTTACGGCACTCTTGCCGGGGCAGAAATGACACCCGAAACTCTCATTTCGATTCGCATCATCACAGGCATTGGAGCCTCGATGATCATGCCGAGCACACTTTCGGTTATCACAACTTCATTCGAAAAAGAGGAACGCGCCAAGGCCGTCGGAGTGTGGGTTGCAGTAGCTGGCGGAGGCGCAGTTGTTGGTCTCTTCGGCACCGCTGTGTTGATGCTCTGGTTCGACTGGACGTCATTCTTTTGGCTAAACCTTGTCTTCGCCGTTGTTGGATTTATCGGCGTCACAGTAAACGTAAGAAACAGCAAAAGCGCAGAGCAACATCCTCTTGACGTGATCGGCGGCCTACTATCGATCGGCGGCGTGGCAAGCCTGGTCTTCGGAATCATTGAAGGCCCAGAGCGCGGCTGGGATGACTCTCTAACGATTGCTGGTCTGACCGCAGGATCGTTACTGCTCGCGATCTTTGTGCTCTGGGAATTGAAAGCGAAATACCCACTACTAGACCCGAGGTTTTTCAAGATTCGGGCATTTAGCGCCGGTTCAATTTCGATTACGGTGCAATTTCTGGTGCAGTTCGGGTTCATTTTTGTCGGTATGCAGTACCTACAGTTCGTTGGAGGTTTTGAGCCCTGGCAGGCGGCACTACACCTCATACCTTTGCCATTCGTGTTGCTTCCTGGCAGCCGCCTAGTTGGGCACCTATCCAAGAAATATCCGCAACGCTTGCTCGGTTCGATTGGGTTGGCCGCTTTCGGCATTTCGATGTTTATGTTTTCGTCGCTTGGTTCGAAATTTGATGTGGTGCTTTTCGAAAGTTCGTTGGTACTCATGGCTGCAGGCGTTGCGTTCGCAGCAACCCCGGCAACGACCGCCATCACAAGCTCGCTACCCGAGTCAAAGCAAGGCGTCGCCTCGGCTGTTAATGACGTGGCACGTGAATTTGGCAGTGCCATTGGCATTGCAACGCTTGGTGCTTCATTAACCAGCGCATACAAAACGCACATGGAAACCTATGCAAACTCGGTTAACTTTCCGCCGCAAATACCTGCATCGAAAGTGCATGACTTCACCGATTTCATCTCGGGTTCGCCGGCTGTAATAAAAATCAATATCGACGAACTCCCTGCGGCCATGCAGCCGGCTAAAGCGTTCTTAGAGACGATTTGGCAAGACTTGCAGCAGGCGGCAGGATCTGCATTTGCAATCGGGTCGGGTGACGCGCTTAGGCTAGCGGGCATCATTGCGATAGCCGGCTCTGTATTCATTGCTGTCGTTGCGCCGCGTAAGCGGGCTGAGGCTGTCTAAGCTCTAGCGATGGTGGCGATTTTGCCATCACCGTAGGTGGCTTTCACTTCGCTGATGATCACTTGGTAGCCGTCGTACCACGTTGCATACTCCGCTTTTGCGGTTTTGTGGTCTTCGAATCGAGCAAAGGTACGCACCGTATCTATGTCGGTGAAGTAATAGATGCTGTTCTTCACAAGCCCTTCGGTCGACTGCCAGCGTTCGACACCAACAAAACCCTCTAAAGTGAGCGCAAAAGCATCGATGCTCGCATCGAGCTCACTAAACCGTTCGTCATAGACCCCTGGCCTAAATATGAACTGCGCGGCGAACATTATTCGGATGCTCGTTGCGTTAGCAGTTCGCGAACACGCGCTGCATCAGCC
>JAHEAT010000058.1 GCA_024642605.1 Microbacteriaceae bacterium
CGATGCAATCGAAATCGACATCGATGCGCTTTACGACGGTGAGCGACTCTACGTTGGTGGCGTCATGGAGCACATTGAAGAAGCCGGAATTCACTCTGGTGACTCTTCATGCACCCTTCCACCGGTAACAATGAGTCGAGGCCAGATCGAGCGCGTGCGTGAGGCAACCGAGCGCATCGCTGCAGGCATCGGTGTACGCGGCCTCATCAACGTTCAGTACGCATTGGCTCACGATGTGCTCTATGTTCTCGAGGCAAATCCGAGAGCATCTAGAACGGTGCCTTTCGTATCGAAGGCCCTCGGAATCACGCTGGCTAAAGCTGCTTCTCTGGTGATGGTGGGCAACAGCATCGAAGACCTCATTCGAGATGGCCACCTGCCAGCGAAGGATGGAACCTACATTCCGGCTGGTTCTGCGATCTCGGTGAAGGAGGCGGTGCTTCCGTTCAAGCGCTTCGCAACCAAGGATGGCCGCTTCGTCGATTCACTTCTTGGGCCTGAAATGCGTTCTACCGGTGAAGTTATGGGCATCGACGTGGACTTTCCTACCGCCTTTGCGAAGAGCCAGGCCGCTGCCGGTAGCGCGCTACCAATCGCGGGGTCGGTATTTATTTCGGTGGCAGACCGAGATAAACCACAGGTAGTTTTGCCCGTGCGCCGGCTTCACCAGCTCGGCTACAAGATTCTTGCCACCAGCGGTACCGCAGAGATTCTGCTGCGACACGGCATCGAAACCACAACGGTAAGAAAGCACTCGGATGTTGCTTCTGCAGACTCTGGACCGAGCATCGTCGATCTCATTTCGGCCGGCAAGGTTGACGTTGTGGTGAACACCCCATCTGGTTCAGGGCTTTCGGCACGCAAAGACGGTTACGAGATTCGCGCCGCAACTACCGCTGCCGACAAGGCGATCTTCACTACTATCGCTCAACTCAGCGCTGCGATCGGATCGTTCGAGGCTGTTATCGCAGGCCCATTCAAGGTGAAGTCACTTCAGGAGCACTCAGCAGAAAGAGCGGCGGCCATTGCCTAGTTCATTCGGTCAAAAGCTTTCCGAAGCATTTGAAACACACGGACAGCTTTGCGTGGGGATCGACCCGCACGTTTCACTACTCGATGACTGGGGATTGAACGATGACGTTCAGGGGCTCGACTACTTCGCTAACAGCCTCGTAGACGCCTGCGCGGGCAGTGTTGGAATCGTAAAGCCTCAGGTTTCCTTCTTTGAACGACACGGGTCTGGTGGTTTTGCGGTTCTCGAGCGAATTACGCATCGAGCCCACGATTCGGGGCTGCTAGTTATCGCCGACGCAAAACGCGGCGACATCGGCACCACCATGGCGGCCTACCTCGATGCTTGGCTCAGCAGAGACTCAAGCTTCTACGCAGACAGTCTCACCGTTTCTCCGTTTCTTGGGTTGCGCACCTCGACCGACCTGTTGGCACCGTACCTAGAACGTGGGCGCAGCATTACAGTGCTGGTGGCCACCTCAAACCCAGAAGGCGAATCGATTCAGCGAGCTCGCAACGCCGACCACCAAACCATCTCTGAGCAGATCTGGCAAGACATTACCCAAATAAACCGGGTAACCGCAGCTGGGGGAGGCCGCTTTGGTTCGATCGCCGGAGTCGTTGGTGCAACCTTAAACTTCAAGCGTTTCGGGCTCACGCTCGAACAAGACGGAGTGAAAACTCCAATCTTGGCGCCGGGGTTTGGTGCGCAGGGAGCAGAGCTCAGCGACATCCGTTCGATTTTTGGCGACGCAAGATCGCAGGTTATAGCTTCGGTTTCGCGCAGTATCGCCTCGGCTGGCAAGGCCGGATTACGAGATGTGATAGCGCGCTCCAACGACCAACTCGCAGCGGCGGTAGATTAGTCACACCATGAGTCGACTAACCGTAATCGCAGGGCCAACCGCCGTTGGCAAAGGTACGGTCGTCAAATATTTACTCGACCACTTCACCAACGTTTTGCTCTCGGTTTCGGCAACCACTAGGGCTCCACGGCCAGGTGAGATTGATGGGGTTGACTACATTTTTCTAACGCACGAAGAGTTCGACCGCCAGATTGCGGCAGGTGAAATGCTCGAGTACGCCGTGGTGCACGGAACTAACAAGTACGGTACTCCGCGCTTACCAGTTGAGAAGGCCCTAAAAGAAGGCAAGCAGGTAATCCTAGAAATCGACATTCAAGGTGCCAGGCAGGTAAAAGCCAGCATGCCAGAGGCGTTGCTAGTTTTTATTGCACCTCCAAGTTGGGATGAACTGGTGCGTCGGCTCTCGTCTCGCGCAACCGAAAGCGCCGAAGAGCAGCAACTGCGCCTGGAAACGGCAAAGGTTGAGCTTGATGCGGCCTCGGAGTTCGATGCTGTGATTGTCAACGAAGACATCGCCAAATGTGCCCATGAGGTCTTAGACTTGATGCAGGCTTAGTTCTCAATCTAGAGAACCCTCAATTCCGCATAACAAACGAAGGACACCCATGTCTGAAAAACTCGAAGGCATCGTATCTCCAGCAATTGACACCCTGCTTGAGCGTGTTGACAGCAAGTACGAATTGGTGATGTTCGCATCTAAGCGTGCTCGTCAGATCAACGACTACTACTCGGCCCTGCACGAAGGCAGCCTGTTCAACAACGTAGGGCCACTGGTTGACGCCGCTGTCGACGAGAAACCACTAACCATTGCAATGCGCGAGATCGAGCAAGACAAGCTCGCAAAGCGTAGCGCCGAATAACCTAAAATCGCGCTATGCGCATTCTGGTTGGTATCACCGGTGGTATCGCGGCGTTTAAAGCCGTGGCACTGGTAAGACAACTTACCGAGCTCGGTCACGATGTTAAAGTCGTTCCAACCGAGAACGCTCTGCGTTTTGTAGGCAAAACCACTCTCGAAGCCCTCAGTAAGAACTCGGTCGACTCAGATTTATACACTGATGTCGCAGACGTTAAGCACATTGAACTTGGGCAGTCAGCCGACCTGGTTATCGTGGCGCCAGCTACGGCGTCATTCATCGCGCGAACAGCAGCCGGTCTTGCCGATGATCTGCTGTCGAACATTGTTCTGGCTACCACGGCCCCAATCCTCATTGCTCCGGCTATGCACACCGAAATGTGGGAGAACGCTGCAACGCAAGCCAACGTAGCAACAACTCTGGCGCGCGGAATACACATGATTGAACCAACCGAGGGCCGACTCACCGGCGCAGACACTGGCAAGGGTCGCATGGCCGAACCCGAAGACATCATTGAAGCCGCTCTGGCACTGACCTTGCCTCAAGACCTTACCGGCAAGCACGTGGTGGTAACGGCCGGGGGCACTCGCGAGCCCATTGATCCGGTTCGCTTCATTGGTAACGCTTCTTCAGGAAAACAGGGTACTGAGATCGCCAAAGAGGCTGCACGAAGAGGCGCCAGGGTCACTCTAATAGGCGCGAATTTTGCCGCAACCGGGGCCTTCGAGTTCGTGCCGGTAGTGACAGCGCAAGATCTTTCAGATGCAGTTGATGCACGCCTAGATGCTGACGTTTACGTCATGACGGCTGCAATCAGTGATTATCGGGTCGAAGTACCAAGTGCAACCAAACTGAAGAAGTCGGTCGTTGGGGAGCGCCTAGAACTTTCTCTGGTTCAAAGCGAAGACTTGCTCGCTCGCATTTCGAGTCATAAGGTCGCCGGCCAAGTTGTCGTAGGTTTCGCAGCCGAGACCGAAGCTAATCCTTCTCGTCTAGAAAACTTGGCGCGTTTAAAGCTCGAACAAAAAGGTTGTGACATCTTGGTAGCCAACGATGTGACCGGCGGCAAGGTGTTTAACGAAGAAAACACATCAGTGTTGCTAGTATCTAGCGCATCACCGACAGTCGCCGTAACCGGAACGAAGCGCCAAGTAGCTAATCGCCTGATCGACGCCATTGTTTTGGCGGCTGCGCAGTAATCTGCCAAAACTGTCGGCAGACGCAGATATACTCGAACTACTCATGAGCAAACTTAGACTTTTCACTTCCGAATCCGTGACCGAAGGTCACCCAGACAAGGTCTGCGACCAAATCAGTGACACCATTCTCGACGCCATTTTGGCACAAGACCCAAATGCTCGTGTGGCCGTCGAAACTATGGCAACCACCGGGCTAGTTCACGTAGCTGGCGAAGTAACGTGCGATGCATATGTAGACATTCCAGGATTGATTCGAGAGAAGGTTCTCGAGATCGGTTACAACTCATCTGAGATCGGTTTCGACGGTAAGTCATGCGGGGTCTCAGTTTCGATTGGCGAGCAGTCACGAGACATCGCTCAAGGTGTTGACAGCGGCTTTGAAGTGCGCGAACAAACTTCAAGCGAAGCCGACGACGCACAGGGCGCTGGTGACCAGGGCCTAATGTTTGGTTATGCCACCAATGAAACTCCAACACTCATGCCTGCTGCTATCTCGCTCGCCCACAAACTCAGCCAGCGCCTTGCCACGGTGCGCAAGTCTGGCGAACTCGACTTTCTTCGCCCAGATGGAAAGACTCAGGTAACCATCGGTTACGAAGGCTCAATCGCCAAAACCGTCCAAACCGTTGTGCTTTCGACCCAGCACAACCCAGAGATTTCAACCGACGACCTCAGAGACGCAGTTCGCCGCGTGGTTATCCAGCCGGTACTCGACGAGTCAAACCTAGATTCATCCGATGTCATCGCCCTGATCAACCCAACCGGTCGTTTCGAAGCCGGCGGCCCAATGGCCGATGCTGGGCTTACCGGGCGCAAGATTATTGTCGATACCTACGGCGGCGCGAGTCGCCACGGCGGAGGCGCATTCAGCGGTAAAGACCCCTCTAAAGTCGACCGTTCGGCAGCCTACGCAATGCGTTGGGTAGCCAAGAACATAGTTGCCGCAGGTCTTGCCGATCGAGCCGAGGTTCAGGTTGCCTACGCAATCGGTAAGGCAAGACCAGTCGGCCTTTACGTTGAAACTTTCGGCACTGAACACGTCGACCCAGTAAAAATCGAGAGTGCGATTCTTGAGATTTTCGATTTGCGTCCGCGAGCGATCATCCGTGAACTCGACCTGCTTCGACCAATTTACGCTCAGACGGCGTCTTACGGTCACTTCGGTCGCGAACTGCCAGAGTTCACCTGGGAGCAAACCAGTCGGGTCGACGAACTTAGAAGCGCAATCGGGCTCTAGTCAATGGGCCACAAAGTTGCGAGAGTGGCATTCGATTCACCTTTACCTCAACTGAATCGGCTCTTCGACTACGCGATACCCGAAAACCTTTCCGATCAAATCTCACTCGGATGCGTCGTGGGGGTCACGTTCAATCGGTCTCCCAAGCCGATTCCGGCGTATGTCGTTGAACTTCTCGACAAGAGCGAATTTGCCGGCGAACTATCGCCGATAGCCTCGGTGATTTCGACGCGACAGATACTCGCTCCTCGGGTTTTTAAATTGGCACAGGCCGTGGCCGAGCGTCAGGCGGTTTCTATCGGAGACGTGCTCAGAAATGCCATTCCGCCAAGAGCGGTGCGGGTAGATAACAAGTGGGTGCCTCCGGCTCGAAACACTGCAACGGCCAACTCAATGACGGTTTTGCACTCGACCAACGCAAAGTTGCTGGCCAAGCTGTCTCGACCCGCGGTGATTGAACGAGCTGATTCTTCTGCTCCTGCATGGTTTTTTGATGTATTAGACCACGTAGTTGCAACGGTTGCAGCGGGAGCATCGTGCATAGTTTGCTTGCCAGATTTCAGAGACATTGAAAGAATCAGCGAGTTTTTGAGTCAACAAAACGACTCGCTGCTGCTAAACGTTTACGCTGGCGTGACAACACCAAGTGACCGCTACGCGCGACATCTACTGGCTGCTAGCGGGGTGACGCAAGTGGTAATTGGTTCGAGATCTTCGCTTTACGCGCCAGTTGCCAATCTTGGCGAAATCATAGTTTGGGATGACGAAGATCAAAGCCACTTCGACCAGGCCTCGCCATACATCTCATCTAGAGAATTGGCATTGCTCAGACAACGCGTGGAAGGGTGCGATCTAATCTTTTTGAGTCATGCTCGCTCGGTAGCAACCGCGCGTCTGATCGAAATCGGTTACCTAACCGAGGCGCCGGCTCCGTTGCGCCCCACTATCGCCTTCAGTGAAACCGAAGCGCGCCTAGATTCGCTCGCCTACAACACCATTCGCGATGGGCTGAAACGCGGACCCGTGCTGGTTCAAGTAGCCGGGCTCGGCCAAGCCGCCGGGCTTTACTGCGGCTCATGTAGCAAGCGCGCAACCTGCCAGCACTGCGGAGGCGGACTTTGGCTCGACGCTCAAAAGCGCGCAGTATGCAGAGTTTGCTCAGGCTACAACCTCTCAACCCGTTGTCTGTCTTGCGGCAGCGAAGAACGACGCATGGGTAGAGCCGGAGCTACTCGAACTGCCGAAGAGTTAGGCAAGAGTTTTCCTGGGGTGAGGGTTGTTGAGTCGGTTGCTGAGAACGCCATCGCAGCCATTAGTGCCAAACCGCAAATAGTCGTGGCAACCGGCGGAGTCGAACCATTAGCCAGCAATGGGTATTCGGCCGTCGTAGTTCTCGATGCCAAGATCTCGCTAGGGCGGGACACACTAAACGCACTCGACGACAGTATTCGAAACTGGGCAAACGCAATAGCACTCGGGGCAACCGATGCAAACGCGGCCATCATCGGCATCTCGGGTGAACTTGGTTCAATGCTTGCCACCTGGCAACTGGGCGTGATCGCACAGCGTGAACTCGAAGAGCGAAGGGCGCTTGGCTTTCCGCCGGCAGCAAGAGTGGCGTCGGCAACAGGCTCAAAACCTCTGCTCGAAGCACTTCGTCAGCAAATTTCCTCCATTGATCAGGTTCGAGTTCTAGGAATCTCAGGCGTTGCGGCGGTTGGTGATTCGAGAGTCGAGCACCGCTTGATCTTCACGTTCGCCTATTCGGCAACCACAGAAGTAGTCGACATCTTGAACGCCTTCATACTTCGATCTAGTGGCCAGGTTAGAACTTCGAGTTCTGGCCGAAATCGCCGCCCGGTAACCATAAAGCTCGACGACTCACGAGTACTCTAGTCAGGATGGATGCACCGATCGTTTTTGCTGGCACGCCCGCCAACGCGGCGCGCACGCTTGAACACCTGATCGAGACCGGTTTTCGAGTGGTTCTAGTCATTACTCGCCCAGACGCCCCGTTTGGCAGAAAACGTGAGCTCAAAGCGTCTGCTGTTGCCGAAGTTGCGCAGAAGTTCAGTCTTCCGACTGTAAAAACCAACAAAGTCGACGCCGAAGTGCTCGAGCGCGTAAAAGGCAGCGGAGCCACTCTGGGCATCGTTGTTGCCTACGGCAGCTTATTGAAGAGGCCTGCACTCGATTCCCTCGAACTCGGTTGGTTCAACTTGCATTACAGCCTGCTACCGAAATGGCGCGGCGCTGCCCCCGTGCAACAGTCTCTTATAAATGGCGACACCGAGACAGGCGTTACTCTGTT
>JAHEAT010000064.1 GCA_024642605.1 Microbacteriaceae bacterium
AATAAAGCCCGCGGTGCCAAGAATCTGGCTCTTGCCGTTGCCGCCAAGGTTGTATTCGTAAACCGAAACGTTGTCGCTGCCGTAAGTCTCGCGAGCCTTGGCCTCGCTCAATCCAACGCTGGCAACTTCTGGCTCGCAGTAGGTCACCTTGGGAATTCCGGTTTCATCAATTGCAACGGGCTTTAGCCCGGCGATTTCTTCTGCGATGAAGATTCCCTGCTGAAATCCGCGGTGGGCAAGCTGTAATCCTGGAACGATGTCGCCTGCGGCGTAAACGCCGGCTACTGAGGTTTCGAGGCGATCGTTGGTTAGAACGAACCCGCGATCCATCGCAACGCCCTGCTCGTCGTATCCGAGACCAGCGGTGTTAGGACCACGACCGACTGCTACTAGAAGAAGCTCGCCTTCGAGCTTCGTGCCGTCTTCGAGTGACACAACCACGCCGTTTTCGTGCTGCTCGACTCCCGAGAACCTTACGCCTAGCTTGAAATCGATGCCGCGCTTACGGAAGGCGCGCTCTAGACCTTTTGATAGGGCTTCATCTTCGTTCGGCACCAAGTGCGGAAGACCTTCGATGATGGTTACCTCGGCTCCGAAAGATTTCCAGATTGAGGCGAATTCAACGCCAATGACGCCACCACCGAGAACCAAAACCTTGTTAGGCACGAAGTCCATTTGCAAGGCCTGCTCGCTGGTGATTACACGCCCACCAATCTCAAGCCCAGGAAGAGACCGCGAGTATGAACCTGAAGCCAAGACAACGTTCGTGCCAGTGTAGGTGTCACCGTTTACAGTGACAGTCTTAGGGGCCGTCAAGCGACCTTCACCGCTCACAACGGTGATGTTCTTGGAGCCAACGAGACCGGTTAGCCCCTTAAAAAGACGCTCGACAATGCCATCGCGGTATTTGTTTACTGCGGTCATGTCGATCGATTGGAACTGAGCGTTCACACCGTAGGCTGCTGCGTCTTTAGTTACGTCGGCAACCTCTGCAGAGTGAAGAAGGGCCTTGGTGGGGATACATCCGCGGTGAAGGCAGGTGCCACCCAGTTTGTCTTTTTCGATCAGGGCTACTGATTTGCCTAGCTGAGCAGATCGCAGCGCTGCTGCATAGCCACCGCTACCGCCACCGAGAATAACGACATCAAAGTTGTGTTCGGCCATGAAACTACTCCATTACTTTTGCTAGGGAACCTTTAAGAGTCTACTAGAGGGCCTTTGCAACCTCTACGAGTGTTCGCAACATGACACCCGTGCCGCCGGCTGGCGTGTAACCAAAGGCTGCGTCTTCGTTGTGAGCAGGGCCGGCAACGTCAAGGTGCGCCCATTCCAGGATTTGCTCCGAATTCTTGTCTTTCTTGCCCACGAACTCTTGTAAGAAATGACCTCCAACGAGCATCCCTCCGCTTGGATTTCCAAGTCTGGAGTTGATCAAATCGGCGGTCTCAGACTTAAGCAGTTTGCGCAACTCCTTTGGCAATGGCATGTGCCAAAGTGCCTCACCACTAACCGATGCCGCGTTCTGAACCGCAGCCACCGCGCTGTCAGTTCCCATAAGTCCAGCAGTTCTAGTTCCAAGTGCTATTCGAGCTGCCCCGGTAAGAGTTGCTACGTCTACGATCAGGTCGGCCTTCGACTCGCTCGCGAGAATGAGACCGTCGGCAAGTACCAAGCGACCTTCTGCGTCTGTGTTGGTAACTTCCACTGTCTTGCCGTTACGAAACTTGATCACGTCACTTGGGCGCGTAGCAGTTGCCGAAGGCATGTTTTCGGCAACGCAAAGATAAGCAGTTACCCGAACCGGAAGGCGTAGCTTTGCGATTGCTATGGCAGCTAGACCTACGGTTGCTGCACCTGCCATATCGAACTTCATGCCCAACATGCCAATCCCTGGCTTCAGAGTCAAACCACCCGTATCAAAAGTGATGCCCTTGCCAACCAGCGCAAAGTGTTTGGTAGCCCCCTTTGGCTTGTACTCGACCTTGATTAGTCGAGGTGGTCTAGATGAGCCTTGGCCGACGCTAAGTATGCCTGTGCATTTTTCTTCTTGCAGCCTCTTTACATCCCACACCTCAACCGAAGCACCGGAGCCTTTTGCAACCCGCTTGATCTCTGCTGCGAGTTTTTCCGGATACAGCAGGTTTGGGGGAGTGTTACCCAAGTTGCGAATTGCCTCTACCGCGCCGGCAAGGGTGAGAATTTCTTCGACCGAGGCTGCCGACGGCTTTTTATCTGTAACAACGTGCACCGATTTGGTGCGTAACGACTTGGGTTGACTTTTGAAGTCTTCAAACTGATATGAGCCCAGGCAAGCACCCTCAGCTATTGCTAGAACCTGAGATGACTCGCTGGTGGGCAGGTCAAAGACAATGTCCACGAAGTCTGTGGCGATACGAGCCACATAGCCGGCTGCCTCGCGAAGATCGTTGGGGGTTGATTCCCCGTTGCCTAGACCAACCAGAATGTACGTTCGGGCACCGCTTACGAACCGAACCGAAGTTTCTGGCGTCGATTGCGCCCCGAGTCGCGTGAGCATATCTGTCGTGAGCTGCTCGTGCTGTGAGTTCGAGCTCATTACGACAGACTTGCCGGCGCGAACAACACCGACGATCGTCACTTGCCCCGTCTTGGCGGCAGGAAGGTTCTTCGAGAAAGCAATGTTCTTTACGGTCATGATGCAATGCTACGGACTCAGATTTAGGATTGACCTGTGAACACTCAGGCGCTTTACGAATTTGTCTCAGACATGCAAATCCCTTTGGGTTTGCCAATGCTCGCGACCTTGAGTGGTTTCACTGACGCTGGGGGAAGTGGAGCTCAGGTCGCAGAAAACATTTTCAGCAATCTCGACAGCGAGCTTCTGATCGAATTCAACAACGACGCTCTCCTCGATTTTCGCAGCCGACGCCCGGTCATGTACTTCGACAGAGACCACATCAGCGCATACGAGCCCGCCGTCCTCGCTATTTACCTGGTGCACGACGAGGCAGGCCAGCCGTTTCTTTATCTAAACGGTTACGAGCCAGATTTTCGCTGGGATGCCTTCACCGCCGCCCTCGTAAACATCATGGAGACTCTTGCCGTCAGCCAGTTTGTGTGGGTTCACTCGATACCATTTCCACTCCCACACACGCGTCCTCTAGGAATCACAGTGAGCGGTTCGCGTGCCGACTTGATCGATCGTTACAGCGAGTGGAAGCCTGAGACTCAGGTTCCTGGCAACGTGCTGCATCTCATCGAGTACCGTCTCGGCGAAGCAGAGGTTCCGAGCACAGGCTTCGTAATGCTGGTACCGCATTACATTGCGGACTCTGAATATCCGCAGGTTGCTATCACCGGTTTTGAATTAATCAGCGCTGCAACTTCACTAGTCTTTCCAACCGATGAAATTCGTGCGGTGAACGATAAATTCTTGGCAAAGCTCAACTCCCAGTTGGGCGAAAATGTTGAGCTCGCTCGCCTCGTGGAGCAACTGGAGCAGGGCTACCAAAGCGGCAAAATGGGCCCGGTGAAAGCCAGAGTGTCACCTAACGATCCAATGATTCCGAGCGCGGACGACTTGGCCTCAGACATCGAGGATTACCTGGCTGCACGACGCCGCAACATCGCAGACGGCGAACCAAACTGAGTGCTTTAGCCAGACGCGGGGCTTGGTCTATAGCCCTCGCTACGCTGGCCTACTTGGCGGCGGTCATGCAGCGCACATCCATGGGTGTCGCTTCGTTGCAGGCATCAGAGCGTTTCTCCACGACTGCAGCCCAGCTGGCGTCTTTAGCCGTGCTTCAACTCGTTGTGTACGCGAGCATGCAGGTGCCGGTTGGCATCTTGCTTGATCGCTTCGGGCCTCGCGCGATGCTCTCGATCGGCGCTCTCGTTATGGCTCTTGGTCAGGCTTTAGTTGCGTCTGCAGAAGTTCTCGAGTGGGCAATTGTGGGTCGAATGCTGGTTGGCATGGGCGATGCCTTCACATTCATCTCGATGATCCGAATGTCGAATAATTGGCTGAGTGGCCGCAAAGCAGCAATCGCCCAACAGTGGCTCGCCACAATTGGTCAGCTCGGCCAAATACTTTCGGCGGTTCCTTTTGTTTTCATTTTGCATCTATCCGGTTGGAATTTTGCATTTGCCACGATGTCTGCATTCGGCCTAGCGGTTGGCGTTCTGGTTTTTGTAGGCGCAAGAGATAGCAAAGTACCGGGGGAGCACAGATCAGCGTCTCTAAGTTTGGTCTTGCAGACCCTTCGACGAAACGTTAAGCGCCCTAGCGTACAGATGGCATTCTGGACGCACTTCACCGTTCAGTCGCCTGGTACGGTATTTGCACTGTTGTGGGGAGTGCCCTTTTTGGTTGAGGCTGAACAAAAGTCACCAGCCTACGCAGCGACAGTACTCACGGTCTTCGTTCTCACCAACGCAGCGTTAGGTCCAGTCATCGGAGCCTTCACGGCGAAATATCCACACAAGCGCTTGCATCTCGTCTACATGGCCTTGGGCCTTGGGGTGTGCGCTTGGGCCCTCGTGCTCAGCTGGCCTGGTCTCATTCCAGACTGGCTAGGATTTTTGCTCGTTTTAATGATTGGCGTTGGAGGTCCAACCTCTATGGTTGCGTTCGACTTTTCGCGAACGTATGTCGTAAAGAGCGAGCTTGGCGCGACCAATGGCTTTATCAACATTGGCGGCTTCTTGGCCGCGCTAACCATGATGGCTTCAATCGGTTTCGTGTTAGATGGCATAAAGATTTCGGGTATGAGCAAGGAGCTTTACACCGTTGGTGGTTTTCGTCTGGCGTTTATGACCCAATTTGCCGTGCTGCTGATTGGTGCATTCGGTCTCACTCTCAGCGCTAGAAAGACTGCCAGAACCGAACGCCAACTGCATTAGCTAGTGCGCGGAATAAAGGCACGGTAAACACCGTTGGGCAACACGTGCAACGGATCTGACTTAGATGTCGGTGGTTCGGTGGCATACTAGTAACAGGACCCAGTCGATTGTTTGCAATTTGACATGGGTCCTTGTGTTGCCCAGATGTCTAACTTGAATTGCCAAAATAGTTTGGATGGTGCCAAGTGGCTAAAGACTCGAAAGAGCCAAACGAGCGCAAACGCGGTTTTTTCTCGCGGATGTTAAACCCGGAACACGACAAGAACCAACGCGACGACGCGATCAAAGTTATCGAAACATCAGAAAGTAAGACCATTCCAAGCAAGACCGCCCCAATCAAGTCAGCTCTTCCGACGGCAGCCGCATCAAAGCCTGCACCAAAGAAGGCGACGACCGCGAAGACTCCTCCCGCTAAGCCCGCAACCGCTAAGACTCCTCCCGCTAAGCCCGCAACCGCTAAGACCACTGCCGAAAAGGTTACTCGGTCTGCATCAAAGTCGGCTCCCGCGAAGGCGGCTATCAAGCCCGAAACTAAGCCTGTTTCGAAAGCTTCAAACAAAGCCAAAGTCGTCACTTCAAAGCCAGTTGCCCATGTCACTAAGACCGTCAAAGAGACGCCTGTAAAGCAGGCAACCGCCAAGGCAACCGAAGCAGTGAAAGCTACCGGCAAGACCGCAAAGGTTACGAGCGAAGTTGCCCCTAAGAAGCCAGTGGCAAAAAAGCCGGTTGATGTGGTCGCAACCGAAGAAAAGCCGGCTACAAAGGCTTTGGCGAAAGGCAAGAATTCAACGCCAGTTGAGCCAGCTGCCAAGCCTGCGAAGAAAACCAAGGCCTCCAAACTTCCGGTTGGAGACGATGAGCCGTTTGAGGACGAAGAAGATTTAGAAGCGGTCGGCGACATCGTCATTGAAGCTGCTGCCATCGTAGACATCACCGAGCTTGCTGAAGAAGAAGCGCAAGAAGAAGAGCATCACGAAGACGACGAAGCCAAAGAGAAGGAAAAGGCCTTGGCCGCCGGTGGTGGCTTTGTTATCTCGCACAGCGATGATGACGACATCCCGGTTCAGACCACGACAATCTCGGGTGCTACCGCCGACCCGGTCAAGGACTACCTGAAGCAGATCGGTAAGGTTGCACTTCTCAACGCGGAGCTCGAAGTTGAACTTGCCAAGCGTATTGAAGCCGGTTTGTTTGCTGAAGAGAAGCTCGCAACCGAGAAGAAGTTATCAGAGGCACTGGCTCGAGACCTCAAGTGGGTTATGAAAGACGGTCAGCGAGCTAAGTCTCACTTGCTAGAGGCAAACCTTCGACTCGTTGTATCGCTTGCAAAGCGCTATACCGGACGAGGCATGCAGTTTCTAGACCTGATTCAAGAGGGAAACCTTGGCCTAATTCGCGCGGTTGAGAAGTTCGATTACACCAAGGGTTACAAGTTCTCAACCTACGCAACATGGTGGATTCGTCAGGCGATTACCCGCGCTATGGCTGACCAAGCGCGCACCATCCGTATTCCGGTGCACATGGTTGAGGTCATCAACAAACTTTCTCGCGTTCAGCGCCAACTGCTGCAAGACCTTGGTCGTGAACCGACTCCAGAAGAGTTGGCTCGCGAACTAGACATGACACCAGAGAAGGTAGTTGAGGTTCAGAAGTACGGACGCGAACCAATCTCGCTCTCGACACCACTGGGTGAAGATGGCGACTCAGAATTCGGTGACCTGATCGAAGATACCGAAGCAGTAGTGCCTGCAGACGCCGTGGGTTTCTCGATGCTGCAGCGAGAACTTGATCGAATTCTCGATTCCCTCGACAAACGCGAAGCGGGTGTCATACGCAGTCGCTTCGGATTAGGCGACGGAGTTCAGAAGACTCTCGACCAAATTGGTGAAGAGTTCAATGTAACTCGCGAGCGAATCAGGCAGATCGAGGCTAAGACCATGTCAAAGCTTCGCCACCCATCGCGTTCACAAATGCTTCGCGACTTTCTAGAAAACTAGATCGTGTTGCGATACTTGCCAGCTCTTATTCTTGGGCGGTTGGTGCGCGTTCTCGTTCGAATTTTTAGAAAGGGTGGCGGCTCGGCGCTTCCTGGCTTGATCTTGTCAAAGATTGCGCCCGGCATCCTGAATCGCACCCTTCAATCATTTCGCGACGGGCTGATTATTGTTACTGGGTCGGCTGGTAAGTCAACAACGACAAAAATGATTGTTGCTATCGCGCGCGCCCACGGCAAGACCGTTTTCACAAATCCGTCGACGGCCAACATCTTGCAAGGGTTCTATTCAACGATCATCGAGAAATCTGACGCTTTCGGTCGCATCTCTGCCGAGGTGGCGATTCTCGAGATGGATGAGGGGCACGCCGAACTCTTGACACGCACTGTTGCACCTAACCAAGTAACTGTAATGAACGTGATGGAAGATCAAATCGATAGGTTTGTTGACCCAGAGCTAGTTCGAGAGACTCTCACCAAAGTCGCCGCGAGGGCCAAGCGTCAAGTGGTGTTGAATGCCGACGACCAAAACACCGTCTTGATGGCTAGCTCTGTCACTGTATACACCA
>JAHEAT010000022.1 GCA_024642605.1 Microbacteriaceae bacterium
GATCATCTTAGGGTCGTTGAGTAGGTCGCGACCAGTGCCGGTGTAGGCATCCTTGCCCTGATCGAGCACGTAGGCACGATCGCAAATCTGTAGGCATCGGCGAGCGTTCTGTTCAACCATAATTACAGTCACGCCGGCGGCGTTGACCTCTTTGACTCGAATGAAGGTTTCGTCCTGGCGAACCGGTGACAATCCGGCCGATGGCTCGTCGAGAAGCAACACCGATGGGTCGATCATGAGTGCACGACCCATGGCAACCATCTGGCGTTCACCGCCCGAGAGCGAGCCGGCGCGCTGGTGGCGTCGTTTGCCTAGGTCAGGAAAAATACCGGTGACGAACTCAAAACGCTCCTTGAAGCGCTTAGGGTGCTGAAAAACACCCATCTCGAGGTTCTCTTCGATGGTGAGGCTCGGAAATACGTTGTTGGTTTGCGGCACGAAAGCCACGCCCTTTTCAACCAGTTTGTTTGCCTTGAGGTTGGTGATGTCTTCGCCCTTGAGTAAAACCTGACCTTCACGAATGTTCACCTGGCCGAAGATGGCTTTGAGCAGTGTCGATTTGCCGGCACCGTTTGGGCCGATAATACCGATGAGCTCTCCCTCGTACGCGGTGAGGCTACATCCGTTGAGAATGTTGATGCCGGGCAGGTAGCCGGCATACAGATTATCAGCGTGAACCACTAGAGACTTTTCAGACATTAGTCGGTCTCCTTTGCGGTGCTTTTTAGGGTGGTGGTGTCGGTTGAGACACCGACGCTACCCAGATCGGTGTCGTGGTGAGCGCCCAAATAGGCGTCGATCACCGCTTGGTCTTTCATAACCGTCGATGGCGGGCCTTCGGCAACGACCTTGCCTTCTGCCATCACTATTACCCAGTCACTAATGTGGCGCACCATGTGCATGTCATGTTCAACGAACAGCACGGTGGTTCCGGTGTTCTTGAGTTCTTTTATGTGGTCGAGCAAGCTCTGGGTTAGAGCCGGGTTGACCCCTGCCATCGGCTCATCTAGCATCACGAGCTTAGGATTGCTCATCAGTGCGCGAGCCATCTCTAGAAGCTTGCGCTGACCACCCGATAGGCTCGCGGCGTAGTCTTCGCGCTTGGCATCGAGCTTGAACCGCTTAAGAAGCGCATCGGCGGTTTCGGTTATTTCGCGCTCACGCTTAATCCAGAGTGGGCGAATAAGCGAGGTGAAAAAGCTCTCCCCTGGCTGCTTCTGCGCGCCGAGGCGCATGTTCTCAATCACAGTTAGCAGACTCAACGCCTTGGTTAACTGGAAGGTACGAATCATGCCGAGGCGAGCAACCTTGTAAGACGAAACTCCGGCAAGGTCTTTGCCTTCGAAAGACCAGTTGCCCTGGTTTGGCTTGTCGAAACCGGTTAGCAGGTTGAAGAAAGTGGTTTTACCGGCACCGTTAGGGCCGATTAGGGCCGTGATGAGTCCTCGAGGAATTTCGAGGTGGGCGACATCGACAGCGGTTAGACCACCGAATTGGCGCTTCACGCCATCGGCAATCAGAATCGGGTCTACCTTCTTGCAGCCTGGGCCAACTTCGCCAACCGCAATCTTCGAAACATCAACAACGTCATTAGCCATTGAACTGCAGCTCCTTCTTGTTGCCGAACATGCCTTGAGGTCTGAAAATAACCAGAAGCATCAGTGACAGACCAATCAGAATAAAGCGAATCTGGGCTACGTCTGGCTGAGTTAGGAACGGCAACCATCCCATCTCGACCATGCCACCCATGATTCCCTGGGTGAGGCTGATCAGAGCCAAGAAGATCATGCCACCGGCGATTGGGCCAAGGATGGTTGCGGCGCCGCCGAGCAGCAGCACCGACCAAATGGTGAAGGTGAAGTTGGTGGTCCAGGTTTGTGGTTGAACGTTGGAGAGGTTGAGAACGAAGATCATGCCACCGATGCTGGCGAACATACCGCCCACCATCAGCGCCTGAAGTTTGTAGGCAAATACGTTTTTGCCTAGGCTGCGAACGGCGTCTTCGTCTTCGCGAATTCCCTTGAGCACTCGGCCCCAAGGCGACCGCATTAGCAGTCGAAGAATTAAAGCACCAATAATGATGGTGCCCCAACCGACCAGGAGTACAAATAGCTGGTCGGAGCGGTAGCTCACGAAACCGAGGTTGTAGTCGCCTTCGGGAATCGGGTTCATTGCCCAAAAGTCTTTACCGAACTTGCTGAGACCGTTTGAACCACCGGTGACGCTGGCGAAACCGATGGTGGTCATGAAGTAGCGAAAGACCTCCGAGGTGGCGATGGTGACGATGGCTAGGTAGTCGGCGCGAAGTCGCAGGGTTGGAATGCCCAGAACCAGAGCAAAGACCGCCGAGGCAACCAGACCCATCAAAACTGCCAGTAGCAGCGGTAAGTGGAAGGTGATGATGCCAATCGCCATGCCGTATGCACCAACCGCGGCGAATGCGGCCTGACCGAAGTTGAGCAAGCCGGTAAAGCCGAAGTGCACCGAAAGGCCGATTGCACACAGCACGAAGGTGATTGTGGTCGGGCTAATCATTTCGCCTAAGGCGAGGGCAAGAATGTTCAAGATGTCCATGCGCTTATCCGATTCTCTGCTTCTTGCCGAGCACACCCTGAGGGCGAACCAGCAATACGACGATAAGGATGATTAGTGAGGCTGCGTACTTTAGGTCGATTGGAATGATCAGAGCCGAAAGTTCAACCACAAAACCGATGATGATGGCGCCTACGGTTGCACCAAGGGCGGTACCCAGCCCACCGAGAGTTACCGAGGCAAATAGAAGCAGCAGAATCTGCGCACCTAGTAAGTAGTTGGCCTGAAACTGCAGGCCGTAAAGAATTCCGGCAAGACCGGTGAGGCCGCCAGCCATAACCCAAACGATGCGGATGATTCGCTCAACGTTGATTCCGGTGGCAGCTGCTAGCGAGGAGTTGTCTGAAACAGCACGAGCGGCTTTACCAATGCGAGTGCGGGTTAGGAACCAGGCCACAAAACCGAGGGTCAACACGCTGATTGCCATAGACCAAAGCGAAGAAGTTGTGGTGGTTATCGGGCCAATGTTTACAGTTTGGTACTCGCTCGAAAGAACCTTGGTGTCGCCGTCGAAGGCCAAGATGTAAACCTGGCGAAGCACAATCGAAAGACCGATCGAAACAATCATCATTTGGTTGAGACCGAGCCGGCGTCTTCGAAGCTGCTTCCAGAGCGCTGCATCTTGAAGCCATCCGAAACCTGCGCTGAGGATGATGGTTAGGGCAGCCGCGATGAGCAGCGGCATTTTGAGTTCGGAGTGGAACAGCCAGGTGAACATAGCGCCAAAGGTAACCATTTCGCCGTGGGCAAAGTTGTTTAGGCCAGTCGTGCCGAAGATCAGAGAAATGCCGATGGCAGCGATGGCCAAGAGTAGTCCGAGGTTTAGCCCGGCGAAAAGTCGAATAAGCACTTGGTCGCCGAGCGGCTGCACAACTCGAGTGTCTTTACCAAGTGGAAAGAGCACGGCGGCGGTATTGGTGATGGTGAGGTTTGCCTCACGAATGTTTGCCGTTGAGTCGCGCAACCCAACGCCCTTAGGCAGAGTCTTCAGGTTGATCTCAACCTTGTAGATGCCCTTTTTGGCTACTTCGAGAACCCACCTACCGTCGGTGCCTGAGACAACCTTCTCGTCTACACCGTTGCCGGTTACGTGAAACTCAACGCCTTGAACGGGCTTCTTTTCGTTTTTGACGGTGCCCTTGATAAGTAGGGCAGAGCCGTTTGGGTTGGCTGGGTCGGTGCTAGCAGCGTGAGCGGCCGGGCCCATAAAGATGGCAACAAAAATGGCGAGCACGGCGGCAATGCGGCCGAATCGCGAGATCGATGCTCTTAGTTGGTAGGTCACGCCAACCTCCATTGGTTTTGCCAGGCGTTCATAGCCTGTTCGCTATTTCTGACCAGACTACCGCACGGGTAGACTTGGAGAACGCACTTTCGGTGGAGGACTCCCGATGACCCAAAACGACCCGTTCGGCTTTGTTGGCCTTACTTATGACGACGTTCTTCTGCTGCCAGGAGAGTCAGACATTGTTCCAAGCGGGGTGAATACCAAAACCCGCATCACGAAGCGCATCGAAATCAACATCCCTTTGCTCTCTTCGGCAATGGACACGGTCACCGAAGCGCGTCTCGCAATCTCCATGGCTCGCCAGGGTGGCATAGGTGTTCTTCACCGCAATCTTTCGCTTGAGCGCCAAGCGGCGGAGATCGATATCGTAAAGCGTTCCGAAGCCGGCATGATCACCAATCCGGTAACCACCACCCCGTTTGCGACCATCCAAGAAGTAGACGCACTTTGCGGTCACTACCGCGTTTCGGGTCTGCCCGTGGTCGATGACAACGGTGTGCTGGTTGGAATTGTTACCAACCGAGACATGCGTTTTGTGCTCGATGTTCAGCGCACCACAACTTTGGTTAAAGATGTAATGACTCCGATGCCTCTTATTACGGCAAAGGTTGGAGCCACCCCCGACGAAGCAATCGCGCTGCTCGCTCAGCACCGCATCGAGAAGCTGCCCCTGGTTGACGAACACAACAAGTTGCGTGGCCTGATCACAGTCAAAGACTTTGACAAGAGCGAAAAGTACCCGTTGGCTTCGAAAGATGCCGCCGGTCGTTTGCTAGTGGCTGCCGCCGTTGGCGTTGGCCAAGATGCCTGGGACCGCTCTATGGCGCTGATCGACGCCGGCGTTGACATCCTTGTTGTTGACACCGCTCACGGCCACAACCGCGCGGTTCTCGAAATGGTTGCCAAGCTCAAAGCCGAACCTTTTGCCAAGAACGTAGACATCATCGGTGGAAACGTGGCAACCCGCGAAGGCGCTCAGGCGCTCGTCGACGCAGGTGCCGACGGCGTGAAGGTTGGCGTTGGCCCAGGTTCGATTTGCACCACCCGTGTTGTTGCCGGAGTCGGTGTACCGCAGGTTACCGCCGTCTATCAGGCATCGCTGGCTTGTAAGCCGGCTGGCGTGCCAGTTATTGCGGACGGTGGTTTGCAGTTCTCTGGAGATATTCCAAAGGCGCTCGTTGCCGGTGCAAACGCCGTAATGATTGGTTCGCTACTTGCAGGCACCGACGAAGCCCCTGGCGACATCACCTTTGTTGGCGGCAAGCAGTTTAAGACTTACCGCGGCATGGGATCACTCGGAGCCATGCAGTCGCGAGGCGAAGCCAAGTCGTATTCGAAAGACCGCTACTTTCAAGACGACGTTCTTCGCGAAGACAAGCTAGTGCCAGAAGGCATCGAAGGTCGCGTGCCTTACCGCGGTTCGGTGGCTTCGGTTACGCACCAGCTAATCGGTGGTCTTCGTGCATCGATGGGTTATGTCGGAGCAGAGTCGATCGACGAACTTCAAGAAAAGGGAAAGTTTGTTCGAATCACCGCGGCCGGTTTGCGTGAAAGCCACCCGCACGACATTCAGATGATTGCCGAAGCACCAAACTACGGAACCCGCTAGGAGAGCGCATGAGCGAAGTTGAGATTGGCCGCGGCAAGCGCGGCACCAGGGCCTGGGCCTTTGACGACGTAGCCATCGTTCCATCGCGTCGCACCCGCGACCCACAAGATGTAACCACCTCGTGGAATATCGACGCCTATAAGTTCGACCTGCCAGTAATGGCCGCACCGATGGACTCGGTGGTTTCACCGGCGACGGCCATCGCCATGGGCAAGCTCGGCGGCCTCGGAGTGCTCGACCTCGAAGGTCTCTGGACTCGTTACGAAGACCCCTCGCAGCAACTCAACGAAATCGCCAAGCTTTCACCTGAGCAGGCCACCGCCCGCATGCAGCAGATTTATGCCGAGCCGATCAAGCCAGAGCTGATTCGCGACCGCATTGCCCAGATTCGTGCCGCCGGTGTGACCGTTGCCGGTGCTTTGTCGCCCCAGCGCACCGCCGAGTTTGCAAAGACCGTGATCGCCGCCGGAGTTGACCTTTTCGTGATTCGTGGCACCACGGTTTCGGCCGAGCACGTCTCTAAGACTCGCGAGCCACTAAACCTCAAGCAGTTCATCTACGAACTCGATGTTCCGGTAATCGTTGGTGGCGCATCTACCTACACCGCAGCACTTCACCTAATGCGCACCGGTGCAGCAGGTGTGCTTGTCGGTTTCGGCGGTGGTGCAGCTTCAACCACTCGCCGTGTGCTCGGTATTCACGCACCAATGGCCACAGCAGTTGCCGATGTCGCCGGCGCTCGCCGTGACTACATGGATGAATCGGGTGGCCGCTATGTGCACGTAATTGCCGATGGCGGTTTGGGTTCTTCGGGTGACATCGTCAAGGCAATCGCCTGCGGTGCCGACGCCGTGATGCTCGGTTCGGTTTTGGCTCGCGCCACCGAGGCTCCGGGTGCCGGTTGGCACTGGGGAGCCGAGGCGCACAACGCAGAGTTGCCTCGTGGTCACCGCGTGCAGGTTGGCACCGGCGGCTCGCTCGAACAGATATTGCTCGGCCCATCTACCAGTGCCGACGGCACCTCAAACCTGATCGGTGCTCTACGCCGCGCCATGGCCACCACTGGCTACAGCGACCTCAAAGAGTTTCAGCGTGTCGAAGTTGTTGCCGCGCCATACCAGGCCTAAATGAAGCCAAGCTTCTGGCAAGTCGCTAGGCGACCCAAATGGGTGGTTGGGTTGCTGATTGCGATTGCCGTTGCTGTGCTGTTTTCGCTCTTTGGCAACTGGCAACTTTCGCGGAGCATTCGGGTAACTCCCAGCGACTCAACACTCGCCACGACCGTGCCGCTTGAGAAACTTGCCACAGTCGGCGAACCGTTTATCGAACCGCAGGCCGACCGTCGAGTGGCAACCAGTGTTTGGGTGAACCCCGACTCGTGTGCGGTTATCGCGAACCGCCAGCAGTTGCTAGCCGACGGGTCGACCGAGCAGGGCTTTTGGACGGTTTTCGATGCAATGGATAATCCGGGCAAGAGCGCCACACACGTTTTGTTGGCCAGCGCATTTTTCAAAACCTCGGATGCCGCATTAGCCGCATGTTCGAACGCCGTTCGCGGTGCCCTTGCCTTTGACACCGCCGTCGCGGTCGTCGGGCGTTATGAGCCGAGCGAGGTGCCGCAACGCCAGCCGGTGGAGGGTGTGGAACTGTTCGA
>JAHEAT010000030.1 GCA_024642605.1 Microbacteriaceae bacterium
AGCCAAGAGATTCCGAACATGCGCCCCTAGCAGGATTCGAACCTGCGCTTTCGCCTCCGGAGAGCGACGCTCTATCCCCTGAGCTATAGGGGCCAGGGTACCCTCAGCCTATCAGCGAGCTTGCTCTAGGCTAAGTGCGGAAGTGTTGAGTTAGGAATGAAACGTGGCGCTGCGACTGGTTGATAAGTGGATTTGGGATTCCTGGTACGTCTTCGACGGAGAGAAATATCATGCCTTTTACCTCAGTGCTTCTCGAGCCCTCGGTGACCCAAACCGACGACACCGCAACCCGGTGGTCGGGCATGCCATTTCAACCGACCTAAACGATTGGACCGTGGTTAAGGATGCCCTAGCGGTTAGCGATTCGCCGGCCTTTGACTCTTGGACCACCTGGACCGGCTCTGTCGTTAGGGGCGATGATGGGCTGTGGTGGATGTTTTACACCGGCACCAGCCGCGAAGACGGTGGTGATGTGCAGACCATCGGCGCAGCAACTTCTGAAGACCTACTGGATTGGAACAAGGTTTCTTCAGAACCTCTTGTTCGCGCCGATCAGCGCTGGTATGACTTGCTAGACAAGAGCGTCTGGCCAGACGAAGCTTGGCGCGACCCGTGGGTGTTCCGTTTCGAGAGTGATCCGACCACTTGGCACATGCTGATCACCGCTCGCGCAAACCACGGCGATGCCGCCACCAGGGGAGTGCTCGGGCATGCCACGTCGACCAACCTAATCGACTGGTCGGTGCAACCGCCGCTCAGTGAACCGGGGCAGGGGTTCGGGCAGATGGAGGTGTTCCAATTCGAGATCGTCGATGGGGTTCCGGTTTTGCTCTTCTGTTGTGGATGGCGAGAACTTTCGGCTGACCGCTTGGCCGCGTTTGGTGAGCGCGACGCTACCTATTCGCTTGCCGTTTCGACCGACCTGTCAAATATTGATTTCACTAAGGCACAACCGTTTATGCATCCAATGGCCTATGCAGGCAGGATCGTCAAAGGCTCCGACGGCTGGTACTTCATCGGTTTCTTAAACATTGAGGGCGGAGATTTTGTCGGGGAGCTTAGCGATGCGGTGCCGGTCACCGCAACGAGAGAACTCGGTCTGGTTTTGCGCTGAGTAGTCAGTTGGCTCTCTTTCGCTGATGCAGCGCGGGAGACGAAAAAGAATCGACCGGCAAAACCGGCTAAAAACGTCTACAAGTCAGTTTCTTAGCCAATTCGTTACAAACTGCAAGCGTTTACAACTTTTCGGTAACGTTGCTCACGTTGCTGCTGTAAACGCTTGCGGTGTGGTCTAGATTTCTTTTCAGACGGCTTGGCACAAGCTCTGCCGTTTTCTTAGGAAAGGAAACCAAATGAAGAAAGGTATGCGCGCCGTAGCTGCTCTTGCAGTTGCATCGCTAGCTACCCTCGGAATGGCTGCCTGTGCTCCATCAACCCCTGCCGGTGACGGCAAGGTTACCATCTTCGGTGGTTACGGTGAAGCTGACGCAGCTGCATTCCAGAAGTCGCTTGACGAGTTCGGTAAGGCAAACAACATCCAGATCACCTTCACTTCTCTTGCATCGTTCGACAAGGACATCAAGGTAAAGATCGAAGCTGGACAGACTCCTGACATCGCACTCTGGCCACAGCCAGGTGGTCTAAAGGACCTCGCCGTTGACAACCTTGTTCCGCTGAAGGACGTCTACGACGTAACCAAGTCGACCTCTACCCTCGTACCAGGCTGGGACAAGCTCGCAGTTGTTGACGGAGACCTTTACGGCTTGCCAGTATCGGCAAACATGAAGACCCTCGTGTTCTACAACCCAGCAGCATTCGCAGCTCACGGCTACACCGTTCCAACCACCGACGCAGAACTTGGTGCTCTTGAAGAGCAGATCAAGGCTGACGGCGCTGGCTACCCATGGTGTGCAGGTATCGAGTCTGGTGGCGCAACCGGTTGGGCATTCACCGACTGGATGGAACAGTACGTTCTTGACTACAACGGAGCAGACGTTTACGCACAGTGGATCGCTGGAGACATCGACTTCGCTAGCCAAGAAGTAAAGAAGGCAGCCGACAAGGTTACCTCGCGTCTGCTTGCAGATGGCCAGGTTAACGGTGGCGGTGCTGGTATGGCAGCTGACGCATTCGGCAACACTGCTCCTCTCTTCGAAGAGGGTGGCAAGGCCAAGGGTCAGTGCTTCATGCTTCGTCAGGGCTCGTTCATCACCGGATTCTTCCCTAAGAACATCCAGGCTGAACTTGCTGCTAACGACTACACCCACGCAGACGTATTCCCGCTACCAGCTCCAGAAGGCGCTCAGGCAGGTGTAATCGGTGGTGGTGACCTCGGTGCAGTATTCCAGGGTCACGTAGACGCAGACGTCGCAAAGGTTGCTGAATTCATCTTCAGCGACAAGGTGCTAAACAACATGGTCTCGAACGGCGCAATCTCGCCTCACAAGACCTTCGACGCCGCACTTTACCCGAACGACCTAAACAAGAAGATCGGTGAAGCCATGGCTGCAGCTGCAGTGTTCGGCTTCGACGGTTCTGACCAGATGCCAGCAGAAGTTAACGCTGAGTTCTGGGCAGCCGGCACCGACTACGTTGCAGGCCGTGTCACCTGGGATGAAGCTGCTGCGCGAATCGACGCAAAGTACTAAATCCTGCTGACACTCAGCAATGAGTTTCGCAAGTGATGCTTCTGCCGGGGGAGAGATCCCCCGGCAGAAGTTTTCACCAGAACAGCAAAACCGCTAATCTTCAATAATCTGAGCCCACAGCTCGAGTACTAGTTTCAACTTGCAAAAATTGGAGTTCCCCATGGATCCACTTCTGAGCGACGTGCTCTTCGGAATCCTCGCCGTCATTTTAGGTACGGCGGCAACCCTAGGTCTCTACTGGCTGCTCGACCGTTTAGTGCGCCTACTACCTCTCAAGGTTCAAGACAAAATCAAACCACTTGGCTTCTTGATTCCTGCAGCAACGCTTTTGATTCTCGTACTAGTACTTCCGCTTCTGCAGACCGTGGTCTGGTCGTTTATGGACGACAAGGTGAAAACCTTTGTCGGCCTAGAGAACTACATCACGCTCTTTACTTCTCCCGACTTTCTCAGCATCCTGCTGAACAACTTCCTCTGGATTCTTGTGGTTCCGGCGGTAACCGTGAGCCTCGGTGTGCTTTTTGCGAACCTAGGTAACCAAGTAGGCCCGACTCGCGAAAAAATTCTCAAGTCTTTGATCTTCATGCCTATGACGATCAGCTTCGTTTCGGCTTCAACCATCTGGGGTTACCTTTACACCAACCCAGCTCCGGGGCGCCCAAAGATCGGCTTACTCAGCGCAGTGGTCGAGTTCTTTGGAGGCACCCCGCAGAACTGGTTGCAAATTGACGACAACCGTCTGAACAGTTTTCTTTTAATGGCGGTAATCGTCTGGCTGCAAGTTGGATACTCGATGGTCATCATTTCGGCCGGAATTAAGGCTGTTCCTGAAGAAACCATCGAAGCAGCCCGCATCGATGGGGCCAACGGTTTGCAGGTTTTCTTCAGAATCGTGATTCCGCAAATCTCGGCAACCATCATGTCGGTGTTCGTCACCGTTTTGATTCTGGTGATGAAGGTGTTCGACATCGTCTTGGCGATGACTGGCGGTAACTTCAACACCAACGTGCTTGCGTTTGAGTATTACAAGCAGTTCTTCGTAGATTCCAACCTCGGCCCTGCATCGGCAGTGGTCACCATTCTGCTCGTCCTGATTGCGCCACTCATGTGGCTACAGATCAGAACCGTTCGCCACCAGGAGAGCCTGCGATGAAAAACGTTTTGAACAAACTCTCTAAGTACAAGGTGGGCAGCACCATTGCCCTCACTTTGCTAACCGCAATCTGGTCTATTCCAACCGTTGGCTTGCTTATCACCTCGTTTAGAAGCCGCGACGTAGCCGACACTTCACCATGGTGGGATGCAATCTTCTCGCCGGTAAATCAGGCTTGGTCACTCGATGCCTACAGCAACGCCCTTTCGAGCGGCGGAATGTTTAATGCGATGGTCAACACCCTCGTGGTTACCGTTCCATCGGTGATCTTGCCGCTGCTGGTGGCAGCCAACGCTGCGTTTGCCTTCACTTTCCTTGAGTTCAAGGGGCGTGAAATCTACTTTGCGATCATCGTTGCACTCATGATCATCCCGCTTCAATCGGCTCTGATTCCGGTGCTCCGTGCCATGGTTGCCTTCCAAAAGGCAACCCACATTCAGCTCACCGGAAACTTCCCCAGTGCTTGGCTCATCCACTGTTCGTTCGCGCTGCCACTGGCCATCTACATTTTGCGCAACTACATGCTGTCACTTCCCGCCTCGCTAATTGAAGCGGCTCGTGTCGATGGTGCAACTTGGTACCAAATCTTCTGGCGCCTAGTTATGCCTATGTCTGTCCCGGCTCTGGCTTCATTCGCTATCTTCCAGTTCTTGTGGGTTTGGAATGACTACCTGATTGCGTTCATCTTTGTTGGAGAGCAGAAGGCCGTCATGACATACCGCCTCTTGCGCTTGCTTGGGCAGTACGGCGACGGCTGGCTAGATGTTGCGGCTGGCTCGTTCATCTCGCTAATCGTTCCGCTCATCATCTTCTTCTCGCTTCAGCGTTACTTCGTGCGCGGCCTAACCGCAGGTGCCGTCAAGTAGCATCGGTTCAAAGATGTGGCGTCGCTCTAGCGGGTGGCGCCACATTCTTTTTCGCCGGCGAACTGCATCGAACGGGTAGAATTTCATTTATTCACGGATGCCGTCGCTGTCGACCCCCGTATCAACAACCGTTAGGGCCCATCTTGACTCCAACCGAACTCTCGGTCGCGATTGCACGCATTCTTGCGGCTTTGCAGCAGTCGGGTGCGCTCGGTGCGGGAGACCTTCCGGGCGAGGTAGTTGTTGAGCGCCCAAAGAACCGCGAGCACGGCGACTGGGCAACCAACGTGGCCATGCAGTACGGCGCAAAATTGGGCTCGAACCCTCGCGCTTTGGCAGGTCTTATTGCCGATGAAATCTCAAAACTCGATGGTGTCGCCAAGGTAGACATCGCAGGCCCCGGCTTTATCAACATCACGCTTTCGGCAGCTGCATCGGGGGCAATCGCCCGTCAGATCGTTGAATCGGGTACAGACTTCGGAAATGGCTCAAGCATGGCTGGCCTAAGAATGAACCTCGAGTTCGTCTCGGCCAACCCAACCGGCCCTATCCACATCGGCGGCACTCGCTGGGCGGCGGTTGGCGATTCGCTGGCTCGAGTGCTTCAATCGCAGGGAGCCGAGGTCGTTCGCGAGTATTACTTCAACGATCACGGTGCGCAGATCGACCGTTTCGCTCGAAGCCTGCTGGCTGCGGCAAGAAAACAGGAAGCCCCCGAAGACGGTTATGCCGGCGCTTACATCGAACAGATTGCATCGCGTGTGTTGGCCGAAACTGCCGAAGACCTGCTGGCTCTGCCAGAAGGCGAAGCCCAAGAAGCATTTCGCGCCGCTGGTGTAGAACTTATGTTTGCCGAAATCCGCCAGTCGCTTCACGACTTCGGTGTCGATTTCGACGTTTACTTCCACGAGAACTCGCTTTACGAGTCGGGTGCCGTCGACAAGGCTATTGCCAGGCTGCGCGAGCTCGGTCACATTTTTGAAGCCGAAGGTGCTACCTGGTTGCGCTCTAGCGAGCTGGGCGACGACCGTGATCGCGTGATCATCAAGAGCGATGGCGAAGCTGCTTACATTGCTGGCGACTTGGCCTACTACCTCGACAAGCGCGCCCGCGGGGCCGACCGATGCATTTACATGCTGGGGGCCGACCACCATGGTTACGTGCCGAGAATGATGGCCATGTGCGCAGCTTTCGGCGACGTGCCGGGTACCAACCTCGAAATAATGATTGGCCAGCTGGTCAACCTGGTTCGCGACGGCGAACCGGTGAGAATGTCTAAACGTGCCGGCACCGTGGTAACCATGGAAGACCTCGTCGAAATAGTCGGTGTTGATGCCGCGCGCTACGCGCTGGTGCGTTCTTCGATCAACTCGCAACTCGACATCGATTTGGCTCTCTTGGAAAAGAAGACCAACGACAACCCGGTGTTCTATGTTCAGTACGCATACGCACGCACCGCTCAAGTGGCCAAGAACGCTGCATCGCTCTCGGTTGACCGAAGCGAGTTCGAACCGGCATTGCTTACTCACTTCAGCGAAGAAGAGCTCCTGGCCAAACTCATCGAACTTCCACGGGTGGTTGCTCAGGCCGCCGAGTTTAGAGAGCCTCACCGAGTTGCTCGCTACCTTGAAGAGGTAGCCGGAGCGTACCATCGCTGGTATGACAATTGCCGAGTCACCCCGCTGAGCGGAGGCGAAGTAGAAACCGTGCACCGTACGCGTCTATGGCTAAACGATGCCGCCGGTGTGGTACTTCGCAACGGTCTAAACTTGCTCGGCGTGAGCGCTCCGGAGCGGATGTAATCGTGACTGAGTTTGTGCCAGTCTGGCTAAAGAAGCCCGCCAATCTAAACAAGGTTGAAGAAAACCTTTGGCCTGCCAACTTCGTTCGCGGCGCTGACGGCGAAGTGACCATCGGGGGAGTGGCCGTTTCTGAACTAACCGCTCAGTTTGGTACACCCCTTTATGTCATCGATCAAGCCGACTTTTTTGCCCGTGCTTCGAGAGTCAAGCGAGCACTAAGCGCTGCTGCCGAGTCAATCGGCACGACTGCCAAGGTTTATTACGCGGGTAAGGCCTTCTTGAGCACCGAAATTGCTGCCTGGATAAACGAACTCGGGCTAAACCTAGACGTAGCTTCGGGAGGCGAACTGACGGCAGCGCTCGCGGGAGGCATGCCAGCCGAGCGCGTGGGACTTCACGGCAACAACAAGTCGCTCGCCGAAATTGGCCGTGCCGTTGCTGCCGGAGTCGGAGCAATAGTCATCGACAGCGACATTGAACTTGAGCGCGTTGCTTCGGCCGCACAGGCGCAGGGCAAGGTGCAGGGCGTGCGCATCCGTGT
>JAHEAT010000033.1 GCA_024642605.1 Microbacteriaceae bacterium
TGTTCGTCAACATGGGCGCTCTCGCAGCCCTTTCGGGAATCCTCATTACAGCGCGCATGAACTCGGCTGTTCCAAAGGCCGGTGATGGCTTCGAACTCGACGCCATTTCGTCGGTATTCATCGGTGGAGCTGCTGTTCAGGGTGGTGTTGGTACGGTAACCGGTTCGATGGTTGGTGGCCTGATTCAGGGCGTGCTCGGAAACGGCATGAACCTTTCTTCGGTTGGTATCGACGCCCAGATGACCATCAAGGGTTTGGTGCTTCTGTTTGCAGTGGCATTCGATGTATGGAGCAAGCGCCGCAAGTAAGCGACCGCCAGAGGTTTAGGAAACCAAGTGAGTAACAACGAAACATTAGAAGTTTGGTTTCTAACCGGAAGCCAAGACCTGTATGGCGATGAGACGCTAATCAAGGTTGCCGAACAGTCGAAAGACGTGCTCGCTCGCCTAGAGATGCAGCTCGACACCCGAGTGAAGCTGGTTTGGAAGCCAACGCTCAAGAACGCCGATGCAATTCGCCGCACCATGCTCGACGCCTCGGCCACCGATGCCTGCATCGGCGTAATCACCTGGATGCACACCTTCTCGCCTGCGAAAATGTGGATTGCCGGCCTCGACGCGCTGCAGAAGCCGCTGCTGCACCTGCACACTCAGGCCAATCAGTCGCTCCCGTGGTCGACCATCGACATGGATTTCATGAACCTCAACCAGGCCGCGCACGGCGACCGCGAGTATGCACACATGGTTACCCGAATGGGCGTCGCTCGCAAGATCGTGGTTGGCGACCCATCCTCGAGCTCTGTAGGTTCGCGCGTGCAGGCTTGGATCACAGCCGCAATCGGCTACAACAAGTCGAAGAACCTCAAATTGGCCCGGTTCGGCGACAACATGCGCTTCGTGTCGGTTACCGACGGCGACAAGGTGTCGGCCCAGATGGTGCTTGGCATCTCGGTTGAAAACTACGGTGTCAACGTTCTTGCTGAGGCTGTGGCCAATGTTACAGATGAAGCGGCCGAAGCACTCACGGCAGAGTACGAGCGTCTCTACGATGTTGCCGATGAACTTCGAGCCGGAGGCGAGCGTCATGATTCGCTGGTTTACGCAGCCAAGCAAGAGATTGCGCTTCGCACATTTCTAGAAGCGGGCGGATTCAGCGCGTTCACCTCCAACTTCGAAGACCTCGGCGCACTTAGACAACTGCCAGGGCTTGCGGTGCAACGCCTCATGGCCGACGGATACGGCTTCGGCGGCGAGGGCGACTGGAAGACCTCCGCACTGGGTGCAATCTTGAAGAGCATGACTCCGACCGGCGGCGGTACATCGTTTATGGAGGACTACACCTACCACTTCGGCCCCGGTGCGGCCAAGGTGCTCGGAGCTCACATGCTCGAGGTGTGCCCAACCATAACCGCGGCTAAACCGCGAATCGAGATTCACCCGCTCGGAATCGGCGGCAAAGAAGACCCCGTTCGAATGGTGTTCACTGCAACTCCAGCCGAGGCTCGCGTGGTTTGCCTGGTCGACTTAGGCGACCGATTCAGAATCGTCTCAAACGAAATCAAAGTTGTTGAGCCAAACGAAGATTTGCCCAACTTGCCTGTTGCCCGCGCCGTTTGGGAACCTAAGCCATCGCTAGAGACATCGGCTGAGGCTTGGATGCTCGCTGGCGGCTCACACCACACTGTGCTCACCAACGCGGTTTCTGCCGAAGCCATCGAAGACTTCGCCCGAATGGCCAAGGTCGAATTGGTTGTCATCGACGAAGACACCAAGATGCGCGACTTCCGACGAGAGCTGCAATGGAGCGCTGCCTACCACCGTTTGGCCGAGCGACTATAAAGAGGTTTCCCCCTAAGAAAAGCTAAATCGCCCCTGTTTGACGGGGGCGATTTAGCTTTAAGCGGTCAGCTAGATGGTGCTGGCGTCGATCACGAAGCGGTAGCGCACATCCGAGTGCAACATGCGGTCGTAGGCGAGGTCGATTGCTTCGGCCTCTGAGGCATCTACCAGCTCGATGGTTGCAGCGATACCGTGCTCGCCGCAGAAATCGAGCATGTCTTGGGTTTCGGCAATGCCACCGGTGTTTGAACCCGAGATCGACTTCATCGAGGCAACCAAGCTGAACGGGTTGAAGTGTTCGTCTGCAGAAGGTAGCCCAACGTTCACCAGGCTGCCGCCAACTCGCAAGAGCGAGAGAATCTTGTCGACGGCGGTGTTGCTCGAAGTGGTGTTTAGTATCACGTCGAAGAAGTTGGTGTACTTAGCAAACGTGGCCTCATCGTTGATGAGCAGGTAGTCGGTAGCACCAAAGGCGGCAGCATCGGCTGCCTTGGCTTCACTGGTGCCCAAAACGTAGGTATCGGCACCGAACGCTGCGGCAAACTTCACCGCGAGGTGGCCGAGGCCGCCCATGCCCATAATTGCCACACGCTTACCCGGCCCGGCACCGAAGCGCTTGAGCGGCGCATACACGGTGATGCCCGCGCAAAGAAGCGGCGCAGCGGCATCCATGGGTAGTGACTCTGGGATGCCCAGCACGAAGTTTTCGTTAACGATCACGGTGCTCGAGTAACCGCCGTAGGTTGGTGTGCCATCGTAGAAGCGGCCGTTGTAGGTTTGCACATTGCCTTTGAGGCAAACGTTTTGGCGGCCGGCGAGGCAATACTCACACTCGCCACACGACCCGATGATGGTGCCCACTCCAACCGCGTCGCCCACCTTGAACTTGGTTACACCAGCACCGATCGCTGCCACGTAACCCGAAATTTCGTGGCCTGGAACCATAGGGAAGATTCCTTCAAACCACTCGTTGCGCACCTGGTGCAGGTCGCTGTGGCAAATTCCAGAGAACGCGATTTCGATGAGAACATCGTGCAAACCCACCTCGCCTCGTTCGATGGTGCTCTTCTCGAACTTGGATGTGGGGGTCTTTGCAAGCAGCACGCGCGAGGTTGTCATAGTTCGAGTGTAAATGAGTTATTTAGCGCTCAGAAGCCCTTTTAACACGCTCGCGACTGTTAGTTTTGCCGACACTTTTTGCCGATAGGCTCGCCTTGTGAACCGCCGCCAGTTTCTCACCGCAGGCGTCGCCGCGAGCGCCGTTTTGGCTACCGCCGACGCTGCGCTTTCACCCATCCAAAACTCGGCTGCATTCGCTTGGCCGCACGGATGCATCGAGCACCTGCCCGCCAGCGAGAGCAAGCGAATCGCCTGGACTGTTGATGACGGGGCATCGGTTACGGCACTTCGCTCCTATATAGATTTGCTAGAGAAGCACGAAGACCTCCGCATGACGATGTTCGTGTTAGCTGGTGCTCACAGCTGGAAAACTTTGGCCAATCCACTTAGTGAACTCGCCCAATCGGGCCAGTTGCAAATGGCCAACCACACCGTGAATCACATTAACCTCACTCATGCCACGAACCGCAAGATCAAGCAAGAGCTGGTGCTAGCCGGACGATTTATCGAAGATAACTTTGGTGTGCAAGCCGGGCCCTACTGGCGACCACCATACGGTTACATCAATCAGCACGTTATGAAGGTTGCCGCCGAAGCCGGTTTCGACCGCCCTGTACTTTGGTACGGCAGCACGGGATCGAATTCTGGTGTCAGTTCTGCCGCGGTTTGGGCAAACTGCCAGAAATGGATGCAAAACGGACGTATCGTGATCGACCACGCAAACAGCCAGTCGACGGTGAACAACTTTGGGCGCATCCGTGCGCTGTTGGCAGCTCGCCACCTGCAAACCGTTACGCTCACCGACGCTTTCGGGGCACTCAACTAGCGAGTGGGCGCTGCGTTCTCGCGCAGTGCGCCAAAAGCCGCCACCACTGGATACTCGAGGTAATCTGCGTAGGCCTCAAGTTGAGGCGACCGCCAAGCGTAGTCGCGCGCAACCTGGGCGAGACTCGCCCAGAAGAACACGTTGAGCAGGTCGACAGCCAAATGGGTTACCGTGTCGCCGGGATACACGCGGCCTATCATGCGCCGAAGCAGCGTTGGTGCGTCGCTCAAGCCAAAACGGTGCAGGGCAGCACGCACGTTGAATTCGAGCTGCCGTGCGCGATAAGGGTTCCAGATGGCGTTGCCGCCTGGTTGATGCAACAGCAGATGAACGGTTCGCGCCTGCGATACCAGGGCTTCTTCGAGCAGGTCGAACAGTGGCGCAAACTGTTCAACCTCGTAACCGCAGCGGCGAAGGTCGAGGATGTCTGGGTAGTGCAACCTGCGATAGAAGGGTACGTGTTCGTGAACCACTCGCTCAATGACAACTTCGAAACCTCGCTGAGTGATGGTGTCACCCCAGGTTACGATCGCCTCGTCTTGCGAGTCGTTTTCGTCGTCAAATTTCATGGGTTAATTGTCTTCGGTCTGCGATAGATTCACAAAGTGGGATTCTTAGCTGGTTGTTGGTCGATCATCGTTGCGGTATTTTTCCTTGCACTTTGGACTGCGGTGTTTGGTTCAGCCACACCCTGGGTAATCGCCTTTGTAATCGCGATTGTGCTTGTTTTAGCCTTCGCGAAAGTGGCCAACGACAAGGCCGCCGCCAAGAAGCTCGAAGCGACTCAGTCGAAGCTCAACGCTGTGGCCCTCGACTTGCAACTCACCGACGATGTCGCATCACGGGTTGCCACTGCCCCTTGCCTCTCGTCTGACCGAAAATGGGCTTACCAGGTGGTGGCATCCAAGAGATACGCCGTCAACTTCGAAACGCTTCGAACAGAGCTCGCTAGTGCCGATGGCCAAACCGTCGAACTCGAGCTGGGGTTAATCTGCCGAGAGAGCGGCGAAGATCACGCCGTGTTGGTGGTGGCGGGCGCTTTAATTCTGGGGCAGGTGGCTAACTCGCAGTCGGCCGAACTTTACGAAACTGTTTTTGCCGCAGCGGGGGCAGGCATCGCTAGGTGTCAAGGCAAGGTGACTTTCGAAACCGCATCGGCAAACTCTCAGGTGCAACTCGACCTGGGCTTCCCGTTCGCAATCATCGAAGGCGCTTAACGGCTCTATTCTTGTTGAGGAGGATTCAGTGACCGAAAACAAGAAGAGCACCGTGAGCGCCCGGGCAGCAAAGCCTGCTGCCGACAAAGCGAACCCAAAGAAAAAGAAGAAGTCGGTTGGGTTTTGGATTGGCCTGACCACAGGTGTTGTAGCCGTGGGCCTCGTGGGCGGCGTTTGGATTTACGGAAACTTCGTCTTTCCGGCCAGTCAACGTGCCGACCTAGACAAGAAAGATGTGGCTGCCTGCCAGCTTTTCTATAAAGGGCTAACCGACTCAAAAGACAACCTGAAAGACGCCATGCAAAAGGTGCTCGTCAAAGTTGACGACGCCATCACGCTCTACGATCCAACGTTCAGCGACCAAGACCCACACTTTGGCAAGGTTTACGAGGCTATGTTGCGAATATCGGATGTTGGAATCTCAGGGCTCGACTTTCCTGAGTTAGCCGCCGAAAATTTCAACAAAGAAATCACACGCACCGAAGAAATTTGCTTTGCGGTGCTGCAGGCAGACCACGCCAAAAAAGTTCAAGGCGAGTCAAACAACTAGCTTTAAGCCGAAGCGAGCATATCGTGACGCACGATGATCGCGTCACGAGCCGGACCAACACCGATAGCAGAGATGCGGCATCCGCTAATCTTCTCGAGCGCAAAAATGTAGTCTTGAGCGTTTTTCGGCAGGTCTTCGAAGTTGCGGCAAGTTGAGATGTCTTCATCCCAGCCGGCAAAGTTTTCGTAAATCGGCTTGGCGTGGTGAAAGTCGCTCTGAGAAACAGGCACTTCTTGGTGGCGCACGCCGTCGACCTCGTAAGCCACGCAAACCGGGATGCTCTTAATACCGGTGAGCACATCGAGTTTGGTCAGCACGAAATCGGTGAGGCCATTGATGCGGGCCGAGTAGCGCGCGATCGGGGCGTCGTACCAACCGCATCGACGCGGACGCCCGGTGGTGGTGCCATACTCGTGACCGGTGGCTCGCAAAAGCTCGCCCCACTGGTCGAATAGTTCGGTAGGAAAAGGGCCCGAGCCGACGCGCGTGGTGTACGCCTTGACGATACCGATAACGGTTTTCAACTCGCGAGGCCCGATGCCCGAACCGGTCGCGGCACCTCCAGCAGTGGCGTTAGACGAAGTTACGAACGGGTAAGTGCCGTGATCGACATCGAGCATGGTTGCCTGGCCGCCTTCGAAAAGCACGGTCTTGCCGGCGTCGAGAGCCTGGTGCAGTTCGAGCGCCGTGTCGGCAACCATCGGGCGAAGACGCTCAACGTAACCGAGCAACTCTGCAACTACAGCATCGGTCTTGATGGCGGCACGGTTGTAAACCTTGGTTAGGAGGTTGTTCTTTTGAACCAGAGCAGCCTCAACTTTTTGACGCAGAATGCTCTCGTCAAAAAGGTCTTGAATGCGAACACCCACGCGATTGATCTTGTCGGCGTAGGTTGGGCCGATACCGCGACCGGTGGTGCCGATGGCACGCTTACCCAAGAACCGTTCGGCGGTTTTGTCGATCGTGACGTTGTAAGAAGTAATCACGTGCGCATTGGCCGAAACTCGAAGCTTCGAAGTGTCGATGCCGCGGGCGTTTAGCGCTTCGATCTCTTGAAAAAGCACGGCCAGGTCGATCACCACACCGTTTGAGATAACCGGCGTTACACCTGGGGTCAGAATGCCAGAAGGCAGCAGGTGGAGAGCGTACTTTTCGTTTCCGATAACCACGGTGTGACCAGCGTTGTTGCCGCCGTTGAACTTGACCACATAGTCGATGTGCTCGGCGAGCAGGTCGGTGGCTTTGCCTTTACCCTCGTCGCCCCACTGGGCCCCCACGATAACTACTGCAGGCATGGCTTTCTCGTCTCTTCGAAAGGGATGCTGTGCCAGATGAAGGCACTCAACAAGTTTAGTCGCTCGCAACCGAACCTCAACGTGGCCTTTTGTGCGCGAGAAG
>JAHEAT010000039.1 GCA_024642605.1 Microbacteriaceae bacterium
CACTCCAACGTTGAACTTGAACGATTCAATCAGCGGGCTGAAGTCTCTCAAGAACGAATGGGTTGCTTTGCGAAGCTCAGGGTTTCCGTTTGCGAAATCGACGCCAATCTCTGATGTAACGTCGTTGGCAGTTCTCCAGGCGCGAGCCAAAAACTTTGCAGAACCGCTCGGTGACACATCGGCCCAGTCAATGTCGTCTTCCGGAGGGCCAGCGAAGGCCATAGTTAAGCGAACCGCGTCTACGCCGTGTTCGTCTAGCTGGTCGCCCAGTGCCACAAGGTTTCCGCGCGACTTAGACATCGCGCTACCGTTCATGAGCACCATGCCCTGGTTCAAGAGTCTGGTGAATGGCTCGTCGAAATCGACCATTCCCATGTCGTGCAAAACCTTGGTGAAGAAGCGCGCGTAGAGCAGGTGCAAAATCGCGTGCGTGACGCCACCCACGTACTGGTCGACCGGAGCCCACTGCTTTGCCGCATCCTGAGGAAAAGGAACCTCGGTGCTTTGAGGTGAGAGATAGCGCAAGAAATACCAAGATGAGTCGACAAAGGTATCCATGGTGTCGCTGTCACGTTTGGCGGGTTTGGCACAGTTAGGGCACGGCACGTTTAGCCAGGCTTCCGCTCCGCCGAGAGGGCTGGTTCCCTTTGGCTTTAGATCGAGGCCCTCGGCGCTTGGCAATTCAACCGGCAGTTGTTCGGCAGGTACGGGTACTTCGCCGCAATCATCGCAGTGGATGATCGGAATGGGAGTTCCCCAGTAACGCTGGCGAGAAATCAGCCAGTCGCGGAGCCTAAAGTTCTTGGTTGCCTTACCTGCGCTCTTCTCGTGAAGAAGGTCGATTGCCGCGGCAATTGCCTGCTTCTTAAACAGCCCGTCAAGAGAGCCTGAGTTGATGTGCGGGCCGTCGCCGGCAATATCTTCTTCGTTATCGACTACGACGCGAACCGGAAGGTCGAACTTGGCAGCAAATTCGGCATCGCGCTGGTCGTGAGCCGGAACAGCCATGATGGCTCCGGTTCCGTAATCGGCCAAAACGTAGTCGGATGCCCAGATTGGCAATTTCTCGCTGCTGAGCGGGTTGATAGCGTACCGTCCCAAAAAAACACCGGTTTTTTCGCGGTCGGTTGCCAAGCGTTCGATGTCGTTCGACTGCTTCACCAATTCGAGGTAAGCGGCGAATGCTTCGCGGGTCGACTCGTCTGCGCTTTCAACAAGCTCTGCCGCGAGAGCACTGTCGGCAGCCACCACCATGAAGGTAGCTCCGTAGAGAGTGTCTGGGCGGGTGGTGAAAACGGTAATCGGTTCGTCTCGCCCTTCAACATCAAACGAAACTTCGGCGCCGATCGAACGGCCAATCCAGTTGCGCTGCATCGAGAGAACCTTGCTTGGCCAGTTACCCTCGAGGGTGTCTAGATCATCAAGTAGTCGGTCGGCGTATTCGGTGACTTTGAAGTACCACTGGGTTAGTGTCTTTTTGGTTGCAACGCTGTCGCAACGCTCGCACAAGCCCTGAACCACCTGTTCATTGGCCAGCACGGTTTGACACGACGGGCACCAGTTGACCGGTGAGTTTTTGCGATAGGCAAGGCCACGCTTGTAGAACTCGAGAAACAACCACTGGTTCCAGCGATAGTAAATCGAATCTGAAGTAATCAGAATTCTGTCCCAGTCGAATGAACACGCGTATCGGCGCATTGTGCGCTTGTGAATCGCAATGTTGTCGTAGGTCCAGCCCTTTGGGTCTAGGCCACGTTTGATAGCTGCGTTTTCGGCTGGCAATCCGAAAGAGTCCCAGCCAATCGGGTGCATAACGTTGTAGCCCTTTTGAACCCAGTAGCGAGCGATAACGTCTCCGAGTGCATAGGCCTCTGCGTGTCCCATGTGCAAATCGCCAGAGGGGTAAGGAAACATGTCGAGAACATATTTTTTAGGGCGAGGGTCGTCGAGCTTACCGCTGTTGAACGGTTTCAGGTCATCCCAGACGGGTAGCCACTTGTCTTGAATGCCGAAAATGTCGTATTCGTTCTCAGACACGTTTTGCTCTTGCATTTGCTCGCTTTTCATGGATTACAGCCGAATTCGCTGCGGTTACTAGGTTACCAAGCGAACAGGTCGCAAGCACCTAAGCCCAGGGGGCGTCGGCTCCGAGCGCTCTCAATAGCGCCTTGGCTTTTAGCTTCGTTTCGTCGAGCTCGGCAGCGGGATCACTATCGATCGTGATGCCTCCGCCAACGCCGATTCTTGCTTTACCCGCTTCAAAAACGATGGTTCGAATCGTCATGCCGAGTTCGGCAACACCGTCGGCACCGATGTATCCGATAGCGCCCGAGTAGATGCCGCGATTACCCTGCTCTAAATCGGCAATGATCTCCATGGCTCTGATTTTTGGTGCTCCGGTCATCGAGCCGCCCGGAAAAGCACTCTCGATGGCGTTTAGTACTCCTGCCCCTTCTCTAAGTGCACCCACAACCGTGCTTACTAGTTGATGCACGGTGGCGTAGGTTTCTACTTCAAAAAGCGAAGTCACCTCAACGCTGCCGGTTTTGCATACTTGACCAAAGTCGTTGCGCATGAGATCGACGATCATGAGGTTCTCGGCGCGCTCTTTCTGATTGCCTTGAAGCTCGAGAGCAATCTGGTCATCTTCTTCAGGTGTTGCTCCGCGACGCCGGGTGCCTTTTATCGGTTTGCTTGAAATCATTCCGTTTGAGTAGGTCTCGAGAAACTGCTCGGGTGATGCACAAACCACCGAGGCTTTTCCGAGACGCATAAAACACGAGTATGGAGCCGGATTTTGCTCGCGAAGGCGAAGAAAGGTGAGCAGCGGATCGACGGAGGTTTCGATGGTGATTTCGTTAGTCAGGCACAGTTGGTAGACATCTCCACTGCGAATGAAATCTTGGGCAAGCTCAATTTTGGCTAGGTAGTTGCTCGGTTGGTGTCTAAGTTGCGCGGCCCAAACCTCGCCGCCAGAGTGCCTGATTCGATACTGAGCCTGCTCGCCGCCAACCAATGCGAGTCTTAGCAACGCGGCATGAGACCACTGTTGAAAATCATGGATGCTGGCAAAAGCGCCCACGAAGTAGATTGCCTTGGCGTCGTGGTCGAAAACGAGTGCTCGATCGACGAGCATCAACTTGTCGCTGGTTGATTCGTAACCGAAAACGCCAACTAATCCCGGTCGAAATCGAAACCTGGTTAGCAAGGAGTCGTCTGATGGCTCGGTGGCTAGCGCGGTTAGCTCACGCAGCAGAGCATCTCGAGAAGCCCCGACGAGTCCGGATGCTCCACCGATTACCGAGAATCTTTCGGTTGGGTGATTTTCACGGTCAATCCAAAATGCGTATTCGTCTTCGCCGTGAAGAGTGATGAAGACATCTGATGGGTGCACCCAACCATCGAGGGATTGCGTGTAGAGCTGCATTCGCTACCGATCGAAGTTGAGTGAAAATGCTGGGTCGAAACTACTTATAGATTAGACGGCAAGCAAAGATTCGATTGGGGTTAAACGTGCAACCAGACGCGGTGTTCTACTGTTTTCGCAGTGGCACGCTGGTAGCGCTCGAGGCCGATGAAAGCGAAGTGAAGCTGGCCGCTGCCGACTCTTGGCTTGTTGATGAAGGCCGGGTTAGATCTTTACAGAGCCACTTTGATCGCTTCACCTCTGCAGTGCAACATGTCTCGCCAGAACACCTGAAGTATCTTCCTGACTTCTTCGCTGCAGTTACAGAGAAGTTGCCGCGCACGGGCCGTTGGTTTCCGCGGGTCGAAATTCACTGCGATGAGAGCCTGACCGATCATTTGCATCTGCGCCTTCGTGAAGCTCCAGAGCAGCTGACCTTTGCCCGGCTTTGGACTCTCGACGAGGTTGACCCGAGATCGAACCCGCTAATTAAGGGCCCCGATCTGAGCCTTGGGCAACAGCTGAGGAGGCGAGC
Organism: Microbacteriaceae bacterium; assembly: GCA_024642605.1. The sequence goes on from JAHEAT010000039.1 coordinate 3,942, forward strand.
GAATCTGCATGGCGCAGACGAAGCGGTGCTGCTTAACACTGAAGGCATTGTTCTTGAAGGTGCGCTATCGAGCATCGTATGGTGGCGCGGCGACGTGTTGTGCGCGCCAGGCGACGATGTTGCTTGGTTGCCATCGGTTACTCGTGATCAAGTTTTAGCCATTGCCGAACAGTCGGGCTACGAAACCCGTTTCGAGTACGTGCGACCACAGGAGCTAGCCGGGCTTGAGATTTGGATTCTGAGTTCGCTGCACGGCATCCGTGTGGTTACCGAGTGGAACGACTTACCGTTTGCGCCGGCAAAGGCAGCCCACGTAGATGCCTTTAACCGCCGCCTACGTTTGCTTTCGACTTCGCTCGACTAGGCAGATAACTTGAGCATGTCGCGATTCGCTTCGCTAGGTGAAATGATGGTTTCATGATCGATTCATGCGCCTTGTTCTGTGCGAAATCGGCCGGCTAATGTGCGGTCGATTTGTTGTTGCCCGCACCATCGGTGAACTGGTAACTATCTTTGAAGTCGATGAAGTTGTGGGTGAAATGCCTGGAATTTCTTACAACGTCGCACCTACCCAGCAGATTGCCATTCTTGTCGACCGATCCTTTGAAAAAGACGAGGCCGGCGCACCGGTTGGTGAGTTGAGTAGAGAATTTCACTCGGCTCGATGGGGCTTGGTGCCACGCTGGGCTAAAGGCGCAAACGAAGGTGCCCCGCTTATCAATGGGCGCATCGAAACCATTCTCGAAAAACCTAGTTTTAAAGAATCGGTGATTCGCCGACGTTGCGTAATTCCGGCATCGGGTTATTACGAGTGGCACGTTGCGGCAGACGGCACCAAGCAGCCTTATTACATTCATGCCGGAGACGATGGGGTGTTCGCCCTGGCGGGCCTCTACGAATGGTGGCTAGACCCAGCTAAAGACCAGAGCGACGCGAGTCGCTGGTTGCTATCGGCTACCACCCTCACCAAAGATTCGGCACCGGAGTTGGCTCACATTCACGACCGAAACCCTCTGCTGCTTACCCCAGATACCTTTGAAGCCTGGATCGACCCGCACATCGAAGGCGATCACGACCTCTTAGCCGCCATTTCAGAAGGCTCGGATGTGGTGGCTGCCGAAGCGCTTTTTCAAAAGGTCGGAGCCGAAGTCGGCAAGGTTAGCAACAACAGCGCTGATTTAATTCGCTCAATCTAGCCCCTCAATTTGATATGTCTGAGGGGTTTCATACACTCTAGTTATTCGAACAAATTTTCGAATAGATAGAGGTTCTTCAAAATGGTCAGGGTAGACGAAAACGTCACCGTCGCAGTAAATGTCGAGGGGCAACCCATCGGCTTCGCATGGAGAAACGCGAACTACTTGGTGCTAGACAAACCGGTGCGTTGGTTTGCTAGGCGCGAATGGTGGGTTGATGCCGCTCGGGTGCAGCGTGGCATTGGCGCAGGTGTCTTAGAGGTCGAAATGTGGCGCTTTATGGCAGCAAATCACGAAACAAAACCAAAGCACCAATACGAGCTGGTGCACTTCACCCTAGAAAACGTTTGGCGCCTCGTGCGCGTCTTCGACTAAACCTTTCGAAAACCAACGAGGTGGGCCGATGACGACTTTTACGCACTTGCACGTAGCTTCGGCATACTCGGGACACTACGGGGTTACCAGACCCGAATTGCTAGCCGAGGCGGCTGCGTCGATGGGGGCAACCGCACTGGCCATTACCGATCGAAACGGCCTCTACGGCGCGATCAAACATATCGGAGCTTGCTTAAAGCTGCACATCGACCCAATCGTCGGTGCCGACCTCGCGGTGCACTCCCCCGACGGAACCCACATGGGCCGTTGTGTAGTTCTGGCTCACGGCCAAGACGGCGGACTCGGATGGTCGGCGCTCTGCGCCATAGTCTCGGCGGCACACAGATCTGGCAAAAAGAAAGACCAGATCTCGATTGAACTTGGCGAACTGTCGCAACTGGCGATTCGAGACGGCACCGCTCTGGTCACGGTGCTACTCGGCAGCGACAGCGACTTTGGGAGCGCAGCGCTTACCGCTAGCCGAACCGATGCTGCCGCAAGGCTGCTCGCTTGGCGCAAAGCACTCTGGGCTAGCGGCAGCCTCGGGGTTGAGATCGTGAGCCACATCACCGAACCAGGAACCCAGTTGTGCAACATCCAAGCAAATCGCATGCTGCAACTAGCCGATTCGATGGGAGTACCGGCGGTACTAACCAATGCCGTGCGCTACCTAGAACCAGACGACGCGGTGACGGCAGACGTGTTAGATGCAGCCAGACACTTAGAGCCGCTCGGCATGTTTCGCGCGCAACCCAACGCTCAAGCCTGGCTCAAACCCGCCGACGCGATGGTTACGCTCGCGCACGAAATAGTTGGTGATCGCCACCGAGCGGCAGCGCTACTGAAAGCCACCGAACAGTTAGCCGACCGATGTCGGTTGAACCCGGCTAACGATTGTGGTTGGGGTAAGCCGAAGACACCCGAAAAAAGCACACTCGGAATCGAAGGAAACCCGTTTGAGGTGCTCTGGCATCGAGCCAACGCCGGCATCGAATGGCGCTACCCGCGAGCCACCGACTCGCAACTGGCAACGGTTCGGCACAGGCTCAGCCAAGAACTAATCACCATTAACCGACTGGGTTTTGCCACCTACTTTTTGACCGTCGCCGACGTGGCCCAGATGATTCGCGACATGCGAATTCGCATAGCGGCGAGAGGCTCGGGTGCAGGTTCGCTCACCAACTACCTGCTCGGCATAAGCGGCGTCGACCCAATCGAACACGA
>JAHEAT010000044.1 GCA_024642605.1 Microbacteriaceae bacterium
AGGCATCAGGATGTCGCTGAGCGACATTGCGGGCATGAGCGAGGCAGAACTGACTCGCATCATCGAAAACCGCCCATATCTCGACGTAGCCGATTTTTACCTGCGCGCCCGCCCCTCGCGCAGGTCACTCGAAAGACTTGCCACCATCGGAGCGCTGGACTCACTGGTCAACGGCACCGAATACAACCGAGGCGATATTCTGGCTCGAGTTCGAGAGCTCAACGCCATTACTAAACGACCAACCGCCGACCCAAGCCAACCGATGCTGGACTTCGACCTACTGGAGCGACTCCCTCAGGGAAATACGGCACCAACCAAGGCCGAAATAGTTGCTGCCGAAATGGCCATCTTGAAGATGGACGTCACCGAGCACGCCATCGAGCAATACCGCCCGATGCTTGACGAGATGGGTGTGGTTCATTCCAACGAACTGGTTGGGCTCCGCAACAAGTCGGAGGTCTTGGTCGCCGGCATTCGCGTAGCCACCTAGACTCCCCCGATGCGCTCCGGCAAGCGAGTGGTGTTCATCACCCTTGACGATGGTTTTGGCTGCTCGGACTCAACTTTCTTCGACGAAGCCCAGAGCCGCTCGAGTCATATCCTGTTCAACAACCGATTACTGGTTATCTCAGGCAAAACCAGACGCACCGGCGTCAACGGAGTTTCGATCATGGCCGAGAACGCCTGGGACATCCGGGAGTTGTGGCAGCAGTGGCGGGCTAAACGACCTGAAATGAGCGCTTAGAGAGTCCCATGAAGTAACCAGAAATCTTGTTCACAGGGGCATCCTCCGGGTTTGTCGCCGCTCCTAGGCTGATGAACAGGGGCGTGAAGTGCTCTACCGTGGGGTGCGCGTACGGCATACCTGGTGCTAGCTCCTTGTACTTAATTAGTGACTCAATATCACCGCGTCCGAGTGCTTCGGCAGTCCAGGCATCAAATTCCGAGGACCAGCTTGGAGCAGGAGCGTCAACTCTACAATCGCGAATAAAAGGCAGACCGTGAGTCATGAAACCCGAGCCGATCAGCAAAATACCCTGCTCGCGAAGCGGTGAGAGACGCCTGCCTAGCTCGATCAGCTTGATTGGATCATGAGTCGGCATCGAGAGTTGAATAACCGGGACATCCCCGTCTGGGTACATGACTTTTAGAGGCACCCAGGCTCCGTGGTCAAGGCCTCGACTTTGATGACGATGTAGCGGCTCGCTAGCCGGCATCAGGCTAGCGACTAGATCACCCAACCATCCAGCATCAGGGGTTTCATACTTCATGTTGTAAAAGCGTGGACTGAAGCCACCGAAATCGTAAATGAGCGGCGTGCCAGCATCCGTTGCACTGATCGAAATCGGAGCTGATTCCCAGTGAGCGGACACGATCACAATCCCCTTGGGTTTGCCTAGGGAACTGGACCAATCAACTAGCTCAGACATCCAAAGTTCGTCATCTAAGAGCGGTGGAGCTCCATGTGACAGGTACAGTACGGGTTGCTTTACATCACTCACGAGTTAAGTAAAGCACCCTTGACTAAAAAACGCTAATTTAGTATTTCGGCGGTCCCGGACAACCCAACGCGGCTTGCCCCGGCAACAACCAACGCCTCGACCTGTTCGAGAGTACGGATACCGCCAGAAGCCTTAACTCCTAGACGGTCCCCCACAGTTGCACGCATGAGAGCGATGTTCTCAACCGTGGCACCCTCAGGTGCGAAGCCGGTAGAAGTTTTGACGAAGTCGGCACCAGCTGACTCCGACATCTCGCAAGCTTTCACGATCTGGTCTTTCGAAAGAAACGCGGTCTCGAGAATGACCTTGATGCAAGTGGTGTCATTGACGGCGCGAGCGGCATTCACGACCTGACGAATATCGTCTTCGACGGCTACTAGATCTCCCGAGAGCATCCACCCGATGTTGATGACCATGTCAACCTCGTGAGCGCCATTGCGCACGGCCTCAGCCGCCTCGAAAGCCTTAGAATTCGTGTCGGTGGTTCCGTGCGGGAAACCGATAACGGTGCAAACCTTTACGTCCGAACCGGCAAGCAACTTCGAAGCCAAAGGAACGTCGCTTGGTCGAATGCAGTAGGCAGCGGTCTGGTACTGCAATGCGATGGCAGCGCCATCCTTTACATCCTGAACGGTTGAGGTTGGCTTGAGGACTGAATGATCGATAATCGAGGCGAGGTTCATGCTTGAAGTCTAAGTTTGATTTATGCGTTACACACTCTTCGTCAAGCCTGGTTCAAAGAAAGGGCCACTGGTCGAGGTCTCCGACTCCGGAGAAATAGCTGTTTACGTGCGAGAAAGAGCCGTGGACGGAGCCGCAAATAAGGCAGTCATCGAACTCATCGCGAAGCACTTCGGCGTTGCCAAGAGCGAGGTAGAGCTTGAGTCGGGATTTACTGGTAGGCACAAGCGAGTGCGCGTAGGTTAAAGAAAAAAGCCTCCCACATTGGGAGGCTTTTTCACTTGGTGGACCTGAGGGGATTTGAACCCCTGACCCCCTGCATGCCATGCAGGTGCGCTACCAGCTGCGCCACAGGCCCGAGTGTTGCCTAAGCAACTTGTCTAGATTACTACAAACTCTATGCGGTTGCCGCATCGAGATGGACTACTGGGCAGTCGCCGTAAAGACGCTCGAGAGTGTAGTAAACACGCTCCTCTTCATGCATTACGTGGACAACGATGTCGCCGAAATCTAGGAGCACCCAACGAGCCAGGGCCTTGCCTTCGCGGCGAAGCGCTTTGATGCCAATCTCAAGCATCTTCTCTTCGACGCCGTCAGCGATACCGGCGACCTGACGTTCATTACGACCTGAAACTAGGACGCAAACATCATTGAGCGGTGTGATGCTGGTGACGTCGAAACCGACGATGTTCTCAGCAATCTTGTCTGAGGCCGCGTTGGCTGCAACGTTGGCTAGCTTGATTGCTTGTTCTGATGCGGTCATTAGTGTTCCTTCTTAGAATTTCAGCGCACCGAGCCAGAAGGCTGCGATGAGTAATGCACCGACGGTGACCATCAGAATCGAGGCAACACCAAGAAGAACGGCTTGCGACTCTCCCCTGCGGTTTTTGATCGGTAGAACACTTTCGCGCGCTCGTGAGTTCATGACTCCACTGGCACGCACGGGTGCGATTGTTGAAACATAGTTTTCGGCGAAGTCCTCGGCAAGTGAGGCGTCGGCGTCATCACCCTCAGGCATCTGGATGATTGCGATACCGCCTGTGGTTGGCATGATTGGAAGTTCGATAGAGCCGGTTAAAACGATCTCGCCGGCATCGGTGATTATCGAACCGGTCGCCAGCGGGTCCACCGGTTGAACGATGATTGTGTTTGTCTGGGGCTCACGGAATAGGTTTGGCGAGAGCTCGAACTCAAGCTCAGGCTCAACCTCTTCTTCGAGGGGCGCTTCATCCTGGTCTTTCGCCTGCTCAATGATCTGGGCGAACTCAGCGGGAACCTCGACCACTGCCTCTGGGGCCGGCTGCTTTGTGCCCGCGGCCTCCTCGAAATCCTCGTTCATTGCGAGCCAAAGCTCGTAGTCTTCGTCGCGGGTCATGCAGTCACCTCCGTGTAGAGGTTGTGCTTGGCGATGTACTGAACGACGCCGTCTGGAACTAGGTACCAAACTGGCTTCGACTTGGCAACGCGTCCGCGAACATCGGTACTGCTAATCGAAAGTGCAGGAATTTCTAGTGTTTCAATCGCGCCGGATGGAACATCGGGAATCTCGAGTTTGTGCCCTGGGCGACTGACCGCAATAAAGTTTGCCAATTCCCAGATCTTGTCCACGTCTTTCCAGGCGAGAATCTGGGCGACAGCGTCAGCGCCGGTGATGAAGAAAAGCTCTGCATCAGGGTAAGCGGCCTTGATGTCTCGAAGTGTGTCAACGGTATAGGTCGGACCTTCGCGGTCGATGTCTACTCGGCTGACTTTGAACCTTGGGTTTGACGCGGTTGCGATCACAGACATGAGATAGCGATGCTCACCTTCGGTAACCGAACCCTTTTGCCATGGCTGACCGGTCGGCACGAATATGACTTCGTCGAGTTTGAAAACGGATGCGACTTCGCTAGCAGCGACTAAGTGGCCGTGGTGAATTGGGTCGAAGGTGCCACCCATTACCCCTAGGCGATACTTTGGCATCGAGAATTACCGCAGATGCGGCCTAGTGGTGACCTTTTTGGTCTTTGCTGGCGTGAGGCGCTTGACGGTTTGCTACATCGCGGAACGACCAGGTTATTACGCCTAGAAGAATGAAAACACCGAAACCGATTAGTCCAAACACGAAGGTTGGGAACGGGTAGGTTACCTCTGCGGCATTAGCAAGAATGTTGGACATTTGTTCTCCTTATTGCTTCAAGAATAGCCTAGGCGCGGGTTTGACCCGCTCCTCTGACAATCCATTTCGTGCTGGTTAGCTCTTGCAGACCCATTGGCCCCCGAGCGTGAAGCTTCTGGGTCGAAATTCCGACCTCGGCCCCAAAGCCGAACTCACCACCGTCGGTGAAGCGAGTTGCTGAATTGACCATAACTACGGCGGAATCTACCTCAGCCAAAAAGCGCTCGGCATTGGCGATGTCCTCGGTAATGATCGATTCGGTGTGGTGAGTCGAGTATCTCGCGATGTGTTCTATTGCCTCGTCCAAGTCAGCGACAACCTTCACTGCAAGGTCAAGCGAGTAATACTCGGTAGACCAATCGTCTTCGGTTGCCAGAACAGCGGCCGGGAATAGTTCGAGGGTCTCCGGGCAACCGTGAATTGTGACGCCCGCTTCAGCAAGTCGAGCGAGAACCTTTGGCAGCAAACTAGGTGCGACGGCTCGGTGAACCAGAAGTGTCTCGAGCGCGTTGCAAACGGCGGGACGCTGGGTCTTTGAGTTGTGAACAATGTCAACGGCCCAATCCTCGCGAGCGGCCTCGTCCAAGAAGATGTGGACGACGCCGTCACCCGTTTCGATTACCGGTACCTGAGATTCCGTAACAACTGCCTTGATCAGCGAAGCGCTTCCACGAGGAATCAGAACATCGATTAGGCCGCGAGCCTGCATCATCTCAACGGCACCCTGACGACCAAAGTCATCAACGGTCTGAACCGAGTCGGCAGGAAGACCAACCGAAGCCAGTGCTTCTTGGAGGACCTTAACCAAGAGTTGGTTGGTGTGCTCGGCAGCGGTGCCGCCGCGCAAAACGATTGCGTTACCTGCCTTGATTGCAAGCGATGCAATATCGATGGTCACGTTTGGGCGAGCCTCGTAAATTGCGCCAACCACGCCGAACGGGACGCGATTCTGCGAGATAACGAGTCCGTTTGGCAGGGTTGAACCACGGACGACCTGACCAACTGGGTCGGGCAAAGTGGCAACCTGCATTACCGCGGCAGCTAGGGCGTTGATTCGAGTGCTATCGAGTCTCAGTCGATCCTGCAAACCTGCGCTCATGCCCTCAGCGGTTGCTCGCTCAAGGTCGAGGTGGTTTGCCTGGATGATTTCGTCTGCGCGAATTGGCAAAAGACGGGCAATAGCGTGCAGTGCCTCGTTCTTAGCGAGCGTGTTCGCTTGCCCAAGAGCTAGTGAGGCTGCCTTAGCTAGGCGAATCTTGTCGGTAGCGGTGCTCATTAGCCAACCTTACTTTCAAACCAGGTTCCTACGGCAGAACCATTTAGTGCCTCGGCAACGAGGCCTGCGCTGGTTAGAAGCACCGGGATGCCGTTTTCATTGGCAAGCTTGGCAGCAGACACCTTGGTAACCGCTCCCCCAGTGCCGACGTTTGAGCTTGAGCCACCGATGTCAATTGAAGCAAGATCGTCATCAAAGTCGACACTGTCAATCTTGACTGCGCCAGGTTCGCTAGGCGGCGCTGTGTAGAGAGCATCTACGTCACTCAGAAGAACGAGTGCATCGGCACCAACTAGCACGGCGACGAGTGCCGCCAAACGGTCATTGTCGCCGAAGCGAATTTCTGCCGTTGCAACGGTGTCGTTTTCGTTCACGATCGGCAGCACACGAAGTTCGAGCAAACGCTCCATAGCGCGCTTTGCATTAGTTCGAGTCTCATCGCCCTCAAGATCATCGGCGGTGAGCAGGACCTGGCCGGCTACGATTCCGAACCCGTCGAGGCTGGCTTGATAGCGGGCAATGAGGCGACTTTGACCGACCGACGCAAGTGCTTGCGAGGTGGCTAGGTCTTCTGGCTTCGCATCAATGTTGAGAAGTGGCATGCCGGTGGCAATCGCTCCGGAGGTTACGAGAATAACTTCGGTGCCGTTCGCGTGTGACTTTGCAAGTGCGGCTACAAGAGGACCAAGTTTCGAACCAGCGCCGCTAATTGAAGAAGAACCTACCTTGACGACAACCCGCTTGGCAGATTTCATGTCGTTGCGATTCTGAATCATTTAGACACCATCCTCGATTTCGGCTTCCACCGACCAAACGCCAGCTTTACGCTCAACCTCATCGGCAGCACGGGCCGCAGCCTTGGCGTCCATGCGCTCCTTGTAGCTGGCGCGACGGTCGCTAGTGGTGCGGCGTTCATTCGTGTCTAGACGGGCGTCGTAGCCTCGTGGACCAGCGATGAGTTCGCCGGCAGAGGCGATTGTAGGCTCCCAGTCGAAGACAACAGCGTTGT
>JAHEAT010000053.1 GCA_024642605.1 Microbacteriaceae bacterium
TCTTAGAGCAGCTGAGCCAAGCGCCTGCCGGTGGAAACATTCTTGACGTCGGTTGTGGCTGGGGTCCGATAGCGCTTTCACTCGCGCTGCAATCGCCACGCGCGACTATTTGGGCTGTCGACATTAACGAACGTTCACTGGAACTCACCCGAAGAAACGTTGCCCGCCTTGGACTCAAGAACGTCAAGGTGTGCCGACCCGAAGACGTGCCAGCTGATCTTGAATTCACCGGCATTTGGTCTAACCCACCGATTCGAGTTGGCAAGGATTCCCTCCACGCGATCTTGCTCGAATGGCTGCCTCGACTGGCTCCGGATGCCGAAAGTTACCTTGTGGTTCAAAAAAATCTTGGAGCCGATTCGCTCCATCGGTGGCTTGAGGCACATTTGCCAGCTGGCTTTTCAACTATCCGCGTTGAAACCGCGAAGGCCTTTAGGGTCTTGAGGGTAAAGAATCGGCTATAGCACCGAAAGGTCGATACGACCCTCGAAAACGAGTTCTGCAGCCCCGCTCAAACCAACGTGCTCGCCGTCTTCGGTGGCAAACATTCGCACTCCGAGGGTTCCGCCCGGCACTGTCACCTGCCACACGTTTGGAGCACCCGCTCCGGCCCAGTGGCGAGTAGCCAGGGCCGCTGCCACTATTCCGGTGCCGCAAGACAGAGTCTCACCAACTCCACGCTCATGCACGCGCATCTTGATGTGCCCAACTCCGTCTTTCACCATCGGTTCGGCGGGTGAAACGAACTCGACGTTTGCACCTTCATCAACCGAAGGAACCAACGTGGGTGCCGAAGTGAGGTTGAGTCGCTCTAGTTCTTGATCGGAGGCAAGCGCAACGACAACGTGTGGGTTACCAACGTTGATGCCAAGACCTGGGCGGTCGACATCCAAGCCAGAGGCGTGCACCAAGGTGGCGTCGGCTTCGAGCTTCCAGCGACCTATGTCTACGGCGAATCCGGCGAGGTTGCGCTGAAGGTCGCGAACACCGGCGCGCGTGCCGATCGAGAGCGTTTCTCCGTCACGCAGCTCCACAAGTTTGCGCTCGGTTAGGTAGCGCGCGAAAACGCGGGTTCCGTTGCCGCACATTTCTGCCAACGAGCCATCGGCGTTGTAGTAATCCATAAACCACTCTGCGGCGGGTTCGACCGCGAGAATCTCGGCACCCGCCTCAATGCTTGCGCTTTTGACCACACGGATGAGGCCGTCGGCACCTACTCCAAAGTGGCGATCGCAGATCTTGGCGATCTGGGCTGGAGTCAGATTGATTTCACCTTCAGGGTCTAGAAACAGGACGAAATCGTTGCCCGTTCCGTGGCCCTTGGTGAATTCAATGATTGACATGCCTACAAGCCTATTGCCCGAGGTCAACTTGCTGGCGAACTAGCTCGAGAGCAGAAGCTTGCATGCCAAGATCTTCGAAGTCGAACCAGTTGATGCGCGAATCTCGCCTAAACCAAGACATTTGTCTGCGGGCATAGCGCGCGGTAAGCAGAGAAGTCTGTTCGATTGCCTCGGCCTCTGAGATTTCGCCGTCCAGCTGAGCCAGCGCCTGCGCGTAGCCAATGGCCTGCCGTGAAGTTTTGCCTTCACGGATGCCGGCGGGAATGAGTGCTTTCACTTCGGAAAGTAACCCCTGCTGCCACATGCGCTCAGCCCGCAACTTAAGACGTTCAACGAGCGTTGCACGAAAACCGGTGATTCCGATTTCGAGCACCGGCTGCCACGACTCGGGTTGGTCGGGTAACGCCGCTGCAAAAGGTTGGCCCGTTACCTTGATGATCTCAATGGCACGAACGATACGTCGACCGTTCATCGGGTCGATTCGCTCTGCCGCCACCGCGTCGAGGCTCTGCAGAAGTCGGTGCATCTGATTTGGGCCCAACTCTACTAACTGCTCTTCGAGTTCGGCTCGGAGGCTTTCGTCGCGAGCGGGAAACTCGAAAGTGTTAAGTACTGCAGCCGCGTAAAGCATCGAACCGCCCACCAGAATGGGGGTAACTCCGCGTGCCTGCAGATCTAGGATTATTGGTCTTGCCGCTAGCTGGAATTCGGCCGCGGTTGACTCGTCGCGAATGTCGAGCCAGTCGATGAGGTGGTGTTTGATGCCGCGGCGTTCGGGCTCGGAGAGCTTTGCTGTACCGATGTCCATTCCACGATAAAACTGCATCGAATCGCAGTTGATGATTTCACTCGCCCCACCGCGCTCGATGATGTCTTGCGCGATGTTTAGAGCGAGTTCAGATTTACCCGTGCCCGTTGGACCTACCACCGCGATAAGTTTCGGCATTAGTGCGACCGACGGAGCGTGGGCAATCCAAGAGAAACGGCTTTCGGTCGGTCGGTTGCCTGCCCAGGCTCAGGCACGGCGCAAGAAGCCGCAAGCGCCGCATCCCAGGCGTCACCCGCGCGGGTTTTTCTGATCGATACATCTGCTGGTGAAGCAACGTCGGCGATCAAGTGGAAAGGGCCAGCGTCGGTGACTCGTGCGGTTACAAAATCACCCGGTCTCGGTAGTTCTACCCCTGAGGGTATTGAAACGTGCACAAGGCGATTATCGCGGCCACGTCCGGTTAGGCGTGCCGTTGCAGCATCTTTACGCCCTTCGTCGTTGGCAATAAGAACCTCGACCTCGCGGCCGATCATTTTTTGGTTTTCTTCCCAAGCGATTTTGTTTACGTGCGCAAGCAGTCGCTCGTAGCGCTCTTGAACGACGGGCTTTTCGAGTTGCCCATCCATTTCAGCGGCCGGAGTGCCCGGTCGCTTGGAGTATTGGAAAGTGTAGGAAGCCGAGAATCGTGATTCGGAGGCAACGCGCATGGTGTCTTGAAAATCTTCTTCGGTTTCACCGGGAAAGCCCACGATTATGTCGGTGGTGATGGCCGCGTCTGGCATAGCGGCACGAACTCGCTCGATGATTCCGAGGTATTTCTCGGAGCGGTATGAACGCTTCATGGCCTTGAGCACTGCGTCTGAGCCAGACTGCAGAGGCATATGCAGACTTGGCATAACATTGTGTGTCTCGGCCATGGCTTCGATGACGTCGTCGGTGAACGCCGCGGGATGCGGGCTGGTGAAGCGGACTCTTTCGAGCCCTTCAATCTCTCCACAGGCGCGAAGAAGTTTTGCAAAGGCGCCGCGGTCGCCAAACTCAACTCCGTAGGTGTTTACGTTCTGGCCGAGGAGCGTGATTTCGATTACGCCTTCTGCGACAAGCGCTTGAATCTCAGCCAGGATTTCGCCTGGGCGGCGGTCGCGCTCTTTACCGCGCAAGGCTGGAACAATGCAGAAGGTGCAGGTATTGTTGCAGCCCACCGAAATGGAGACCCAAGCGGCGTAGGTGCGTTCGCGCTTGGTTGGTAGGTTGCTCGGAAAGGTTTCTAACGACTCGACGATCTCAACTTGAGCCTCTTGGTTATGGCGGGCTCTCTCGAGCAGAACCGGCAGGCTGCCAATGTTGTGAGTGCCGAAGACCACATCGACCCATGGAGCGCGCTTGAGAATTGTGTCGCGATCTTTTTGAGCGAGGCAACCACCGACCGCGATTTGCATGCCGGGGTGTTCCTTTTTCTTAGTTGCCAGAATGCCGAGGGTGCCGTACAGCTTGTTGTCGGCGTTCTCTCTAACCGCACAGGTGTTGAACACAACAACGTCGCTTTTGTCGAACTCACCAACGGTGTAGCCTGCGTCTTCGAGCAACCCGGATAGGCGCTCCGAGTCGTGCACGTTCATTTGGCACCCATAGGTGCGCACCTCGTAGGTGCGTTGCGCGGTGGTTGAGTTCATTAGAACTCCGATTTTACCGCTTGAGCCTCTGCTAGTTTGATGGCCTTGAAAACTACGGCCGAGGAATAGCCTTTACGCTGCAGAAACCCGATGAGTCTTCGGTTGCGAACGTCGGGCGCAAGCGAAGTCATGGACCGCATTCTTCTCTCAGTAATTGCGGTAGCGCGTTCGAGATCGCTCTCTGAGTCGAGTTCTGCAGTTGCATCTTGCACGATTTCTTCGGCCACACCTTTTTGACGCAGTTCGCGTTGCACAGCGGTGCGGCTGAGACCGCGGGTCTTTGTGCGTGATGAGACGAGAGCTTCGGCAAAGGTGTTGTCGTTTATAAGCCCAGCTTCCTCGAATCGATCGAGAAGCGGCAAAGCTATTTCGTCTGGTATTTCGCGCTTCACCAGGATGTCGGCCAGTTGCTGTCGCGATTTGATGCTTCGGTTGAGTTGGTAGAGCAAGACATTACGCGCTCTGCGTTCGAGCCTCTCGGGAGAAAGCGGACGAGCCGGTGATTGTTCTCCTTCTGGAGATTTAACACCGGCCCGTTTGCGCTGAAAAGCCACGATTAAGCTGTAGCTGCCTTAGGGGCAACTGCGATTACGTCGTCGATAACTTGGTCTTCTTCAACCGGTAGGTCTGCCACGGCGCGTGGAACACCGATACCTAGCTTGGTCTTGATTTTCTTTTCGATTTCGTTTGCAACTGCCGCGTTCTCAATGAGGTATCTGCGTGAGTTCTCTTTACCCTGGCTGAGCTGCTCACCGTCGTAGGTGTACCAGGCGCCGGATTTCTTGACGATCTCCTGCTCAACGCCGAAGTCGATTAGGCTGCCTTCTCGAGAGATACCGGCACCATAAATAATGTCGAATTCTGCCTGCTTGAAAGGTGCTGCCATCTTGTTTTTAACGATCTTTACTCTGGTGCGGTTTCCTACCGACTCGGTGCCATCTTTTAGGGTTTCGATGCGACGAATGTCGAGACGAACCGAAGCGTAGAACTTGAGGGCCTTACCACCCGCGGTGGTTTCTGGGCTTCCGAAGAACACACCGATCTTTTCGCGCAACTGGTTGATGAAAATCATGGTCGTGTTGGTGTTACTGAGTGCACCGGTTAGCTTGCGAAGTGCTTGCGACATCAGACGAGCCTGAAGACCAACATGAGCATCGCCCATTTCACCCTCGATTTCGGCCTTTGGAACCAGAGCCGCTACCGAGTCGATGACGATCAGGTCGATAGCGCCTGAACGAATTAGCATGTCGGCAATCTCTAGCGCCTGTTCACCAGTGTCTGGCTGGCTAACCAAGAGTGCGTCAATGTCGACGCCTAGAGCTTTGGCATACTCAGGGTCTAGAGCGTGCTCGGCGTCGATGAAGGCAGCGATGCCTCCGGCTGCCTGAGCGTTGGCAATAGCATGCAGGGTGACAGTTGTCTTACCCGAAGATTCAGGACCGTAAACTTCAACGATGCGGCCACGAGGAAGCCCGCCGATACCGAGCGCTACGTCGAGCGCGATCGAGCCGGTTGGAATGACCTCTACAGGTGCGCGTTCGTCTGAGCCGAGACGCATAACCGATCCCTTGCCAAACTGGCGGTCGATTTGTGCAAGAGCGGTGTCTAGCGCTTTTTCGCGATCTGATGGTGATGGCATTTGGTCCTCTTGATTCTGGTGCTGTTGCGCCGTTGGATTTATTCTGCTTTGACACTACGGAGAACCACCGACACTGATGCCGAGTGGCGAAACTTTGTGTATAACTCACAACCCAGTTTTAAAGGTTTAGAGCACTACTCGGTTCTGTTAGACAGCCTAGCAATATTCGAACAAGATTTCGAACAAATATTCTTGTGGCGTGTCACTTTTTCGTATTTTTGTTCACACCGTGCCAACGCGCTTCGGGCACCGATTGAGACTTACAGATTGCAAACCAAACATCGCGAGGGTCAACGCCCGACGCGATGGCTGCATCTGGGGTTTGGTCGGCAAGCTCGGTAAGCACTAGGTCGCGGCAGATCACGGCACCGTAGGCGTCGCCGAATTCATCCCGGATAAGTTCTTTGAACTTGCTGAGTCGCATTGAATAAGGCTACCCAGCCAATAATGTCGAATGGGCAAGAATGCAAAAAGCCCCCGATTTTAATCGGGGGCTTTTTGTCGAAGTATCTATCGGCGAATCGACTGCGTATCTGCATTGAAAGATGCAATGAACTCCGCTGGAATCGTGTCTGGAATGAGCACATTTTCGATGGCAGCCAAACGGTCGCTAACCTCACGCATGATGTGTGAGATTGGAACGTCTAGCGCTTCGGCGACCGAATAAAGGATCTCGCTCGAGGCCTCTTTTTGGCCTCGCTCGATCTCGCTTAGGTAACCGAGTGCCACACTTGCTCTACCGGCCACTTGACGAAGGGTGTGCCCCTTCTTCAGGCGAAGTTCCCGCAGCACGTCACCAATTTCTCGACGAACTAACAACATTCGGGCCTCCTCTCTGAAAAGAAACTCAACCAATGGTTGAGACGACCAGTGCTTCCACTTGTCGTATAGATAACTTACCCGTTAGATGTGACATCTATTCCGCTTCAACCTGCGAGTTACCTGAAAATCAATAACTATTCGTGCAGAAGGTTACCCAGCGCGTTGAGGGCGGCTTGCACGGTCTGTTCACGGATGCTCTCCCGATCGCCTTCGAAATTAAACCCAAGAACCTCGCTGAAAGTCTTCGGGCCG
>JAHEAT010000055.1 GCA_024642605.1 Microbacteriaceae bacterium
GTTTCGCCGCGAGCGTGCTCCCCCGCCAGGATGATGGCTGGGTACTTCATGGTCACCTTCGAACCGATGTTGCCATCAACCCATTCCATGGTTGCGCCTTCGTGAGCAATCGCGCGCTTGGTGACCAGGTTGTAGACGTTGGTCGACCAGTTCTGAATCGTTGTGTAACGAACGCGTGCGTTCTTCTTCACGATGATTTCTACAACGGCCGAGTGCAGTGAGTCCGAGTTGTAAATTGGCGCGGTGCAACCTTCGATGTAGTGAACGTAAGAGCCCTCGTCGGCAATAATCAGAGTGCGCTCGAACTGGCCCATGTTTTCGGTGTTGATTCTGAAGTAGGCCTGAAGTGGAATCTCTACGTGAACGCCCTTTGGAACGTAAACGAATGAACCTCCAGACCAAACTGCGGTGTTCAAAGCAGCGAATTTGTTGTCGCCGGCTGGAATCACGGTGCCGAAATATTCTTGGAAGATTTCTGGGTGTTCTTTGAGAGCCGTGTCGGTGTCAAGGAAGATGACGCCCTGAGCCTCGAGCTCCTCTTGAATCTGGTGGTAAACAACCTCGGACTCGTACTGAGCGGCTACGCCAGAAACAAGGCGTGAACGCTCTGCCTCAGGGATTCCGAGCTTCTCGTAGGTGTTCTTAATGTCGTCTGGCAGGTCTTCCCAGCTGGCTGCCTGCTTTTCGGTTGAACGAACGAAGTACTTGATATTGTCAAAGTCGATGCCGCTCAGGTCCGAGCCCCAGGTAGGCATTGGCTTCTTAGTGAAGTAGTTGTAGCCCTTCAGGCGGGTTTCGAGCATCCACTCTGGTTCGCTCTTTTTACCGGAAATGTCGCGAACGACGTCCTCGTTGATTCCGCGCTTCGCAGTTTCTCCGGCTTTGTCGCTGTCTGACCAGCCAAATTCGTAATTACCTAACGAATCCAATTCCGGACGATCGATGATGATGTCTGACAAGACGCGTCCTCTCTATTCGTATAGGGCAAACCACTTAGGCGCGGGATTATTCCAACGCGCCTTCGTGTAAGTATTGAAGTGAGCAAAATGCTCCGACCCCTCGATTTTACCTTGGATTCCTTGCCGGGTAAAGACTCTAGAAAGGCCGCACTTGCGCAAGATCGCCGTTTGGGCTTCGCTAGTCTCAAATATTCTTCTGGTTGTGACCGGCGGAATTGTTCGCCTAACCGCTTCTGGTCTCGGCTGCCCAACTTGGCCAACCTGCACCGGCGACTCTATGGTTCCTGTCCCTGAGGCGGGCATTCACGGCATCATCGAGAACACCAACCGTGCGCTAACTATAGTTTTGGTGGCCGTGGCGATTTTTACCGCGGTCGTTTTTTGGCGCAGTGCGCAACGCCGGCTAACCATTCTCATGGGCCTCGGGATCCCGGCTCAGGCGGTAATCGGCGGAATAAGCGTGCTCACCCAGCTAAACCCCTGGGTAGTCGGTTTGCACTTCGTGGTTTCGGCGGTGTTGATTGCCATGGCGACCTCACTGGTCTGGAACTTCTACGGCACCTCAAAGATCGCAGACGGTATGGCTGTTTCAATATCTAGAGCGATCGTCGCACTTGGTTCGATTTCGGTGCTGGTGGGAATCGTCGTTACAGGCGCCGGGCCACACTCGGGCGATGCCGCAACTCCGCGAAACGGTTTAGACCTAGAGTTTCTGCAACACGTGCACTCATACCCCGCCTACATCACACTCGCACTGGTGGTACTTCAGATTGCGAATTTTAGAAAGCTAAAACTCTCAAATCGAGTGAACTACTGGTTGCTTGGTGTTTTGCTCATGCAGGCACTGGTTGGCATCGCACAATCACGACTCGGCGTGCCGGCTCCGCTAGTTGCCATTCATCTTCTTGGTGCCTCGGTGCTAATTTCACTTATTTGGCTCCAGCGCCTTTCGATCAAGAAATGCTAAATGTCGACTCTCTACTGGTTTAGACGGGATCTGAGGCTTGCCGACAACCCGGCTCTCGTCGCGGCGGGTAAAGACGTTTACCCAGTGGTTCTGGGCTCAGCGTTAAACGAAATCAGTGAGATTCGCAAAGATTCTCTTTCGGCTAGCTGGCGCTCACTTGGTGAGTCTCTCGATGGCACACTGACTGTTGTCGAAGACGTGGCGGCAAGCGCGGCCAGGTTGGGTGTAACCGCTGTGCACTGCAGCAGGGCTTACGACCCCCACGGCGTCATCGAGCAGGAGCGCCTGCAGGTAGAACTTGAAACACTCGACATCAAGCTAGTTATTGGCCCTGGCAACTACGCGGTCTCCCCCGGTGCCATTAGAAAACTAGACGGCACGCCCTACCGCGTTTACACACCATTCTTCAAAGCCTGGTTCGAGAATGGTTGGTCTACCCCGGTGCCGGCCCCCGTTGGCGTTCGTTGGATTTCGGCCGGAGGTGCAGCTTTGCCTTCCGGACCAGATGTATTGGTTGGCGAGGCATTTGCCCTGCGCACATTTGCGCGTTTTCAAAAAAGGGCCCTTAGCGATTACAACGAAAACCGAAACCGTGCCGACCTCAGTGGCACTTCGCACCTATCTCACGCACTCGCCCACGGCGAGATTCACCCGAGGACTCTTTTGCAAGCACTAGGCGATTCGGCAGGCGAAGTGACCTTCATGAAAGAGCTTGCCTGGCGAGAGTTTTACGCAGACGTCCTCTGGCATAACCCACACACCGTTGATGGTTATTACGAACCTCGGTTTGCATCTATGAGATATGACCTTGACCCAGAGAAACTTGAGGCTTGGCAGCAGGGCAAAACCGGATTCCCGATGGTCGATGCGGGTATGCGCCAGCTACTCACCGAGGGCTGGATGCACAATCGCGTTCGAATGATTGTCGCGTCCTTCTTGGTAAAGGACTTGCACATTGAATGGCAGCACGGCGCACGTTGGTTCGAGCAGCACCTAACTGACTTTGATGTTGCCTCCAACTCGCACGGCTGGCAGTGGACGGCAGGCTGCGGGACCGATGCTTCGCCTTACTATCGCGTTTTCAACCCGGTAATGCAGGGCTATAAGTTCGACCCAAACGGCGACTATGTGCGCAAGTACATACCTGAGTTGCGAGGCATTCCGGGCAAAGAAGTTCATGAACCATGGTTGCTTCTGAGTGGGCTTTCGGCGGGTTACCCTGCGCCAATTGTCGATCATGCTGTGGAGCGTGCCGAGTCGCTCTTGCGTCTCGAAGAGATAAAGGTTTCTTAGTACAGCGGTAGGTGTACTAGCGGGTCCACGGCTATTGCGATAAACAAGACGGTTAGGTAAGTAATCGAGCCGTGAAAAAGTCTCATCGGGGTTTTTACCTCGCCGGCTTTGCTCGCGTTATAGAGCAGTGTGGCCTCGAACAGAAACCAGCCACCGCTGACGACCGAAGCCACGGTGTAGATCCAACCGAGGTGGGCTGCTGGGATCATCAGCAAAGTTGATACGACAAGCGCCCACGAGTAAAGAACGATCTGCACGCCAACAACCTGCGGCGATCGAACCACTGGCAGCATCGGAACGCCAGCCGCCGCGTAATCGTCTTTGTAACGCATGGACAGCGGCCAGTAGTGCGGCGGGGTCCACAAGAAAATGATCAGGAAGAGCAGCCAAGCCGAGACACTTAGGTCGTTGGTGACTGCGGCCCAACCAATCAATGCGGGCATCGCACCGGCAGCGCCTCCCCAGACAATGTTCTGCGGAGTGCGGCGCTTAAGCAGCAGCGTGTAAACCAAAACATAGAAAAGGATCGCGCTCAGAGACAGCATCGCCGCTAAAAAGTTGGTGAAAATCCAAAGCCAGGCCACCGAAAGTGCGCCAACCACGAACGCGAAGATAAGTGCTTGCCGTTTAGTGAGCTCGCCGGTTACCAGTGGGCGGTTTTTTGTGCGTCCCATGATTTTGTCGATGTCTGCGTCGATGTAGCAGTTGAATGCGTTTGCCGAACCAGCCGACAAGGCACCACCAACGAGGGTTGCCACCACGAGCCAGAGGCTCGGGAGCCCCTGTTTTGCCAGGATCATGGTTGGAACAGTCGTGATTAGAAGAAGCTCGATGACCCGAGGTTTAGTTAGCGCAAGGTAGGCCTTCGCTTTACTGACGAGGCCGCGCTTGGGTGAGGTTTTTGAGGTCATGTTCGTTCAATTCTAAATCAGTGACTTGGCGCGTTATTCCCCAAGTGATTAAGGTCTCGCGGTGTAGACTTCTTAGGTGGCAAAGCCACCATCTTTCGGCGACGTTGCCCAATCAACAAAAATCACGAGCGTGCATGAGCGCGCCTAGAAATAAGGAGCTGCCTTGTCAGCATTCCAGTGGACCGACCTTGACTCAAAGGCAGTAGACACCGCACGTGTTTTAGCCGCAGACGCAGTAGAAAAGGTTGGCAACGGCCACCCTGGAACCGCGATCAGCCTAGCCCCAGTGGCATACCTCTTGTTCAACAAGGTTATGCGTCACGACCCAAGCGACGACCGCTGGCTCGGCCGCGACCGCTTCATTCTCTCGGTTGGCCACTCATCGCTAACCATCTACAACCAGTTGTTCTTGCACGGCTACGGCCTAGAGCTCGACGACCTAAAGGCTCTGCGCACCTGGGGCTCGGCCACTCCTGGTCACCCTGAGTATGGCCACACCAAGGGTGTCGAAATCACCACTGGCCCTCTAGGCCAAGGTCTTGCATCGGCAACCGGTTTTGCTTACGCAGCCCGCTTCGAGCGCGGTCTATACGACCCGAACGCAGCCACCGGTACCAGCCCGTTTGACCACTTCGTTTACGTCATTGCAGGTGACGGCGATATGCAGGAGGGCGTCACCTCTGAGGCCGCATCTCTTGCCGGCCACCAGAAGCTCGGCAACCTTGTTGTGATCTACGACAGCAACCAGATTTCGATCGAAGACGACACCGACATCGCCTTTACCGAGGACGTCTCGGCACGCTACGAGTCATACGGTTGGCACGTGCAGACCGTTGACTGGAAGAAGACCGGCAACTACGAAGAAGACTTAGAAGAGCTCTACAACGCCATTCAGGCAGCCAAGGCAGTTACCGACAAGCCTTCGCTAATTCGCTTGCGCACCATCATCGGCTGGCCTTCGCCAACCAAGCAAAACAGCGGAAAAATCCACGGCGCAAAGCTCGGCGCAGAGGAGCTGGCTGGTTTGAAGACCGCTCTAGGTTTTGACCCAGAGAAGTCGTTCGACGTGGCCCCAGAGGTTTTGGCTCACACTCGTGGTTACCAGCAGTTTGCTAGCGAAAACCGCAAGGTTTGGCAGTCGGCATTCGACGACTGGGCAAACGCAAACCCAGAGCAGAAGAAGCTTCTTGACCGCGTCGAGAGCGGCGAAACGCCGGCTGAACTAGCTGCCTCGCTGCCAGTTTTCGATTCGGGCACAGAGATCTCGACCCGTTCGGCTTCTGGCAAGGTAATCAACGCAATTGCCAAGGTCATGCCTGAACTTTGGGGCGGTTCGGCCGACCTAGCCGAGTCGAACCTCACTACCATCGAAGGCTCGCCTTCGTTCATTCCTTCGGAATGGTCAACTCACGAATGGAAGGGCAACAAGTACGGTCGCGTGCTGCACTTCGGTATTCGCGAGCACGCCATGGGTTCGATTTTGAACGGCATCGTCTTGCACGGAAAGACCCGCGCATTCGGTGGCACCTTCCTAATATTCAGCGACTACATGCGCCCGGCTGTTCGCTTGGCCGCCCTAATGGGTGTTCCTTCTATCTTTGTCTGGACCCACGACTCCGTGGCCCTTGGTGAAGACGGGCCAACCCACCAGCCGATCGAGCAGTTGGCAACCCTTCGCGCGATTCCAAACTTGGACATCGTTCGCCCGGGTGACGCCAACGAAACCGCATACGCCTGGAAGACGATTCTCGAGCGTCGACAGGGCCCTGCGGGTATCGCGCTGACCCGTCAGAACATTCCGGTGTTCCAGCGCGGCGAAGGCTTCGCAGACGCTTCGAACACCTCGAAGGGTGCATACACCCTGGTCGATGCTGCCAACGGCAAACCGAAGTTGATCTTGATCGCGACAGGTTCTGAAGTTCAGCTCGCCGTGGCCGCCCGTGAGCAGCTTGAAGCCGCAGGTATCGCAACCCGCGTTGTCTCTGCCCCTTGCCTCGAATGGTTCGACGAGCAGTCCGACGCATACCGCGAAGAAGTCCTGCCAAGCAAGGTTCAGGCTCGCGTCTCGGTTGAGGCCGGACTAGCCCTCGGCTGGTCGAAGTATGTTGGCCCATTCGGTAAGAGCGTTTCGATCGAGCACTACGGTGCATCGGCCGACTACCAGACCCTGTTCCGCGAGTTTGGCATCACCACCGAAGCAGTTGTAGCAACTGCCAAAGAAGTTCTAAAAAGCCTCTAAAGAAGAAGAGAGAAAAGAATCATGACTACTCCCCTAGCTCAACTAGCCGCCAATGGCGTAAGCATCTGGCTCGATGACCTTTCGCGCTCGCGCATTGTCTCGG
>JAHEAT010000061.1 GCA_024642605.1 Microbacteriaceae bacterium
TGAGCCTTAAACTAGAACAATGCCAAGCACGCCCGCCTCAAAGTCGTTTTATGTAACGACTCCGATCTTCTATGTAAACGATGCCCCTCATATTGGGCACGCCTACACCGAGGTTGCTGCCGACGTGTTGGCTCGCTGGCACCGCCAGCGCGGCGAAGATTCTTTTTTGCTAACCGGCACCGATGAGCACGGCGAAAAGATTCTGCGAACCGCCGTTGGCAACGGGAGCACTCCGCAGGCTTGGGCCGACCAGCTGGTGCACGACTCGTGGTTGCCGCTTCTCGACACCATCGACATTGACAACCAAGATTTCATTCGCACCACCGAAGAGCGCCACGAAAAGAACGTTCAAAAGTTCCTGCAGCACCTTCACGACACCGGGTTTATCTACCGAGGTTCTTACGAAGGCAACTACTGCGTTGGTTGCGAGGAGTACAAGACCGAAGCCGACCTCATCGAAGGCGAAGGTGAATATGTAGGCCAGGATGTCTGCGCGATTCACAGCCGCCCGGTTGAGCGTTTGCAAGAAACCAACTACTTCTTCAAGCTGAGCGAATTCACTGCGCCGCTGCTCGACTTTTACGAGCAGAACCCAAAGTTCATTCAACCCGAGTCAGCGCGCAACGAGGTCATTTCGTTCGTTCGCCGCGGCCTCGAAGACCTCTCAATCTCGCGTTCCAAAGAGAAGTTCGACTGGGGAATCGACATTCCCTGGGACGACTCGCACATTACCTACGTGTGGTTCGACGCTCTGCTCAACTACATCACCGCCATCGGTTACGGCGAAGATCCAGCAAACTTCGAGCGCCTCTGGCCAGCTTCGGTGCAGGTCGTCGGTAAAGACATCCTGCGTTTTCATGCCGTAATTTGGCCCGCAATGCTCATGGCCGCGGGGCTAAAGCCTGCCGAGCGCGTGTTTGGTCACGGTTGGTTGCTGGTCGGCGGCGAAAAGATGTCGAAGTCGAAACTCACCGGTATCGCTCCCGCTCAAATCACCGACACCTTCGGTTCAGACGCGTTCCGCTATTACTTTATGAAGGCAATCGCCTTTGGACAAGATGGCTCATTCTCGTGGGAAGACCTCTCGGCTCGCTACCAGAGCGAACTCGCTAACGGTTTCGGCAACCTGGCTTCGCGCGTTCTAGCGATGGTTAAGCGCTACTTCGACGGAGTGGTGCCAGCGCCTGGCGCCTACAACGAAGCCGACCTGCAGGTTCAGGCAGTGGCTGCAAAAGCAATTGCAAACGCCGACGCCGCCATCGAAGAGATTGCGATACACGAAGCCATTGCATCGGTTTGGGCTCTCGTTGATGAACTGAACAACTACATCACCGTGACCGAACCGTGGGTGCTGGCCAAAGATGAAGCGCAACGTGAGCGCCTCGCATCGGTGCTCTACACAACTGTCGAAGGCCTTCGTGTGCTGGCAATCGCGCTGGCGCCGGTAATGCCAAAGTCGACCGCAAAGCTTTGGGCGGCGCTCACCGAGGGTTCGCTTGGCGAGCTTTCCGACCAACCATTGAGCGAGTCGGCTAACTGGGGTCAGTTGGCTGCCGGGGTAAAGATCGGTGACCTCGACTCGCTATTTCCTCGCATCGAAACCGACGACGAAGGCAAGTAATGAGCGAAGACGCTCCAATTCGTTCGCGAAGAGATCGCAGCGAAGACGGCAGCACCCGCGATTTGCGTTACCCGCCAATGCCCGAACCGCTGGAGGTTGGCACCTACGACAATCACACGCACTTTGATTTTGCCGACGGCGAGAACCCGATGACTCCTAGCGAGCAACTCGATCTTGCTAATCAGGCTGGAATCATGGGTGTGGTTCAAGTGGGTGTCACACTCGAGTCATCGAAGTGGTCGGCACGTTTGGCAGCCAAAGAACCAAGAGTTTTGGCAGCCGTTGCTCTGCACCCAAACGAAGCGCCACTTTATGAAACCCGCGAAAAGCTAGAGGCAGCAATCGCAGAGATCGAAGAACTTGCAGCTGAGCCTCGGGTGCGCGCCATTGGCGAAACCGGTCTCGACTTTTTTAGAACCGAAGGCAACGACTCTCTCAAGTTGCAGCAATTCTCGTTCGAAGACCACATTCGCATTGCAAAAGAAAACGACATCGCCCTAATGATCCACGACCGCGAGGCGCACGACCAAGTGGTTGAAACGCTCTTGAGGGTTGGTGCGCCAAGCAAAGTTGTTCTGCACTGTTTCTCTGGAGACCTAGAGTTCGCCAAGATTTGCGCCGCAAACGCCTGGTACATGTCTTTTGCCGGCAACATCACGATCAAGCGAAACCAGCACCTGCGCGATGCTCTGGAATATGCTCCAGCCGAATTACTGTTGGTCGAAACCGACGCCCCGTTTTTAACCCCGGAGCCTTACCGTGGCCGCCCGAACGCATCGTATTTGGTGCCCATCACGGTGAGAAAGATGGCCGAGGTTAGGGGAGCTGACGTCAACGAATTGGCCGCGCAGCTAACCGCTAACACCGAACGCGTTTATGGTTCGTGGAGCGAGGGTCTCTGATGGTCGAACTTCTGGGTGGCAACGATGTGCGCGAGCTCGCGGCAAAGCTCGATGTGGTGCCAACCAAAAAACTTGGGCAAAACTTTGTTACTGACCCCAACACGATTAGGCGCATCGTTGGCGCTGCCAAGCTGAGCGGTCTAGAGAACGTGGTCGAAATTGGTCCGGGTTTGGGCTCACTCACACTTGGCTTGCTCGAGGTGGCCAAGAGCGTGACCGCGGTTGAGATCGATCGGCGAATGGCGGCGGCCCTAGAACAAACCATTGCCAAGCGCGCGCCAGGCACAAACTTTACGCTCGTCACACACGACGCGATGACTCTCGACTCGCTGCCAACCCCACCCGATGCTCTCGTGGCCAATCTGCCATACAACATTTCAGTGCCTGTGCTGCTGAATTTTCTCGAACGCTTTTCTACGATTGCCAAGGGTTTGGTGCTGGTTCAGGCCGAAGTTGCTCACCGCCTAGCGGCCGCACCTGACAGCAAGGTCTACGGTGCGCCAAGTGCCAAACTGGCTTGGTACGCGGCGGCGAATTTGGCCGGAAACGTAGGTCGAACCATTTTTTGGCCGGTACCGAACGTCGACTCAGCTCTGGTCTATTTCGAACGGCATGAGGTCGCCCTCGGCGACGAAACTCTGCGCAAGCAAACCTTCGCAGTAATCGATGCAGCCTTTGCTCAGCGCCGCAAGACACTTCGCCAAGCGCTTGCTTCGTGGGCAGGTAGCGCTGCCGCTGCAGAGTCGCGGCTAGTAAGTGCAGGCATCAGCCCTCAGAGCCGAGGCGAAAAGCTCACCATCGCGCAGTTCGTAGCGATTGCGAGCAGTCATGAGTGATTCCTCGACCAGCCGCGACAACGGACTTCGTCAGTTCGAACTGAGTTTTCGAATTGCGGTTCCGCTTTCACGAATCTTTGTCATTCTTGGTGACATTTCGCAATGGCCCACCGAGCAAGAGCCACGGATGCTCGTGCGCAAGGAACTCGATCGGGTAACCATGGCTTTTGGCGATATGACTCGAGCGGCGGTTAGTTTCAGTGCAGCAGGCGAATCGACCGACATCGTGATCGTTCACGAATTGTGCAAGAACCAGCAGCAGGTGGATGGCTGGCGAGACTACTGGTTTACTCTCATCGAAAACCTAAAGAAGCGGTTGGGCGTCTAATGCGTACCGTGACCGCAACAGCTCCAGGCAAAGTCAACTTGCACTTTGCGGTGGGGTCATTGGCCGGCGATGGTTACCACGCGGTTAGCAGCATCTATCAAGCGCTCGATATAACCGAGTCTGTTTCGATCAGCACCTCGGCAGACGACGAAGGCCACATCTTCGTTACCGGCTCTCTAATGCCTGAACAGTTAGCGCTCGTGCCAACCGACGGTGCAAACCTGGTGGTCAAGGCCGTGGAGCTTGCTGCAGAGCTTGCTGGTATCGAGAGGCTCAGGGCGCTTAACTTTCTAATCGACAAGCACGTGCCGGTGGCCGGAGGTATGGCTGGCGGTAGCGCCGATGCCGCGGCGGCATTGTTGGCCGCAGTCGAAAAGTTTCACCTCGAAATATCCACGGATGCCCTGGTCGCAGCCTCTGTAAAACTCGGGGCCGACGTTCCGTTTGCGCTTCTCGGTGGCACAGCCATCGGAACCGGTAGAGGTGAGCATCTCAGAAAGCTCGAGCTGGCCCGCCCGCTTCACTTCGTGATGATCACCTGCCAAGACGGCCTTAAGACTCCCGCCGTCTACTCCGAACTCGATCGGCAGCGTGCACA
Organism: Microbacteriaceae bacterium; assembly: GCA_024642605.1. The sequence goes on from JAHEAT010000061.1 coordinate 4,286, forward strand.
ACAGGGCCAAGACCCGCGGGCAGTCGATGTTCCGGTTGAGCCAAAGCAACTTATCGCCGCATTGGCTGCGGGCGATTTCGAGTCAATTGCGCGGCTCATCCATAACGATCTTGAGCCGGCCGCCATTGCGCTGATGCCCGAGCTGGAATTCACGATCGCAGCAGCCGAGCGCTTTGGTGCTGTACGTGCGTTCGTCTCTGGTTCGGGCCCAACGGTGGCCGCCCTGGCACCATCGGCTGAAGCCGCAAAAGAGCTTGCCACGAAACTTACCGAAGCCAACTTCAGCGTCGTCGCATGCTCTAGCACCAACAGCGGTGCCGAATTGTTGAAGGGCTAAGGCGTGGCGCACTTACTCGGAGCTGAGAACATCCATTTGGCTTTTCCGACCAAAGAGGTTTTCGACAACATCACCATGGGCATCAACGATGGCGATCGAATCGGCGTAGTTGGTAGAAACGGCGATGGAAAGTCGACGTTACTGAAGGTATTGGCAAAGCGCCTCGAGCCCGATGAAGGGCGTGTAACTTACCGCGGCAGCCTTCGCGTCGGTCTTCTCGATCAGGGCGATGTTCTCGACGGCGAACTCAGCGTTGGCGAAGCGGTGGTTGGCGAGATGCCTGAACACCAGTGGGCTTCGAACCCCAAGGTGCGCGACGTTATTGGCGGGCTACTAAACGACCTCGACTGGAACCAGAAGGTCTCAGAGCTCAGCGGTGGCCAACGCCGCAGAGTTGCCCTTGCTGCGCTTTTGGTTCAAGATCTCGACATTGTCATGCTCGACGAACCAACCAACCACCTCGATGTCGAAGGCGTGGCTTGGCTGGCAAAGCACCTAAACGAACGTTGGTCAAAAAACACCGGCGGTCTGGTTGTGGTCACACACGACCGGTGGTTTCTAGACGCAGTTTGCAACTTCACCTGGGAGGTCTACGGTGGCAAGATCGAACCTTTCGAAGGTGGTTACGCGGCCTACATTTTGCAGCGAGCCGAACGCGATCGAAGTGCCGCGGCTTCTGAGTCTCGCCGCCAGAATGTGCTTCGTAAAGAGCTCGCCTGGCTTCGACGAGGAGCGCCGGCACGAACATCCAAGCCAAAATTTCGCATGGATGCCGCTAGCGAACTGATTGCTAACGAACCCGAGCCGCGCGACCGGGTTGAGCTATCAAAACTTGCCACCGCAAGACTTGGCAAAGACGTAATCGACGTCGAAGCAATCGACTACTCGATTGAGGGCCGCAAGATTCTCACCGATGTCACCTGGAGGCTTGGTCCCGGTGATCGAGTGGGGCTGGTTGGGGTAAACGGTGCGGGTAAAACCACTCTGCTCAAGCTCATCGACGGGCAGCTAAACCCAACTTCTGGGCGCATCAAGCGCGGTAAAACGGTGAAGATCGCCATTTTGAGCCAAGATGTGCGTGAACTCGATGAGTTTCACGGTGAGCGCATCTTTCAACTGATTGCTCGCGAACGCTCTACCTTCAACGTAAATAAGAAGGAAGTGAGCGTTACCCAATTGGTTGAGCAACTCGGATTCAGCCAAGCGCAACTGCAAACTCCCATCGAAGACCTCTCGGGTGGGCAGCGCCGTCGTTTGCAGTTCTTGCGCCTGCTTTTTGGCGAACCAAACCTGCTGATTCTCGATGAGCCAACCAACGACCTCGACACCGACATTCTTGCCGCCATGGAAGATCTGCTCGATGGCTGGCCGGGCACGCTAATCGTGGTGAGCCACGATCGCTACCTACTCGAGCGAGTTACCGACAACCAGTACGCGCTGATGGGCGACGGAAAGTTGCGTCACCTCACCGGGGGCGTCGACCAGTACCTTTCGCTGCGCGCGGCTAGCTTGAGCGCGTCTTCAAACAATCACCCAACTAGCTCCGCCGCGAATGAGGCGCAGATTGCGACGCCCGCAGTCGGTGCGTCAACTAAGCCCGCGCTCGGCGGGGCTCAACTTCGTGATGCGCAAAAGAATCTGGCTAGAATCGAGCGCGCACTCGAGAAAACCTCTCAAGAAGAAAGCGTGCTGCACCAAGAAATGGCAATTCACGACCAGAACGACTACGCCGGGTTGGCGGCGTTGGTTGAACGCCAGAGCAAGTTGAACGAAAAACGTGAAAACCTCGAGCTCGAGTGGCTAGAAACTTCGGAGTTACTCGCCTAAATCTGGCAGACTATAGGGGTCGCACGTGTAAAAGCTGGCGACGTTGGCCCATGGTGTAATGGCAGCACCACGCCCTTTGGAGGCGTTTGTCTAGGTTCGAGTCCTGGTGGGCCAGCAAGCAGTGAGCGATTGGAGTGCTATGTCTGAGCAGCACCTTGGGGTTATTGTTCTTGCCGCGGGTGAAGGCACTCGCATGAAATCATCCAAGCCAAAAGTTATGCACGAGTTGGCTGGCATGCCACTTCTGGGCCACGCTCTTTCGACCGCACATTCGTTGGGTGCGGCGCACGTGGTGCCGGTGGTTCGCCACCAACGTGACCTCATCGCTTCATACATCCAAGACTTCTACCCAACCTCAGTGATCGCCGATCAAGACGATGTTCCGGGCACCGGACGTGCGGTTGAATGCGCCTTGGCGGCTTTTCCGGCCGAGTTTGAAGGTGCCATTGTGGTTACCAGCGGCGACGTACCACTGCTTGAGGTTGCCACCATCGAAGCTCTACTCGAGGCACACCTTGTCGGCGGCTATGCGGCATCGGTGCTATCGACCTTTACCGAAGACCCAACCGGTTACGGGCGCATCGTTCGCGACGAAACTGGCGCTTTTGCCCGCATAGTTGAGCACAAGGATGCCTCCGAGGCCGAGCTCGAGATCGACGAAGTCAACGCCGGCGTTTACGTTTTTGATTCGGCATTGCTCAGAAGCGCACTTTCGAAGCTTGAAAAGGCCAACGCGCAAGGTGAGAAGTACCTCACCGACGTGGTCACCATCGCTTTGGCTCAGGGGCTAACGGTTCAGGCGCTTTCGGTGGAAGACCAATGGCAGGTCGCCGGCATCAACGATCGTGTTCAGCTTGCCGAGGTTGCCGCCGAACTCAATGCCCGTATCTGTGATGCCTGGATGCGCGCCGGTGTGACCATCGTCGACCCACCTTCGACGTGGATCGACGTCACCGTTCAACTTGCCAAAGATGTAACCATCTGGCCCGGAACCATTCTTAGAGGGCTCACCACTGTTGGTGAGAATGCCACCCTTGGCCCAGAAGTTTTTGCCACCGATGTTGAAATCGGCGAAGGCGCGAGCATCGTAAAGTCGCACGCCAGCAGCTCAAAAATCGGCGCGGGCGCTACCGTGGGGCCCTACGCTTACCTTCGCCCCGGCACCGATTTGGGTGCCGACGGAAAAATCGGCACGTTCGTTGAAACCAAGAACGCCAAAATTGGCGCTGGCAGCAAGGTTCCTCACCTTTCATATGTGGGCGATGCCGAAATCGGCGTTGGTTCAAACATCGGTGCCGGCACGATTTTCGCCAACTACGACGGCGTCAACAAGCACCGCACCGTGATTGGCTCTCACGTTAGAACTGGCTCGCAAAACGTTTTCGTTGCCCCCATTACTATTGGAGATGGAGCCTATACGGCTGCCGGAACCGCAGTAAGAAAAGATGTCGAGCCAGGCGCGTTAGCTATGAACGTGTCTCCGCAGCGCAATCTAGCCGATTGGGTTCTGCAGAAGCGTCCGGGTTCAGCTGCTTCTGCGGCAGCAACCGATTCAAAAAACTAAAAAGTCAACCATCTAGTTTGGGAGCCCCGCATTGAGCGAAATCACAATCACCGGTCGTAAAAGACTCGCACTGCTCAGCGGACGCGCCCACCAGGGTTTGGCTCAAGAGATTGCCCAAATTCTGGGTACCGAGCTCGTGCCAACTACCGCTTATGACTTTGCCAACGGTGAAACTTTCGTTCGTTTCGAAGAGAGCGTTCGCGGCGTTGACGCTTTCGTCATTCAGGCTCACCCAGACCCAGTCAACCACTGGCTAATGGAGCAGCTTTTAATGATCGACGCACTAAAGCGAGCATCGGCCAAGCGCATCACGGTTGTCTCTCCGTTCTTTCCTTACGCCCGGCAAGACAAGAAGCACAAGGGCCGCGAGCCAATCTCTGCTCGTCTAGTTACCGACCTTTATAAGGTTGCCGGCGCTAATCGACTAATGTCGGTTGACCTTCACACCCCGCAAATTCAGGGATTCTTCGATGGACCAGTCGACCACCTTTGGGCTCTGCCAATGCTCTGCGACCACGTCGAAGCTAAATGGGGTGACGAACCGCTAACCGTGGTTTCGCCAGACTCTGGCCGCGTGCGCGTGGCAGACATCTGGGCCGAGCGCCTGGGTGCACCTCTCGCAATCATCCACAAGCGTCGCGACCCAGATGTGCCTAACCAGGTAACCGCCCACGAACTCGTTGGTGACGTAAACGGACGCACCTGTTTGCTGGTCGACGACATGATCGACACCGCGGGAACCATCGTTGCGGCGGCCTCAGCGCTAAAGAAGAACGGTGCGGCCCGCGTTATTGTGGCAGCAACTCACGCAATCTTCTCGGGTGCCGCCGTAGAGCGCCTTTCTGGCGACTCGGTTGACGCCGTTGTTGTAACCAACACCCTGCCAATCGGCCCAGACAAGACCTTCGAAAAGCTAGAAGTGCTTTCTATCGCGCCGCTAATCGCCAAGGCGATCAGTGCGGTGTTCGACGACGATTCGGTAAACTCGCTCTTTCCGGGTCACGCTTAGTTCGTAAATAAATGAGTGCGCCTAAGCAGCAAATTGGCCTGTTTGGCGCCGTCGCCATCGGTGTTGCATCGATGCTCGGTGCGGGCGTCTTCAACGTCTTTGGCGATGCCTCGGCTAAGACCCCAGCTCTTTTCACTGCCTTGTTTCTAGCTGCCTCGGTGGCCACTTTGAACGCGGCTTCTGTTTATAAACTTGCCCGCCGCACCAGCCGCCCGGGTGGCGTCTACTCATACGCACGGGTCGAACTGGGTGACACCGCGTCATTCATAGCCGGGTTCTCTTTTGTATTTGGCAAGATCGGCTCGATTGCCGCGATTGCCTATGTGTTTGGTGTTTACGTTAACCCCGAGCACGGTTTGGTAACCGCTGCATGCGCCATCGGGCTTCTTGCGCTGCTCAACATTTTGGGCATCAACCGAACCGCGCTAGTCGCTGCAGTCTTAGCAATTTCTACCACTGTGTATCTGCTGGGCGCCTCGGTGGCCGGCATAACCGAGTCGCACCAGGTGGTAGCCCAGGTTGAGTTGTTCGCCAACCCAACCGGCATTCTCTCGGCGGCATCGCTGCTATTTTTTGCGTTCGCGGGTTACGCACGCGTGGCAACACTCGGCGATGAAGTGCTCGACCCGCTCAAGAACATTCCTAGAGCCATCACAATCACACTGGTTAGCGTTCTTGGTGTTTACCTACTCGTGGCAGTCGCGCTGACACTCACCTTCGGCGCTGATCTTCAGCACACATCGCGCCCATTTGCTCTGATGGGCAGTGGGGTGTTTGCGGAGTGGGTGACACTACTGGTGGTAGGTGGCGCAAGCCTTGGTTCGATGCTCGCGTTGCTCGCCGGGGTTTCACGTACCGCTGCGACTATGGCCGAGGATGCCGAACTGCCCAAGTTCTTCGAACATCGCAACCGCTTCGGTTCACCTTGGGTTGCCGAAGTGCTGATTGCCGGCGGAGCCATCGCCCTTCTGGTGCTCAACCCCTACTGGCAGTGGATGGTTGGTTTTAGTTCGTTCTCGGTGCTGCTTTACTATGCAATCGGTCACTTGGCAGCTTTCCGCGTAGGCAAAGCCGCCAGGCCAAGCAGCAAAATCGTTGCAGTTCTCGGGTTCGTGCTCTGCGTTGCATTGTTGCTCGCGGTGCCTGGCCCGGCGGTTTGGGTCAGCGCATGCATTCTTGGTTTAGCGCTCGCGCTGCGCTGGGTTGTGGCTCGCCTGCGCGCCCGATAGACTTATGCCAGACAACGGCGAGGGCCGATTCCGCAAGGATGAAGCCGTAATCGACGGGGCAAGCCAACCATTTGGCCTTATCCTCGCGTGACAACGCTTGAGTTGATACCTAAGCACAACAGCAGACCTCGAGTCTGGATTGGATAAAAATGTCTGAAGCATCTCTAGTTGCAGAGACCCGCACCTCTTTTGGTAAGGGTGCAGCTCGCAAGGCTCGCGCAGCCGGCCGCACTCCTGCAGTGATCTACGGTCACGGCTCAGAGCCACGCCACATCACTCTTCCTGCTCACGACGTAGCACTTGTGCTTCGTCACAAGAACGCAGTGCTAGACCTCGTTATCGATGGCAAGCACGAGTCGGTTCTCGTAAAGAGCGCCACCAAAGATGTCGTCACCATGGTGATCGAGCACATCGACCTAGTAACCATCGTCAAGGGCGAGAAGGTACACGTTGAGGTTCCCGTTCACGTTGTAGGCGAGACCCTGAGCGGCACCACCCTCGACCTCGAGCACAAGACCGTGAAGCTTCTAACCGAAGCCAACAACATTCCTGAGTTCGTTGAAGTTGTTCTCAACAAAGAAGGCGCTGGTCACCACGTTCTTGCCAAAGACATCAAGCTTGCCGCTGGTGTATCGCTAGACCTAGACCCTGAAGAACTGATCGCATCGGTTATTGCAACCGCAGCTGGTCACGCCGAAGAGCTAGCCGGCGAGGCCGCAGCTGAGTAATTTGCCTTATCTAGTAGTCGGGCTCGGTAACCCCGGGCCCGGCTACTCTGGCAATCGGCACAATGTTGGGCAAATGGTGCTCGACAATCTCGCAGCCCGCGTGGGCGTTGGCTTCAAATCTCACAAAACAAACTCGGTTATCGCCGAGACTCGACTCGGTGTTGGTGGCCCCAAAGTCATTCTGGCTAAGCCCCTAAGTTTCATGAACACCAGCGGGGGCCCGGTTGCCGGCCTCGCCAAATTCTTCGACATCGCTCCAAGCCACATAATCGTGGTTCACGACGAGCTAGATATTCCTGTGCACGACGTGCGCATTAAGCAAGGCGGTGGCCATGCCGGCCACAATGGACTGCGCGACATAATCTCGGCCATCGGCACCCAAGAATTTATTCGTGTGCGCGTCGGCATCGGTCGCCCACCCGGCCAGCAAGAGGTTAGCGATTTTGTTCTCAAAGACTTCTCTAGCGCCGAGAAAAAGGGTTTAGCGCTAACCCTCGAAACCGGCTCGGATGCAATCGAAGCCATCCTTGTTGACGGCCTCATGAAGGCTCAACAGCAGTTTCATTCGCCAAACTAGAGCACCAAACTAGCGAAACTCACTCACCCAGCACGCGCTTACACTTGAGGGGTGGATAGTCAGAAGCATCCTTGGGCCCTTTCGCGCCTTGTCACGCTCGTTTCTGAGGGATACCCGGTTGCCAAGCTGCAATCGAAGCTCAAAAACCGAAGAATTGAACTTCTAGCACCGGCCAGTTCACACGCCACCATCGTTGCGCTTCTCGATCACCTTCGAGCCGATAAGAACCTTGGTCGAGTTCAGTTGATTGTTGTTGCCACCGGTCGTGAGTCAGAAGACACTTCGTTGGCGCTTAAGGCTTTGATGCCTAATCTGGAACTTCTCGAGTTTCCTTCATGGGAAACCCTGCCGCACGAGCGCCTTAGCCCGAGCCCGGAGACCGTGGGTAAACGCCTCAAGGTTTTGCACCGACTTCACGAGCTTTCACAGGGCGAGGTAGCGCTGACACACCCCGTTGTTGTTTTGGCCTCGGTTCGCGCAGTACTTCAGCCGGTGGTTGCTGGGCTTGGCGACCACCCGCCGCTAAACCTGAAGGTCGGCGGCGACTACCTGCTGCCAGAACTCAACCTCAAGTTGGTTGAAATGGCTTACGTTCGGGTCGACATGGTTACCAAGCGAGGCGAATTTGCCGCCCGAGGCGGCATTGTCGATATTTTTCCGACCACTGCCGAGCACGCGGTTCGCCTCGAATTCTTTGGTGACGAACTTGAAGAGATACGCGAATTCTCGGTTGCCGACCAACGATCGCTCACCATAGAAGCTGGTCAGAGCGCCATCGCCTCGGTAGATATCTACGCGGCGCGCGAAGTCATCATTACCCCGTCGGTGGCGTCACGAGCTCGTGAAATGCAGCACGAGTTTCCTAACCTTTCGACCATGTTGGCCAAGATCACCGAAGGAATGCCGGTTGAAGGTATGGAGTCACTCGCTCCCGTGCTAGTCGATGCGATGGTTCCGTTTACCAGTTACCTGCCCGCCGCCGCCAGTGTCACACTGTTGCAACCCGAAAAAGCTGCCGCCCGTGCCGCCAACCTTGTCGAAACCAATGAAGAGTTCTTGCATGCTGCCTGGGATGCAGCAATCGAAGGTGCCAAAGCGCCAATCGACTTGAGTGCCGGAGGCTTCGTCGACATCACGGCCTTCGTTTCTTCGATGGGCGAGCGGCAGTTTGTGACGGTAAGTCAGTTTCCGGCCGATGATCAAGCGCAAGTGTCACTCGAACTGCTCGAAATACCGACATTCACCACCGCCGACTCAACCATGGTTTCTTGGATCGAAGACCAGGTGCGAAACGAACAGCAGGTGGTTATTGCGGCCGAGGGGCACGGAACGCTCGAACGAATCGGTGAGGTGCTTCGTGCCACCGGACTCGATGCGCAGCTAGTCAACGAACTACCCGAGTTACCGACCAACGCCAAAAGCTTGCGACCGGTTTGGCTCGTGCAAGCTCCGCTTCGCCACGGCTTCACTGCCCCGGCATCCCAGTTGATTGTCATCAGCGAGTCGGAGTTTTATGGCCGCACAGCTACATATGTAAACCCGCAGGTGCGAAAACTCGCCGCCAAGCGCGGGCAAGCTGTAGACCCGCTGACTCTCAAACAAGGCGATTACGTGGTGCACGAGGTTCACGGAATCGGTCGCTTCAAAGAGCTGGTTACGCGTCGCACCGGAGTTGGGCGTGCGCAGCACGAACGCGAATATCTGCTTATCGAATATGCGCCGTCGAAACGCGGGCAGCCAGGCGACACCCTCTTTGTGCCAACCGACCAACTCGACATGCTCACTCGCTACGTCGGCGGAGAAGCACCTGTACTTTCTAAGATGGGCGGCAGCGACTGGGCAAACGTTAAGGGTCGTGCCCGTAAGGCTGTTCGCAAGATTGCCATCGACCTGGTCAAGCTTTACTCGGCTCGAATGAAGTCGCGCGGCCATGCTTTTGGCCCAGATACTCCTTGGCAGCACGAACTCGAAGAGGCTTTTCAGTTTGTAGAAACGCCCGACCAACTCACCACGATCGCAGAAGTGAAGCGCGACATGGAGCGCGAGATTCCGATGGACCGACTTTTGGCCGGCGATGTTGGTTACGGCAAGACCGAGGTAGCCATTCGAGCTGCCTTCAAGGCCATCCAAGACGGCAAACAGGTTGCCATGCTCGTGCCAACCACTTTGCTAGTTCGCCAGCACACCGAAACGGTGCTGTCACGCTTCGCAGGGTTTCCGGTTACGGTCAAGTCGCTATCTCGTTTTCAGTCGGCGTCAGAGGTAAAGTCCACTCTCGAGGGCCTCGAAACGGGTGCGGTCGATATGGTGATCGGAACACACCGTCTGCTTGCCTCAAGTGTGAAGTTTAGAAACCTAGGGCTCATCATCATCGATGAAGAGCAACGCTTCGGCGTTGAGCACAAAGAGAAGCTCAAAGACATGAAACAAAACGTTGACGTGCTCTCGATGTCGGCAACTCCGATTCCCCGAACGCTAGAGATGGCCGTCACCGGCATCCGTGAAATGTCGACCCTGGCCACCCCGCCAGAAGATCGCCACCCGATTCTCACCTACATTGGCGGCTACAGCGAAAAGCAGGTTGCGGCAGCCATTAGGCGCGAGTTGATTCGCGAGGGTCAGGTGTTCTTTGTGCACAACCGCGTTGAAAGCATCGATAAGGTGGCGGCCGACCTGGCCGAGCTAGTGCCCGAGGCGCGCATCGCCGTGGCGCACGGTCAGATGAGCGAAAGTCTTCTTGAGCAGGTGGTTGTCGACTTCTGGGAACGCCGCTTTGATGTGCTGGTTTCAACCACCATCATCGAAACCGGAATCGACATTCCAAATGCCAATACGCTGATCGTCGACCGAGCGGAGCGATTTGGGCTGAGCCAGCTTCACCAGATTCGCGGACGCGTCGGCCGCAGCCGCGAGCGTGCCTACGCATACTTCTTCTACGACCCATCGAAGCCGCTCACCGACCTCGCACACGACCGCCTCGCCACCATCGCTGCAAACAACGAACTGGGTTCTGGAATGCAGGTGGCGCTCAAAGATCTCGAAATTCGTGGAGCCGGAAACCTGCTCGGCGGCGAGCAGTCGGGGCACATCGCCGGAGTTGGGTTCGACTTGTACCTGCGGATGATCGGTGAAGCGGTTGCAGAATTCAAGGGCGAAAAAGCCGAATCGCCAGCCGAGCTCAAACTCGAGCTGCCGGTCGATGCGCACATTCCGGCCACCTATCTCGACAGCGAACGCCTGCGACTCGAGGCATATCACAAGCTCTCTTCGGCGAGCGGCGCTAAGGGTAATCGCGTGCAACTCGACGCGATTCTGGCAGAACTCACAGATCGCTACGGCACTGCGCCACAGTCGGTGCTAAACCTCATCGACGTAACCGAACTTCGCCAACAGGCCAACCGGCTTGGGCTCAAAGATGTAACGCTGCTCGGCTCGCAGGCTAATTTCAAGCCGGTTGATCTGAGCGAAGGGGAGCAGGTGAGGTTGAGCCACCTGTATCCGGGTATGCGCTACCTGCAAACCAATAACCTGCTCACCGTGCCAACCCCCAAGGATGCCACGGGCGAACCGCTGCGAGACCGCGCGGTTATCGACTGGACCTGGGCTTTCTTGGCTACAGTTTTTGCAAATAAGGAGAACCAATGAGTGAACTCGAAGACCTGCTAGCCACCGCGCACAAACTGCGTGCACCAGGCGGTTGCCCCTGGGACGCCGAACAAACCCATGAGTCGTTGGTGAAGTATCTGCTTGAAGAAACCTATGAGCTGATTGACGCAATCGAGTCGGGTAAACGCGACGACATTCTCGAAGAACTCGGCGATGTGCTTTATCAGGTGGTTTTCCACAGCGATTTGGCTGCCTCGGGTTCGCTTGGTGAGCCGTTTGACATTCAAGACGTGGCAGCCAAGATGCGCGACAAGATGGTTTCACGTCATCCTCACGTGTTTGGCGATGCCGAAGAACTTGCAAAGTTTGCCGCGTCAACCGGCGATGAAGTCATGCTCAATTGGGACAACCACAAGAAGCGTGAAAAGCCCGAGCGCGAGAGCGTGCTAGACGGAGTGGCTATTGCAATGCCTTCTCTAGCGCTCGCCGACAAGGTTTTGGGCAAAGCCGAGAAGATCGGTGTGCTCGAAGCTGGCGCCGCCGGACCGCTGCAGGTTGAAGACGAAGAGCAGCTCGGCGGATTACTTCTCGCAATAGTAACCTCGGCCCGCGCCAACGGCCTCGATTCGGAGCGTGCCCTGCGTTCTGCCGTTCGTGACCTCATGGATGACATTCGCAAGGTTGAGGTTTTAGAAGCCTCGGATGCTGGCGTGGTCGGCCGCGAGATCGATTAGTAGGCGCAGATTACTGGCTCAGCGCAAACCCTCTGGCAAGATTGACTCATGGCTAAAGACGTGAACCCACCCCGTGGCATGCGCGATTTTCTGCCTGCCGAAAAACGTCAGCGCGAGCAGGTTCTGGCGCGCATCCGTGGCACCTATCGTGCACACGGTTTTCAAGAGATAGAAACTCCCGCCCTAGAAGACATTCAGAAACTCACCAGCGGCCAGGGTGGCGACAACGAGAAGCTCGCCTATCGCGTCATGAAGCGTGGTGCCGAACTTGAGGCAGCGTTGGCATCTTCAAACGAGAGCGAACTAAGCGACCTCGGTTTGCGGTTCGACCTAACTGTTCCGCTCACTCGCTACTACGCAACCAATCGCAACGACCTTCCACCGGTGTTTAAGGCTATTCAGATTGGCCCGGTTTGGCGAGCTGAACGTCCGCAAAAGGGTCGTTACCGCCAGTTCGTGCAGTGCGACATCGACATCATCGGCGATAATTCCAATCTTGCCGAAATCGACCTACTAACCTCTTCGCTAGATGCGCTCGACTCACTCGGGCTACAAGACGCAATCATCCGTGTGAATCACCGAGAACTACTCAACCAGAACTTGGCGTCGCTCGGGGTTGCCGAAGCCGATCGCCCGAGCGCGATGATCACCATCGACAAGCTCGACAAATTAGGCGCTGAAGGCGTCGTTGCCGAGCTTCGTGAACGCCAGGGCCATGCAGTTGCAGATGCGGCTGCGCGCTGGCTGGCCGGCATCGTTGGCGATCTACCAGCTCCAGCCGAACTGGCACACATTTTTGCCGCCGTTGAATCGCGGTTTGCGGGTCGTCTGAGGTTCGACCCGACGCTCGTGCGCGGCATGGGCTACTACACGGGAGCGATCTTTGAGATTGAGCATCCTGGTTCTGGTTCTTCAATCGGCGGTGGCGGTCGTTACGACGGCATGGTTGGTCGCTGGTTGGGCACCGATGTTGCTGCAGTGGGCATCTCACTGGGCTTCGAGCGCGTGGTCGACCTAGTAGATGCGGCCAAGTTCTCGTCACGCCCTAACTCGGCAGTTTTGGTGCTCGCAAACGATTCGCTCGAAACGGTAAGCAACGCGTTGGCTCGCCAGCGCGAGCTTCAAGAGTTTGGTACCGAGGTTCGCCTCGAAAACCGACCAAAGAAACTCACCAACTTGCTCGAGGCCTTGGCGGCGAGCGGTTTTGACAAGTTCGCCACGGTTGACGAAAACACCAAGACTTTCGAAGACCTTAACCTTCGAGAAATCTCCTAGTCGGTAGACTAGGACTCATACAAAGACGTTTTCTGCGCCTGATTTGGCGCCCAATAAACCAGCAACATCGCATAGGAGAAAACCTTGTCCATTATTGAAGCCGTAGGCGCTCGCGAAATTCTCGACAGCCGCGGAAACCCAACCGTTGAGGTTGAAGTTCTGCTAGAAGACGACTCGTTCGGCCGCGCGGCTGTTCCGTCTGGCGCATCGACCGGTGCGTTCGAAGCACACGAAAGCCGCGATGGCGACAAGGGACGTTACCTTGGCAAGGGTGTTCAGAACGCTGTAAACGCGGTTATCACCGAAATCGACGAGGCACTGGTTGGCTTCGACTCACAAGACCAGCGTCTAGTTGACGCAGCCCTAATCACCGTAGACGGCACCGACAACAAGAGCCGCCTGGGCGCAAACGCCATTCTCGGTGTTTCGCTCGCCAACGCTCGCGCCGCTGCAGAGTCGACCGGTCAGCCTCTCTACCGTTACCTTGGCGGACCAAACGCACACGTACTTCCGGTTCCACTGATGAACATCATCAACGGTGGCGCTCACGCCGACACCGGTGTCGACATCCAGGAGTTCATGATTGTTCCTCTGGGCGCCGAAACCTTTAGCGAGGCCATCCGATGGGGTGTTGAGGTGTATCACGCGCTCAAGGCCGAGCTGCACGGTAAGGGTCTAAGCACCGGTTTGGGCGATGAAGGTGGGTTTGCTCCAGAGCTTCCAACCAACGCAGCCGCTCTAGACCTAATCGCCGAGGCAATCGCCAAGGCCGGTTACAAGCTGGGCACCGACATCGCACTTGCACTCGACGTCGCCGCAACCGAGTTCTACTCGGAAGAAACCGGCAAGTACACCTTCGAAGGTCAAGAGCGCACCAGCGATGAAATGATCGCCTACTACGCCGACCTAGTTGCTAAGTACCCTCTAGTGTCAATCGAAGACCCACTAGCCGAAGACGACTGGGCTGCCTGGACCAAGATGACCGCAGCTCTTGGCGACAAGGTTCAGTTGGTTGGAGACGACCTTTACGTAACCAACCCTGCACGCCTGCAGAAGGGTATCGACCTAAAGGCCGGAAACGCGATTCTCGTGAAGGTTAACCAGATCGGAACCCTAACCGAGACGCTAGACGCAGTTTCGCTAGCTCAGCGCGACGGCATGAAGGCCATCATCTCGCACCGTTCGGGCGAAACCGAAGACACCTTCATCGCCGACCTGGCTGTTGCAACCAACGCGGGGCAGATCAAGACCGGCGCTCCGGCTCGTTCTGAGCGCGTGGCGAAGTACAACCAGCTTCTTCGCATCGAAGAAGAGTTGGCTGATGCCGCCGTTTACGCAGGCCGCAACGCTTTCCCACGCTTCAACGGCTAAGAAAGCTAAACCAAACTCCAGTCGAAGGCATCCGAGATGAAACCACAAAGGCCAGCTAAGGCAAAAGTGCGCTCAACTCGGATGCCTTCTTCATCTGGTGCCCGCGAATCAATGTTGCGCGGCCTCAAGCTAGATACCCGCACCATCGCCCTCGCCATCGTGTTGGTGGGAGGCATTTTTACCCTCGCTCCGCAGGCGCAAATTCTTGTTGAACAGCAGCAGGTACTGGCCGACCTGCGAGCCCAGGTAGCCGCATCTGAGAAGGCAGTTTCAGAAATGAAGGCCGAACGCAAACGCTGGGAAGACCCGGTTTACATTCGCGCTCAGGCCCGCGATCGCCTCTACTATGTGATGCCGGGCGAGGTTTCGTATCTGGTAATGGATGCCACCGGTATCGACCAGAGCGACACATCTGGCACGGTTGGGCAGCAGATCGCTAGCCGAACCCACAACAGCCAAATCACCACGGATGTTCGCACCACCAAGGCCAACTGGGTTGATTCGTTGCTCGAAACCGTTGTTCGCAGCGGTATCGACCAACCGGTAGCTAAGGCGAGCAACTAGTGCCGCTTACCCCGGCCACCAGCGAAGACATCGCGGTGGTCTCTAAACAACTTGGCCGCCCAGCCCGTGACATAGTTGCTATCGCCGCGCGCTGCGCCTGCGGTAAACCAACTGTGGTGCAAACCGCACCGAGGTTGGGCGACGGCAGTCCGTTTCCGACCACCTACTACCTAACCCACCCGGGCGCTACTGCGGCGCTGTCTACGCTCGAGGCTTCGGGGTTGATGGCAGAACTGCAGGCGAAACTTGGCGAAGATGCGACGCTTGCGGCCGCGTACCTAAAGGCCCACGAGGCTTACATCGCCGACCGCGCCGAACTCGAAAAAGTGACGGGTGAGGTGCCAGAGATCGCAGGTATATCGGCTGGCGGTATGCCTTCTCGCGTCAAGTGTTTGCACGCGCTAGCCGGCCATGCGCTGGCAGCCGGACCCGGTGTAAACCCGATTGGCGATGAGGCCCTAAAACTTTGCTCTTGGAGCCCCGAGCGCTGCGTGTGCAGCGTTGACACAGATGTAACAAACCGATAAACCGAAAGTAGTAAATTAGAGCCATGCCTGCAAACTCATCAAACGAAACTGCGCCAAAGATTCTCATCGTCGGTGGCGGTTATGCCGGCTTCTATACCGCCTGGAAGCTAGAGAAGTTTCTCGGAAAGTCAGAAGCCGAAGTCACGCTCGTTGACCCACTGCCGTACATGACATATCAGCCATTCTTGCCCGAGGTTGTTGCCGGCTCGATCGAAGCACGTCACGCCGTTGTTTCGCACCGACGCCACCTACGCAAAACCAACATCGTTTCGGGCAAGGTCACCTCGGTAGACCACGCCAAGAAGACTGCAACCATCGAGTACGCGGGCATCAAAGGTGCTAAGAAGGTTAGCTACGACCAGATCGTTATGACCGCAGGCGCCGTATCTCGCACCTTCCCGATTCCCGGTGTTGCAGAAGAAGCCATCGGTCTCAAGAACATTGAAGAAGCAATCGAAGTGCGCAACCGCATCTTGGTGAACTTCGACAAGGCAGCCAACCTACCTGCAGGGGCAGCTCGCGACCGACTTCTAACCTTCGTGGTTGTCGGCGGCGGATTCGCCGGAATCGAAGCCTTTGCCGAGATGCGCTCACTCGCCTCATACCTTTTGCGCTACTACCCAACTCTTTCGTTCGATGATGTCAAGTTCCACCTCATCGAAGCCATGGGTCGCATCATGCCTGAGGTTTCGCTGCCGACATCCGAGTGGGTTATTGCCAACCTCGATCAGCGTGGCGCAAAGATTCACCTAAACACTCAGCTTCAGTCTGCCGTCGGAGGCAAGGTTGAGCTTTCAACCGGAGAATCTTTTGAATCGGATGTCATCGTCTGGACTGCCGGCGTGATGGCTCACCCTTACGTTCGCAACACCGATCTTCCGATCGAAGAGCGTGGACGCATTCTTACCCACCCAACCCTTCGAGTAGTTACTCCCGAGGGTGAGTTCGTAGAAGGCGCTTGGGCAGCTGGAGACGTTTCGGCTGTTCCTGACCTAAGCGGTTTTGGTGTTGGAGGCTATTGTGTTCCGAACGCCCAGCACGCTGTTCGTCAGGGCAAGTTGCTGGCTAAGAACATCGTTGCGTCGCTCCGTGGCGAAGGTGTGAAAGAGTACTTCCACAAGCCTCTCGGTGCAGTTGCTGGTTTGGGTGTCGGTGTTGGTGTATTCCAGTACAAGAAGCTTGGCATCAAGGGGCTAATCGCCTGGTTCATGCACCGCGGGTACCACGGCCTAGCCATTCCAACCTGGGAGCGCAAGATTCGCGTATTCGCTGGCTGGATCTGGAACTTCCTGCTGCGTCGTGACATCGTATCGACCGCTGCAGTAAAGGCACCACGATTAGCTTTCGAAACTTGGGCATCCAAGCCAAAGAAGTAGTCGCAAACTTGGATGGGCCCGGAGTGATCTGGGCCCTTTCGTTTTACCAGCCCCTTTAGCCCAATGGCAGAGGCAGACGACTTAAAATCGTCACAGTGTGGGTTCGAGTCCCACAAGGGGCACTAGAGTGTGTCTTGTCAGGCCTTGATGGCCTGATCGAAGTCATTTTCACTTGGGGGAAAATTTGCAATCTAAAACAATTATTAAAGTGCTCAAATCAACAATCTGTAGATTCTTTTTTGTAGCTCTCGCTACTTCGATTTTTTCAGTTGGCACTTTCCAAATTTCAAGTGCGATCGAACCACGCAATGAGCTGAAGATCGGAAATTCTAGCGACGTCGTAGTTCCGGATGACCTCAAATGGTCGAGGGAGGGGATTTCGGCGGCTGAACAACTCATTCAAGACCTCCGCGAACCAGCGGATGCTCTCCTGGCCTCGCTTCGCGATGATGGGGTTAGTTCTCTGCACATAACGCGAAGCGCAGAGGATTTAGTTCCCGAGGAAATTGTCGGCCAATACCCAGCCTTCGACGCTTACAACCACGAGGTGAGCATCGCGGGGCTCAGAGACTGGGGTGCCGCTGCCAAGGAATTAACTTTTCAGCCATCAGATGACATCAACGTCGCGAACTATATGGTCTCCTTCGAGCCAGGGCTGTGCCGGTTGAGTTTCGCCCTCTTCAACTGGAACACCTGGTTTAGTCCCGATTGCAAGGTCTCCGCGGCATCCGCACAAACTTACCTTCAGATGTCTTTAGTTTCGTGGATGGATAATTCACCATCGGTCAGCACAAGCGCCTACTTTGGTTATCTTTACGCGTTGAAAGACATCGTTACAAACCACATTGAATATTCGGTAGTTGATGGACGCATGTATTCCGAAGCCTTGGAGGCAATCATGGAGCCGCAGGGTATTCCCCTTGAGCGTCCGACGGATTCGGATGCAGTTGGTTACAAAATCACCCTCGACCCGCAAGACAAGTGGAGTATCACATTCACTATGAATAGTCCTGAACTTCAAATGCTGGCTGACCAGGTGTCACTTGTTGAAAACGAAGGTGAAAAGTACCTTTATTTCGGTACCCGTTAACCTGAATCTCACTGAACTAATCGGCTGTAACCTAAGAGCATGTCTACTGGTGAAGTAACGCTCATCTTTGATGGTGACTGCAGATTCTGCACTACGGCCGCGAATTTCATCGCGAAGCACACCTCCAATCCGATAGTCATTCATCCGTGGCAGTTCATCGATGTCTCTCAATACGGTCTTACCGTAGAGCAGGTTGCGGCAAAGGTGCACCTGGTTGTCGCTGGCAGCACTTTCGCCGGCCATGAGGCATTCGCTCAGATATTGAAAGTGCAAAAATCTTTCATTCTTAGGTCGCTCGGCTCTGTAGCCATGGTGCCCCCGATCAGTTGGCTGGCTAGACCCGCTTACTTCCTTGTTGCCAAGTACCGACACAAACTGCCAGGTGGAACGCCGGCATGCAAACTCGAGCCGCCGAAGGCTGCCTAAACCCCACCCCGATGTTCGCCCTGAGCGTCTGAGAACTGCCTGAGAGCCGTGCCAGTTCTCTGAACTGGTGGCTAGCATTGGAACAGACGACAAAATCGTCTGCTAACCAAGGAGAATCATGGACTACACAATCTGGATCGTTCTAGGCGTCGTTGCACTTATCGGCCTTTGGCTCTGGTCAACCTACAACGGCCTCGTAACTCTCAACGAGCGTGTCGAAGAAGCGTGGAGCGACATCACCATCCAGCTGAAGCGCCGTGCCGATCTGATTCCAAACATCATCGAAACCGTGAAGGGCTATGCCAAGCACGAAAAGGAAGTTTTCGAGGGCGTAACCCAAGCCCGTGCAGCATCGATTTCGCCTGAGGCAATGAAGAGCCCGAAAGCGGCTGCTAAAGCCGACGCTGGTTTCGCAGGCGCGATGAAGAGTTTGTTTGCGGTTGCTGAGGCTTACCCGCAGCTTCAGGCAAACCAGAACTTCCTGGCCCTTCAGAACGAACTTTCAGACACCGAAGACAAGATCATGGCAGCCCGCCGCTTCTACAACGCTGGTGCCCGCGAACTCAACATCAAGGTGAAGCAGTTTCCTCAGGTGCTGTTTGCCGGTCTAGGTTTCAAGCAGCGCGAATACTTTGAAGTAGCCGACGCAGCAGCAATTGCTGACGCACCTCAGGTTAAGTTCTAGTTACAACAAACACTTAGGACCAACATGTATTCGGCCATTGCAGCCAATAAGCGCAACACGGCAATCATTATCGGAGTATTCGTTGCTCTGCTCGGCGGGCTTGCCTATGCCTGGGGAGTTGCCAGCGGCAACGGATCAAGCGCAATCGGAATCATCATCTTCGTTGCCCTGTATGCGCTTTTCCAGTACTACGCGTCGGCATCGATTGCCGTTGCCATGTCTGGCGCGATTCAGATTCAAAAGCAAGACAACCCTCGTTTGTGGAACACCGTAGAAAATATCGCAATTCGCGAAGGCATGCCAATGCCTAAGGTCTACATCATCCCCGACAAAGCACCCAACGCTTTTGCCACCGGACGAGACCCGAAGACCGCCGTGGTGGCGGCCACCGAGGGATTGCTCGAGATTATGGACGACCAGGAGCTCGAAGGCGTGATGGCTCACGAAATGGGCCACGTCAAGAACTACGACATTCGAGTGACAACCATAGTGTTTGGTTTGGTTAGCGCTGTTGCGATTCTTGCCGACTTCGCCCTTCGCATGAGTTTCTGGGCAGGTCGAGGTTCGAACAACCGCAACGACAACAACAACCAATTGGGTGTTGTTCTGCTGCTAGTCGGACTCGTCGGCAGCCTCATCGCCTTTCTTATCGGGCCAATCATCACTGCTGCAGTTTCACGGCAACGTGAGTATTTGGCCGATGCAACCGGCGCTGAATCCACTCGCTACCCTGAAGGCCTGGCCAGAGCGCTTGAGAAGCTTGGCCAATACGGTCGACCGATGCGTCGAGCCACAGCATCGATGGCGCACATGTACATTGCCGACCCAGTTAAGCCGGGCCTCACCGAGCGTCTATTCTCGAGTCACCCGCCAATTCCTAAGCGTGTCGAGCGCCTACGACAAATGGGTGGAAAGTTCTAAAGCAAGATTGCCTTTGGGCATGACGATGGTTTCTTGAAGGCCCTGCCAAGACTGAACCTCTTTGAGGTTCTTGGTTAGGGCCTTTGCCATTGCCTTAACCTTTGAGTCCTTCATCAAAGCCTCGTGCCAAGACGCCTGCGCCAGAAGTCGCCGGCCCTGCCTGTCGCTCTTCAAATCGATGCGACCCACGAGATTACGGTTGTGCAAAATCGGTAGTGTGTAGTAGCCGTAGACACGCTTAGGTTCTGGCGTGTAAATCTCGATACGGTATTCGAATCCAAACATTCGCTCGATTCGATCGCGCTTCCAGCAAACCGGGTCAAACGGGCTGAGAATCGTTGTTCTAGCGCCAGCCCCCTTCGCCTCTAATCCTTCGAGTTTGGTTGAGGCGGTAACGAATCCCGGCTGCAACCAACCTTCAACCGACACTTGCTTTAGTTCACCCGATTCAACCAGTTCAGTAAAAACCTTCTTGTTGGTGGTGGGGCTCATTCTGTGCCAATCGGCAATGTCTGTGTATGTACCCACGCCCAGCGCGGCAGCGGCCTGCAACATCAGTGCTTTCTTGGCATCGGTATCACTTGGATGCTGCGTCAAAACGTGCGCCGGCAAAATCTGTTCGGGTAACGCATACAGGCGCTTGAACGCATCTCGGCCGCCCGAAACTAGGTCGCCCACCAAGAACATGTATTCGAGTGCTTGCTTCAGGTCGCTCCAGCCCCACCAGGTGCCCTTGCGCTGGTTGGCTTCGGTTTCGAACTGCCCCGACGTCATCGGGCCATTGGCTAGAAGTTGTGAAGTAATCTGTGCAACTAGCTTCTTGTTGCCCGGTTCCATGCCCCAGTGGGTTGATTGCTTACTGCGATAGGCGTTCATGCGCCAGCGATAGAGCGGCCAGTTATCTAGGCGAATGATCGAGGCCTCGTGAGCCCAATACTCGATGAGGGTCGGGTGAAATCCGCCCATCAAGTTTTCGAGCTCGGCCTTGTCGAACTTGCCAAGTCTTGAGAACAGCGGCATGTAGTGCGCTCTCTCGAAAACGTTGACCGAATCAACCTGTAGCAAGCCCAGACGGTCGATTACGTCGAGCACCGAGGCATCCCGGTCGGAATCAACGCCCAGCTGTCGCAGAGCCAGAACGCGCGCTTCGGTGGCGCTCAACTCTAACGGCATGGGGCTCCTTCGCAACTAAACTCGATACCAGCGTATTTATAAGGAGCACCAAATGCCTAAACGTAGCAAGATCGTTGCGCCGACTCTCAAAGAGTTTGAACGCGCGCACGAAATTGTGGGCCAGGTTGCCAATGTCACTCCGGTTCTGCGCAGCAACTTTCTGAGCCAACTGACCGACTCAGACGTCTGGCTTAAAGCCGAAAATCTTCAGCGCACGGGTGCCTACAAGGTGCGCGGGGCGTATCACCGCATGACCAAGTTGACACCGGCCGAGCGTAAGCGTGGCGTTGTCGCTGCATCTGCGGGTAATCACGCACAGGGTGTGGCACTCGCCGCCAAGCGTCTGGGCATTCAGGCAACCATTTTTATGCCAATCGGCGCATCGCTGCCGAAGTTTCAGGCCACCCAAAACTACGGAGCTAAGGTTGTGCTCGAGGGTGCGGTTTTTGGCGAGACTCTCAAGGCTGCGCAAGAATACGCCGCCAAAAAAGGTTCGGTCTTCATTCCGCCGTATGACCACATGGATGTCGTGCTCGGCCAAGGCACCGTTGGGCTCGAGATTCTCGACCAGCTTGAGAACGTAGACAACATCTTGGTTGCTATCGGTGGCGGAGGCTTGGCTGCAGGTGTTGCTGTTGCCGCCAAGTTGAAGGCCGCTGCATCTGGGCGCAAGATCAAAGTCATCGGTGTTCAAGCCGCAAACGCCGCCTCATACCCGCCGTCGCTGAAGGCGGGGGAGCCAACCCAAATTCAAACCACACCAACCATCGCCGACGGCATCGCGGTTTCGAAGCCCGGAGCCATACCGTTTGCTTTGATAGCGGAACACATCGACAAAGTCGTAACCGTAAACGACGACCAAATTGCACGAGCCATCGTTACATTGCTCGAACGTTCAAAGATGGTGGTTGAACCTGCCGGTGCGGTTGGTGTTGCAGCTCTGATGTCTGAGAAATTTAAGCCGAAGGGCCGAACCGTAGTGGTTCTCTCGGGCGGAAACATCGACCCGCTGTTGATGCAAAAGGTTATTGGGCACGGGCTGGTAGCTTCAGACCGCTACGTGACCATCTCGGTGATGCTGCCAGACCGCCCAGGTATGTTGGTGCAAACTGCCGAAGCCATTGCTCGCGCTCACGGAAACGTGGTTGAAGTTCTGCACACTCGCCACGGCGACGACTTCGAGATCAGCGAGGTTGAGCTCAAGATGAGCATCGAAACTACGGGAGCCGAGCACAGCGCACGTGTGCTCAAAGAACTTAAGGCAGCTGGTCTAAAGGCTAAGGTTTCGGCAAACTAGCCGTTGAAGTGCTCGACGGCCAGAATCTTTACGGCAATCTGTCGACCGTTTGGCGCTAGGTAACTTAGTTCGTCACCGATTTTGGCACCGAGAATAGCTTTACCAATCGGGCTATCTGGGCTGTAAACAGTGATGTCGGTGCCCTCGCCGATTTCGGCCGAACCCAGAAGAAACTTGTTCTCACTGCCATTTAGGGTGAGGGTGACTACGGTTCCCTGTTCCACAACGCCGTGCGTTGCCGGTGCGTCGATCTTGCCCTGCTCTTCTTTGGCCGCGTGGTAGCCACCGTTTTCTTTGAGGTCGCCCTCTTCGCGAGCCTCTTGAATGCGCTTAGCGATGTCGTGGCGCGCCACGGTGATGAGCTGCTCAAGTTCGGCGAGCAGGCGGTCGTACGCAGCCTGGTTGAGCCAGGTTGGCTGAGCTTCAGACATGTCGGTTACCTTCGAAAGGGGCTAACAAATAAAAGCACTCGGCAGAAACTACCGAGCACCTAATGATTTTACTTGAGCCAACACTTCTCAACCAAGCCCGTTACACCCAGTTGTGTAGTGTTCACAGACGCCTCGAAAACCTCGGATGCTGCTGCATCCTTGTTGATCGTCACCTCGCGGTAACCCACCACTGCGAACGACTTGTTCATTACTTCAACGGCGCACACTGCCGATGCGTCTGACGGCTTGTCTATCGAAAAGCGCACCTTGGTGTGTTGTGCATCAACCACTTCATAGCCCAGAACTCTAGGCGTGGCTTTAGCTGGGGCAAGAAACGAAGCCCAGATGGCCCATACGAAAAAGATGACTAGCAGCGCGACCGCCAAAATGGTCACGGGCTTGCGGTTGCTCTTAGAGCTTTTGCCGTAGCGCTCAAGCAGCAGAGTTTCGTTTGTCATCGCTTCAAGGTTAACTGCTCTAGCGCATAATTGAGGCATGACGATTCTCGCTGCACTGCTGGCCGCAACGCCAACGCCAACCCCAACGGTAAACCCAGCCGAGACGTTCTACAGCCCAGGTACTATCGGCTTTCTTCTGACTTTCTTTGTGGCCGGATCGGCCGTGCTGCTCATCTTCGACATGGTTCGCCGTGTACGGCGTGTGCGCTACCGTGCCGAAATTCAAGAGAAGCTGGCAGCCGAGGCTGAGGCAGCCTCAAAGCCAGCTGCAGGCAAGGCAAAAAATTCCAAGCCAAAGGCCTAGTTAGCCAACGAAACTGCCTGCCAGCGGGTGCAGGCAAATCAGGAGCGCTGCGGTCCAGTGGCAGAGAAACGCCAGCACTGTAAACGCGTGGAATATTTCGTGAAACCCGAAATGCTTCGGAAACGGGTTTGGCTTCTTCAACCCGTAAACTACGGCGCCCGCGATGTAGAGCGCGCCACCTATCGCGATTAGCGACATCATCCATGCATTGGCGTTGTAAAAGTCAACCACGTAGACAAGTGCAGCGCTGCCCATGGCAATGTATACGGGCACGTATAGCCAACGTGGCGCGTTGACCCAGAGAACTCGAAAGCCCATTCCGACTAGCGCCGTTGACCACACGATGATCAGCAGCGGCAGGCCCTTTTCGAAAGGCAACGCAAGCATGGTCATGGGGGTATAAGAGCCGGCAATGAGAAGAACGATATTGGCGTGATCGATTCGCTTCAGGGCCAGTTTCACCTTTGGTCGCCAATTGAAGCGGTGATAGAGCGCTGAGTTACCGAACAGCAAAAATGATGATGCAAAAAACAGTGACGCGGCAACCTTGCCAGCGGCTCCCTCTGCAAAAATAATAAGCAGTACGCCGCAGGCGATCACGATAGGCAGCACACCGGTGTGAATCCATCCTCGCCAAGACGGTTTGTCGTTATTGGCTAACGGATAACCAGCCGAAACTGGCAAGAAGATTGCCTGAGTCTCGGTTAGGCGGTCGGTTTGCCCAGCCGCCGAGGGCGCATCTGAGTTTGGCTGGCTTTTCGGGTTCATAGTCAAAGGTTAGTAGCCTTAAGCCATGAGCAATCTCATCTACCGCTTCTATGAGAAGTCTCTCGAACGCCAGATTGATCAGGCAGCGCTGCCGAAGCATGTTGGAGTCATTCTCGATGGAAACCGTCGCTGGGCAGAACGCCAACCGGGTACAACCGCTCGCGAAGGGCACGTTGCCGGCGCCGCCAAGATACAAGAATTTCTAGGATGGTGCGCCGACCTCGGTATCGAGGTAGTAACCCTGTACCTGCTATCAACCAACAACCTCACCGGCAGGCAGTCATCCGAGTTGACCGAGCTGCTGGAAATCATCGGAAACCTCGCAGTCTCGATTGCCGAAACTAAGGTTGGGCGCGTCAAGTGGGTTGGCGACGAGGCGGGATTGCCGGCAAAGCTGGTGACCATACTCAAAGACGCCGAACGTAAAACGAAGGCACAAACCAAGTTGCACG
>JAHEAT010000028.1 GCA_024642605.1 Microbacteriaceae bacterium
CGATCCGAAGTATCGTCCACCACCATTAACGAACCAGCGACCGAAAATGGCTCGGTCGCCATTTTCCTAGTTCGATCCGAAGTATCGTCCACCACCATTAACGAACCAGCGACCGAAAATGACTCGGTCGCCATTTTCCTAGTTCGATCCGAAGTATCGTCCACCACCATTTACGAACCAGCGACCGAAAATGACTCGCTTACAGCTGAGTGCCTACCAGGCGGCCTATTGCGTAGGTGACTCCCATGGTTAGTAGCGAGACCACCAAGTTGCGCACAATTCCTCGACCAGGTTTCGCTCCGCCGATCTTCGCGCCTACGTATCCAGTCAAAGTGAGTGAGAGCACAACTGCCACAACGGTTGCGTAAACCCCGTAAGACCTAGGCGATGCAACCATCGCCAATAGCGGCAGCATTCCGCCGGCTGCAAAGGCCACGAACGAGCTAATAGCGGCAGCACCAGGGCTGACGTGGTGATCTGAATCAATACCTAGTTCCGCTTCGGCGTGAGCCTTGAGGGCATCTTTGGCAGTCAATTCGGTAGCTACCAGCAACGCTGTTTCGCGGCTCATACCCTTTTGCTCGTAAAACCAGGTGAGTTCTAGTAGTTCGGCCTCGGGGTTCTCGAAAAGTTCCTTGCGCTCTACCTCAAGAGCAGCCTTCTCTGAGTCTTTTTGCGCGCTGACCGATGTGAATTCTCCGCCGGCCATAGATATCGAACCAGCGACAACGGCTGCGACGCCGGCGACCAAGATTTGTAGACTTCCCGCGGCAGTGTTTGGGGCCGAAGCCGCAACACCAAGAACCATTCCAGAAGTAGACATGATGCCGTCGTTGGCACCTAAGACACCGGCACGAAGCCAGTTGAGTTTCGCTGCCATGGTGTTGCGCACAAATTCTGAGCTGGCAATCAAATCTTCTTGAATTTCGATGTCTTTGGGCTCGGTCATAACTCAACTTAACTACAGGGCATCAGTGTTGCCTGCTTAGGCACACCTAACTGCTTCGTTAGGATTGCACTACATCTAGCGCAAGGTTTTTGAATGTCGGTAATAGCTATCCAGGTTGATGGTGCCAAACAAGAGGTCGAGTCTGGTGCCGACGGTTTTGCCGTTTTCAAATCAAAGACGGTCGTGGCACAGCGAGTGAACGGCATACTTCGCGACCTAGCCTGGCCACTGCAAGATGGAGATGCCACTGAGGCCGTCGAAATTTCGAGCCCGGATGGACTCAACATTCTTCGACACAGCGCCGCGCACGTGCTTGCACAGGCTGTTCAGAACATCAATCCAGAAGCCAAGCTTGGAATCGGCCCTCCAATCACCGATGGCTTCTACTACGACTTCGACGTTGCCGATCCGTTCACTCCCGAAGACCTCAAGCGTCTCGAGAAGGAAATGGAACGCATCATCCGTGCCGGCCAGCGTTTTGTTCGTAGAGTGACGAACGACACCGATGCACGCAAAGAACTTTCGAACGAACCTTACAAACTAGAACTTATTGGGCTGAAAGGCACCGACGCTGTTGGTGATGGGGCTGCCGAGGTTGGCGCCGGCGACCTAACCATCTACGACAACAACGACGCTCAATCTGGCGAAACCGTTTGGCGTGATCTTTGCCGTGGCCCGCACCTTCCAAATACTCGGATGATCGGAAACGGTTTCTCGCTCATGCGCAGCGCTGCTGCCTACTGGCGTGGAAACGAAAAGAACAAGCAGCTTCAGAGAGTTTACGGAACCGCCTGGCCGACCAAGGATGAGTTGCGTGCTCACCTAGAGCGGTTAGAAGAAGCCGCCAAGCGAGACCACCGACGCCTAGGCGCAGAACTCGATCTGTTTTCATTCCCCGAAGAGGTTGGCAGTGGGTTGGCGGTGTTTCATCCCAAGGGTGGAATCATCCGCAAAACCATGGAGGACTACTCGAGACAGCGTCACGAACAATCAGGTTACGAGTTCGTCTATTCACCGCACGTTACCAAGTCGAACCTTTTTGAGACATCCGGTCACCTCGACTGGTACTCCGAGGGGATGTTTCCGCCACTTCAGCTTGATGAGGAAGTTGACGAGAACGGGCACGTAAGAAAAAAGGGCCAAGACTACTATCTGAAGCCGATGAACTGCCCTTTCCACATCTTGATTTTCAAATCCCAGGGACGAAGCTATCGCGACCTACCTTTGCGTATGTTCGAATTTGGTACCGTCTACCGATACGAGAAGTCTGGTGTTGTCCACGGACTCACTCGTGCACGAGGATTCACCCAGGATGACGCACACCTCTTCGTTACGCAGGAAGACATCGAGGTTGAACTCAGAAGCGTTCTAGAGTTCGTTTTGGGTCTGCTGCGCGACTATGGTCTCTCAGACTTCTACCTCGAGCTGTCGACAAAAGAAGAAGGTAACCCGAAATTTGTGGGCGATGACGCAATCTGGCAATCGGCCACCGCAACGCTCGAAAAGGTTGCCACCGAATCAGGTCTAACTCTCGTTCCAGATCCGGGCGGTGCTGCTTTCTATGGCCCAAAAATCTCGGTTCAGGCGCGTGACGCTATCGGCCGCACTTGGCAAATGTCGACCATTCAACTCGACTTCAACCTGCCCGAGCGTTTCGACCTCGAGTACACGGCTTCAGATGGCAGCCGCAAGCGCCCGGTGATGATTCACCGCGCACTATTTGGTTCGATTGAGCGTTTCTTCGGAGTTCTCACCGAGCATTACGCTGGGATCTTCCCACCATGGTTGGCCCCGGTTCAGGTGGTTGGCATTCCTGTTGCCGAAGAATTCAATGACTACCTTGGCGAGATTGTGGCAGACCTCAAGAAACAAGGCGTACGTGCCTCGCTTGATGTCTCTGATGACCGTTTCCCAAAGAAGATTCGTAACCACACCAAAGACAAAGTTCCATTCATGTTAATTGCCGGTGGTGAAGACCGTGACGCCAAAGCGGTGTCGTTCCGATTCCGTGATGGAACTCAAGAAAATGCGGTTCCGGTAGCAGATGCGGTAGAGCGCATACTTGCCGCCATTCGAGACAAGATACAGGTGTAACCGATGACGGTTGAGGAGTCTGGCGATTTCGTCGCAACACCAGATGCTTTTCAGCGTCTTTGGACTCCACACCGTCTTGTTTACATACAGAACGGGCAGCAACCCGAAAAAGACGCATGTCCTTTCTGTCTGACTCCAAAAAACAGCGATGAGCAGTCGCTAATAGTTCGCAGAGGTGAG
Source organism: Microbacteriaceae bacterium (assembly GCA_024642605.1). The sequence continues at coordinate 3,224 of JAHEAT010000028.1, forward strand.
CACGCCTTTGTCATCCTGAACCTGTTTCCATACAATTCGGGTCACCTCCTCGTTTGCCCTTACCGTCACGTTGACACCTACGACAAGGCGTTCGCTGAGGAGACCGCTGAAATCGCTTTGCTGACCCAGCAGGCCATGCAGGTTCTGCAAAACGTTTCTGGTGCACACGGATTCAACATCGGCATGAATCAGGGTCAGGTAGCGGGAGCCGGCATCGCGGGTCACCTACACCAACACGTTGTTCCCCGTTGGAACCATGATTCAAACTTTTTTCCGATTATCGCTGAGACAAAAGCGCTGCCCAAACTTCTTGGCCAGGTGCAACAGGAAGTGTCAAAGGGCTGGGTCGATCTCTTCGGCTGAGAAACGCATGCTTTTCGTTTCGAAAAGTTTCACCGATTTTTTACCAGTAGCCACACGAGGTTAGACTTGTGAACATGAGCGACTCTCAGAACAATCCAGTAAATACCGGTACCTCACGTGTCAAGCGAGGCCTAGCAGAAATGCTTAAGGGCGGCGTGATCATGGACGTTGTAACAGCAGACCAGGCGAAGATTGCCGAAGATGCCGGTGCGGTTGCAGTAATGGCGCTAGAGCGCGTTCCTGCCGACATTCGTTCACAGGGCGGCGTAGCTCGCATGAGTGACCCGGACATGATCGATGGCATCATCAGTGCCGTTTCGATTCCCGTGATGGCCAAGGCCCGTATCGGGCACTTCGTTGAGGCTCAAATTCTGCAGTCGCTCAAGGTCGACTACATCGATGAGTCAGAAGTTCTTAGCCCTGCTGACTATGTAAACCACATCGACAAGTGGAAGTTTGACGTTCCTTTCGTCTGCGGCGCCACCAACCTCGGAGAAGCGCTTCGTCGAATTACCGAAGGCGCAGCAATGATTCGTTCAAAGGGTGAGGCCGGAACAGGCGACGTTTCTGAAGCAACCAAGCACATTCGCACAATCGGCGCAGAGATTCGCGCGCTTGCTGCCAAGACCGAAGACGAGCTCTACGTTGCAGCCAAAGAGCTGCAGGCTCCGTACGAACTGGTTCGCGAGGTTGCGTCAACCGGCAAACTTCCGGTAGTTATGTTCACCGCAGGTGGCGTGGCCACTCCAGCCGATGCAGCGATGATGATGCAACTTGGTGCCGACGGCGTTTTCGTAGGTAGCGGTATCTTCAAGTCGGGCGACCCAGTTGCCCGAGCCAAAGCTATTGTCAAGGCAACCACTTTCTTCAACGACCCTGATGTTCTAGCTCAGGTAAGTCGTGGACTAGGTGAGGCTATGGTTGGCATCAACGTAACCGACATCCCTGCGCCTCACCGTCTGGCAGATCGCGGCTGGTAATTGGCCAAAATTGGGGTACTCGCGCTACAGGGCGACTTTAGAGAACATCTGGCGTCGGTAGCCGAAATAGGCGCCATTGGCATTGAGGTTCGAACCGTCGAGGAACTCGCTGCTGTAGATGGGTTGATAATTCCGGGTGGCGAATCAACAACAATCGCAAAACTCGCACGTATCTTCGAACTATTCGAACCCGTACGTTCTGCTATCAACGATGGTTTACCAACCTTCGGTACTTGCGCAGGACTGATTCTTTTGGCGGATCGCATTCTCGACGGAATTGTTGGGCAAGAAACTTTTGGCGGGCTTGACGTCACAGTAAGACGCAATGCCTTTGGCCACCAGTCTGAATCGTTCGAAACCACTCTGAAATTCGCGGGCATTAGCGGCGAACCGGTTGCGGCAGCGTTTATTCGAGCGCCCATCATCACCGTGGTTGGACCAAACGCCGAGAAGCTAGCCGAACTCAGTGATGGGCGAGTGGTGGCTGTTAGGCAGAAACACCTGCTGGGCATCAGTTTTCACCCAGAAATTACGGGCGAACCAAGAGTGCACGAATACTTTTTGAAAGAGTTCGTCAACAAGGCATAACCCTCAATGTAGAGTGTTGTCTGAAGCAAAACACTTGGGAGTTTTCAATGTCCGGCCACTCTAAATGGGCTACAACTAAGCACAAAAAAGCAGTAATCGATGGTCGCAGAGCGAAACTATTCGCAAAGCTGATTAAGAACATCGAGGTTGCCGCCAGACTCGGCGGCCCAGACCTCGACGGAAACCCAACGCTGTATGACGCAGTCCAAAAAGGACGCAAAAGCTCTCTGCCAAACGACAACATCGAACGCGCAATTAAGCGCGGTTCGGGTGTCGGCGACGACGCTGTGCAATACCAAACCATCATGTACGAGGCATACGGCCCAAGTGGCGTAGCGCTACTGATCGAGTGCCTTACCGACAACAAAAATCGCGCAGCCGGTGAGGTGCGCCTGGCTCTCAGCCGCAACGGAGGCACTCTTGCCGACCCGGGTTCTGTTGCTTATCAGTTCGCACGCAAAGGCGTCGTGGTTGTTGAAAAGGCAGCCGGCACCACTGAAGATTCGATTCTCGAGGCAGTACTTGATTATTCGGTAGACAACGTCGAAGACCGCGGCGATCAGTTCGTGATCACCACCGACCCTAGCGACATGGTTGCAGTGCGCTCCGCCCTTCAGGGTGCTTCAATCGACTACGAAAGCGCCGATGTTGAGTTCGTGGCATCGCTTGAGGTTCAGGTCGACTTGGATTCCGCCAAAAAAGTGATCGCGATGATCGATGCGCTAGAAGACTCCGACGAAGTGCAAAATGTGTACTCAAACTTTGGAATGTCTGCTGACGTAATGGTTCAGCTAGAAGCCGAGTGAGTTGACTCGCATCCTGGGAATTGACCCCGGCCTAACACGATGCGGTGTGGGTTTAATCGATGTTGATGATCGAAGAAACTGCACCCTGGTCGAAGTTTTTGTCGCTAAGACCAGCCCCGCTTCGGAGCTGTCTCAACGCATTGGTGCGATTGCCGTCGAACTC
>JAHEAT010000078.1 GCA_024642605.1 Microbacteriaceae bacterium
TGATTGAGGTTGCCTTTAGTCGGCCCTTGGTGCCAGCGGCAATGCCGAGGTCGGTAAAAAGGTGTGCCGAAGACGAATAGGTTTCAACCGGCTCTGGAATGCCCAGTTCGAGCGCGTCGTTGATGTGCTTCCAACGAGTCATGTCTTCCCAGTCGACAAACGTCACTGCGGTGCCGGTGCGACCGGCACGACCGGTGCGGCCAGTGCGGTGCAGGTAGTTCTTTTCGTCTTCAGGAACCGTGTAGTTGATTACGTGAGTTACGTCGTCGACGTCGATGCCTCGGGCGGCGACCTCGGTGGCAACGAGAATGTCTTTCTTCCCACTTCTAAACGCAGCCATAGAGCGCTCGCGGGCTTCTTGCGACATGTCTCCGTGCAACGCAGTTGCGTTAAATCCGCGGTCGACGAGTTCTTCAGAAAGCTTGCCGGCTTGACGCTTGGTCTTGCAGAAGATCACGGTCTTGCCTCGACCTTCGGCCTGCAAGATGCGGCCGACGACTTCGTCTTTGTCGAGCGAGTGGGCACGGTAAACAAACTGAGCGATGTCGGCCTTGGTGTGGCCTTCATCGGGGTCGTTCACGCGAATGTGCACCGGACGGTTTTGGTATTTTCGAGCCAGCGAAACGATGGCACCGGGCATGGTAGCCGAGAACAGCATGGTCTGTCGGCCATCTGGAGTGTAAGCAAAGAGGCGCTCAACGTCTGGCAAGAAGCCGAGGTCGAGCATCTCGTCGGCCTCGTCGAGAACCATGAAACGGATGTTGCCGAGGTCGAGCTTCTTTTGTTTGCTCAGGTCGATGAGTCGACCAGGTGTTCCCACGATAATCTGCGCACCGGCGTCGATCTCAGCTACCTGACCCTCATAGGCCTTGCCACCGTAGATGGCGGCAACCGTAGTTGAACGGTTTGAAGTTGCCAACTTTAGGTCGTCGGCAACCTGAATGGCTAGCTCTCGGGTAGGCACCACAACCAGCGCCTTAGCGCCGAGGGCAGGCTCTAGGCCCAGCGATTGAATGAGTGGCAAACCAAAACCTAGGGTTTTGCCGGTACCAGTTTTTGCCTGACCAATGATGTCTTGGCCGGTGAGGGCCAACGGAATGGCCTGCTCTTGAATGGGGAAGGGGCTGGTAATTCCCTTGGATGCTAGCGCTTCAACAATGTCTTTGTCGATGCCCAGTTCTTCGAATGTCAAAAAGTCTCCTATGAGTCGTTCCAAGTCTAGTTGCCAGCACCAAACGGGAGGGTTGGCGTAATCTATAGAGGTGTTTGATTGGTTGAAGCGTCTGCGCCAGAAGGCGAGAGACTTTGTGTTGCCCGAGCGTGAAGAACGCGCCGCTCGCAACACCGCCAAGGTAAATCTCAAGCCGTACACCCCAGAACCTAAGGTGTTTCTCGGCCAGGCTGCTTACCTTCAGCTGAGTTATTTTGAGATTCTCTCGAATGCCCTCAAACTCTCACCAAACACTCAATACAAGGCCGAATTATCTGAAGCGGCCGCACGCTCATTTGAGCGTTATCGCGCGCTGGCAAGACGCCTAGCCGAGCACGGCGTCGACGCCACCGATGCCATGGATCCATTCACCGAGCGCATCCAAACGTTTCACTCGAAGACCACCGGCATCGACTGGTACGAAGCGATTCTCAAGATCTACCTGGTTTCTGGCGTGCTCGACGATTTCTATCGACGCCTAGCTGTTGGGTTAAGCCTCGAGCTTCGCGAAGAAGTCGAGAAGGCTCTGAGCGACAAAATCTTTGAACGCTTTGCCAAGCGCGTGTTGCTCGAATCGATGCAAGACAACCCTCAGCTGCAGTCGCGGTTGGCGCTTTGGGGCCGTCGTTTAATGGGCGACGTTCTTCTCGAGTTGAGAGCTGCCTTCGATAACCGCAAGCTAGCTGGCATCGCCAAGGGCAAGGTGCTCACTCTAGAGCAGGAGCGTGAGGTAAACCTGGCTGCCTATTCGCAACTCGAACCGCTGGTTACCGAACTCATGGCCGCGCACTCACTGCGCATGGATGCACTCGGGCTAACCGCGTAACCCAAAGGGTTGGGTTTATAGTGTCGCGTTTGGGGCGAGCATCCTTGTGATTTGAACGTTTTTTAGGCGTGAATCTTTGATTCTAAGGCCGCATCGCGGGCTTTTGCCAACCGGGATGCAACCACCATCATGACTACCGGCATCGCAACCATGACGATCAGCCAGGTCCAGGCATTGGTGTACGAGAGGCCAGCCCACGTAACGACAACCCAGAGTACAGAGCCGGTGGCTAGGGCGATTGCCGGTGGAACGAGCGCACCGTACTTTTCGCTGTGCACGGTGATGTAAGGCGCAACTAGGCCCAATACAAGTGTGTAAAGCAAAACGACTGCAAACGAAACATCAAACATGGTGCCCGAACTTTCTGTGCTGGCTATGGCAATAGATTACGACATCGCGAGGGCCAAAATGGCGTTCGGGTGAAGGGTTGTGACTCAGATGCCCGAGCGTACAAAAATGTCGGTGCTGGGGTTTAGATTTTGAGCATGCCAAAAACAACCTTCTACCTCGATGCGCGAGCAGTTTCGCGTTTGCCGCTCACGGCCGAGCAGCACAAGGTAGCCAGCTTTGGCATTGACGCCCGAGCAATTGTTTTTGGTAGCCCGGGCTCGGGTAAAACTTCAGCGCTTCGTGAATTATTCTTGGCGCGAGTTGATGGCGGCACCGACCCATCGAAAATTCTTGCGCTCGCCGCCTCACGTGAGGCAGCCAATACTCTTCGCGATGAGCTCGCTCTATTGCACCAGGGTGCAACCAACGGCCCGATGGCCCGCACCCTCTCTTCCTTTGCGTTTCAGGTGCTTCGTCACCAGGCGCTGGCCAAAGGCTTTCGGCCACCCGAGCTCATCAGCGGAGCCGAACAAGACCTCATTTTGTCGGGCATTATCGAGTCGGCTCAATCGCAAGACCTTGGTTGGCCCAAGTACATCAACGCTCAAGTAATGTCGCTCAAAGGTTTTCGGGCCGAACTTCGCGACCTCATCACTGTTTGCCTCGAGTACCAACTCTCGCCATTAGAACTTCATGAGCTTGGTACGAAATTTCAGAAAGCCGAATGGGTGGCCGCGTCGGCGCTGTATGAGGAATACCTTCAGAAGCTGCGCATGCCCGAATTCGATAATCGCCACGACGCCTCAACATTGCTCGGGGTCGCCACCGACTTACTCGAAAACGGTTCGGGTTTTACCAGCGAGGTCAGCGCCATTTCGCTCGTGCTAGTCGACGATGCTCAAGAACTAACCCCTGCTGCCCGCCGCCTGCTAAAGGCTCTGGTGTCTCGCGGTGCCGGGTTGGTGCTCTTCGGAGATCCAGACACCGCAACCCTTGGCTTCAGAGCCGCCGACCCCCGTTCTATGACCACCCTCATGCAAGAGTTGGGCGGGGCCTTCGAAGAGGTCATCCTGCGTTCCGATGGCTCACGCCGAACATCGGAGTTATCCAAGGTGCTCGCCAACGTGAGCGCTGAGCTTCCAACCGAGCTAGGCGGCAAGCAGCGACGCGACTACTCGGTAGAAAAATCGCTTATCGAGTCTGCTAGCGCAATACAGAGACACGTGTTCAAAGACTCAATCTCCGAAACCGGATGGCTGGCTAGGCGATTGCGCGAGCTGCACCTAAACGAAGGTTTCGCCTGGCAAGACATCGCCGTGGTTGCCCGTTCGCGCAGCATCCTTGAACAGTTGAACACCAACCTCTCGGCTGAATCGGTGCCGGTTGCCATTCGAGGCAGCCGTGCAGCCCTTCGCGATGTATTCGCGTCGCACGCACTGCTGGTGCTGGCCGACGCAGCCGCCAAAGTCGCGCTCGAGCAACTCGTGGTCGACTCCGAACTTGCCAAGAAACTCTTGCTGTCGCCTTTCTGCGGGCTTGACACGCTAGGCCTAAGAAGGTTTAGACGCGTATTGCGACGCAACGAAATCGAGGCCGGTGGCTCCAGGGTTTCAGACGAACTAATTGCCGAGCTTTTTGAGGCCCGAGGGTCGGCAGCTACTATCAACACCCAAGAGGGGCGTATCGTTGCACGCTTCATCGAGCGATTCTTCGACGCAATCGATTTGGTTCAAAACCAAGACTCAATCGAACAACTGCTCTGGAAGTTCTGGGTGGGTTCGCCGGCTCACCGCGACTGGCTTAGGGGAGCCGAAGAACTCGACGAGGTCGGTGCGCAACTCAACCAAAACCTCGACGCTCTGGTGGCGTTGTTTTCGGCAGCCAATCGCTTCGTCGAGCGCAATCCTGAGCTGCCCGCATCGGAGTTTCTCAATCAGCAACTATCGATCGACCTACCCGAAGACACCCTTTCGCTCAACTACCGCGACGACAACCGCGTAGACCTGCTAACCCCCGCAGGCCTAATTGGTCGGCGTTACCGCGTGGTTATTTTGCCGCAGTTGCAAGATGGCGTTTGGCCAAACCTCAAGCCGCGCTCTTCTTTGCTTGGCGCCATCTCGTTAGACCAGTACCTTTCTAAGCGAACCGACACGGTTCAATCGCTTGCCCGCAACGAACTTCCCGACGAACTTCGCATGCTGCACAAGGCAGTCGGTGCGGCATCGGAGATGCTGATCGTGAGCGGTGTCGAGTCTGACGACCAACAGGTGTCTGGTTTCTTTAGAACCATGTTCGGCAAGATACCTGATGCCGAAGATTTCACCGCCCCTCGCTACACGATGCGAGGCATGGTGGGCACGCTTCGTCGCCAGCTAATCAAAGCAACCGATCCTGGCGAGCGCATCGCCTGCGCGCTCGGGCTGGCCAGGTTGGCGATCGAAGACACCCCCGGGGCCAGCCCTGAAAACTGGTACGGGCTACTTCCAATCTCGAGCGACGAGCCTTTGGTCGACCTGGCCGACGACCCAGAGGCCGAAGTGTGGATGAAACCGTCTCAAATCGATGACTTCCTTGCTTGCCCTTTGCATTGGTTCTTAAACGCTCACGGCGGCAGCGACAAGACTTTTGAAACCAATCTCGGCATTCTTCTGCACACCGCGCTCGAACATGAGCAGGGCAAGAACAAAGAGCAAATCTGGCAGCTAATCGAAGACCGCTGGCAGACTCTCGAATTCGAAGCCGACTGGCTAGAAAACCGTGAGCGTCGCAAGGCCGAGCGAATGCTCGGAGTAATGGTTGATTACCTCGACCGAGTGCGCAACGAAGGTGTTCAGGTAGTGGGCCGGGAGGTTGAGTTCAAGTTCAAACTCGGGCGCGCTTTGGTTACCGGCAAGGTCGACCGAATCGAAAGACACCAAGATGGCTCGATCGTCATTGTCGACCTCAAAACTTCGGCTACCGTAACCAGCGTGGCCGACGCGCAAGAGCATCCGCAGTTGGGCATCTATCAGTTGGCGTTTGAACAGGGAGCTTTCGACCACCTGCCAGGAATCGAGCAAGGCGATCACCTCGCCGGGGCCAAGCTCGTGTTTATCAGCGGCAATTCTCCAGCCGAGCGAATTCAAGATTCGCTTTCCGGCAACGATGTCAAACGCAGTGGTTTTGAGCAGATGGTGCTCGATGCAGTCGACTCTATGGCCCTCTCAGAAAAGGTGTTTGTCGCCAACGTTGGCACTCACTGCAACAACGACCACTCCTACGGGCAGTGCAAAATTCACGTCGCAAAGGCGGTGACCTATGCCGGCTAACAAGATTTCAGCTAACGACATCTTCTTGGCCATCCAGCCCCCCGAGAAGTTGCTCGAAAACCCCAACATGCGCCTCACCGACGAACAGCAGTCGGCGGTAGAGGCTAACACCGTCAGCGCAGTAATGGTTATAGCCGGTGCCGGGTCCGGCAAAACCGAACTCATGGCCATACGTGTGCTTTGGCTGGTGGCCAACGGCTATGCCCGACCCGAAGAAATTCTCGGCCTCACCTTCACCCGCAAGGCGGCATCGGAGTTGTCTCGACGCATCATCAACGGCCTCAGCGATCTCAATCGCACGGCGTTCTGGCCCGAATCGCTCAAAGACGGTTTTGCCAATCCGGTGATCTCCACCTACAACGCCTACGCCAACACACTCTTTCGCGACTACGCCCTTCAGCTCGGTTACGAGCCGGAGTCGACCCTCCTGACCGAGGGTGGTCAATTCCAGCTGGCAAAACGAGTTGTGCTCGATTACGCATCGAGCCTAGGCACCGACCTAGACGATGCCGAAGTCACCCTAAAAACCGCAATCGAAGGCGTAATCTCACTTGCCGCGAGCCTCAACGACAACCTCGCCACCGGTCAGCAGGTAAAGAAAGTTGCCGAGCACGTGCGTGAGCAAATCCTGCGTGTCACTGGCGGAGCCGCCCTACCCGCCACTCACCAGGCGTTCTTTGCCGGCCTGTTCAAAACCGAAGTAATTGCAGACCTAGCCGAGATTTACCGAAACAAAAAGCTCGAGCAAGGGCTCGTCGACTACAGCGACCAAGTAGCTCTCGCCGAACGAGCCGTTCAACTCATTTCCGAGGCCAAAACGCGCGAACGCGAAGTGCACCGATTCGTGCTGCTTGACGAATACCAAGACACATCTTTCTTGCAAACTCGCCTGCTCGAAGCTCTATACGCCGATCACCCCGTATTCGCGGTTGGCGACCCAAACCAGTCAATCTACGGATGGCGCGGTGCTAGTTCCACCAACCTCAACGAGTTCGTGGCCAAGTTCAGCACCGAGGAGCAAAACCCGGTAATCCAACTCACGCTCTCGACCTCGTGGCGCAACCCAAAGGTGGTGCTCGACGCTGCCAACGTCACGGCGGCACCGCTCGCAGCGCTGCCCGCCTTTGCCGAAGGCCGAGGAATAGCAAAAACCAAGGTGATCAAACTCGACTCGCGCCCAGGCGCTGGCGACGGACTCATCCATGTCGACTGGCACGAGGACATCGTGCACGAGTCGATTGCCGTTGCATCTTGGTTGAAATCGAAGATGGCAGAGGGCGGCAAAGACGTATCGGCAGCAGTCTTGTTCAGGCTGCGGCACTCAATGTCGCTTTTCGTGGCCGAGTTACAGAGCCAAGGCCTCGACGTCGATGTTGTTGGATTGAGCGGGCTTCTCGAGATGCCAGAAATCATCGACTTGGTGAGTGCTCTCAAAGTGGTTTACTCGCCTAATGCTGGCAGTCAGCTGATTCGACTTCTCGCAGGGCCACGTTGGCGCATTGGGCCAAAAGACATTCAGCGCCTGCACCGATGGTCGCGAAAGTTGAGCAAGCAGGCAAACGAATCTTTGGCTGCCGAAGTGGACGAACCGCTCGGCCCAGAATACGAAGCCTCCCTTGTCGATGCGCTCGACCTTTTGGTCGACTTCGAGAAGGCAACGCTCTACGGAATGTCAGACGAAAGCCTGCGGCGACTGCGCGAAGCGGGACAGTTCTTAAGAGATTTGCGCAGCCAAACTGGGCTGCCTCTGATCGACTTCGTTAAGTTTGTTGCCCGTGAACTTCAACTCGACATCGAACTGGCGGCCAACCCTCGCCTGGTAAACCCAATGGCACACCTAAATGCGTTCTTCGGAATGGTGGCGAACTACTCGGCAAACTCTTCGGCCTACCTCGGTGCTTTTATAGAATGGCTCGACTTCGCGGAATCACGCGAAAAACTCGATGTTCCAACGGTCACCCAGAAAAAAGGCGTGGTGCAGGTGCTCACTGTGCACTCGGCCAAAGGTCTCGAATGGGATTATGTAGTGGTACCAAACATGGTCGAAGGGGAGTTTCCGCAAAAGCCCAAGAGCACAAAGGCTTGGTTTAGCTCAGGCGTACTGCCTTACGAACTGCGGGGAGACCGCGACTCTCTGCCCCAGGTAGACCTAACCTGGGCTGCCAAGCCTGCTGACTTCGGCAAGGTCAAAGATCAACTTTCGGTCGACATGAAAACGCACCTCGAACGCGAAGAACGTCGCCTTGCCTACGTGGCATTCACTCGCCCCAAGAAAGAACTTCTGCTCACCGCGTCGGTCTGGAAAAACACTGGTGGAGCTCGATCCATCTCCCCATACGTTCTAGAACTTCTAGACATGCACGACAGTCGCATTTTGGTTGCCGGCGCAGAAAACGGTGAACTACCCGTTTACCTAAGCGACACCAACCCACTCCAAGAACATGCGATTACACAAACCTGGCCGGCCGACCCGCTTGGCGAGGCACACCGCCTCAAGGTAGTTGCCGCTGCTGCTGAAGCCAAGAAGCAAACCACCAAAGACAGCGCGAAGCGGCTAAAAGAATTCGGCGATGAATCAAAGAGCGAATCGAGCCTGCTTGCACAGCGCATCAACCATGAAATCGGTTCGCTGGTTCTAGAGGCGCAATTGGCCGAGTCGCAGTCGAACCGAGTCAAACTACCTGTGCGCATTCCTGCATCGCAGTTCAAAGATTTCGTAAAGTCACCGCAAGATGTCGCAGCGAAGTTTCGACGGCCGCTTCCCGAACGCCCATTCGAAGCCACCATGACCGGCACGCTGTTTCACGCTTGGGTTGAACAGCGATTCGGAATGGTTGCCTCTACCGAAGTGATTGATGATGTCGCGGAAGCCTTGCAGCAAATCGAAGATGCGGCACCAGAAAAACTCGAAACCCTGCAGGCGAACTTCGAAAAATCTCGCTTTGCAACTCTCAAGGCTCGAGAAATCGAAACCGAGATTCAAGTGACGATCGCCCAAAACACCTTTATTTGCAAAATCGATGCCGTCTTCGACGTACCCGAAAACGACCCCGAACTTCCGGGCAAAAAGATCGAAATCGTCGACTGGAAAACCGGTGCCCCACCGGAGACGCCGGCCGAAGAGGCCGAGCGAGCTCTTCAGTTGGCTCTCTACAGAATGGCCTACTCGAAGCGCCACAACATCGACGAGAACCTAATCGCAGTTTGTCTTTACTACGTCAACGCCGACAAAATTGTGCGCCCTCGGGTGCTCAGCTCTAGCGAGGTTATTGAAACTTGGAACGCCGTTCTGGCAACGTTCGAAACCGAAGAACTCGAGAGCTAGAAAAGTTCGTTGTCGGTCTTCTCCGGAAGTTCGATTTCTTTGGTGCGGTCATCGAGCTCGTCGGCAGATTCAACTTTGACCGAAGCCTCTTCAAACTGGTCACTATCGGCAGAAGGATCCTCGGCATCCAACACAAAAGTTTCTTCGTCAGCTGGTTCAGCAGTAGATTGAGCAACGGCAAAGCTTTCGGGTTGTTCCGCCATTGGAATTTGTGCAGTAGTGGTGTCATCAAAATCTGTTTCGATCGGCTCAGCCAAGAAACTACCCCCAACAGCGGCCGAGGCAAACAGAGCATTGGCCGACAAAGAAGTGGTTGAACCTTCTCGAACTTCCGATGCGATCAACTCAAGCGACGCCAAGGCTTCGTCGATGATCTCTTGGTCGCCGATGTTCTTGCCGTGCAACAACCAACGCGCATAGGTCAGTTCGCCGTACAAGGTGGCACGCTGAGAAATAGTGGCGTCAACCGCTCCGATCCTCGAGAAGTAACTGAGTCGAACCGACTCTAAAAGGTCGGGTATCGCTGCCGTCGCAATCCAGGCGAGGTCTTCGGCCGGGTCGCCGATGTGAAGAGCTCCCCAGTTGAGCACGCTGTAGACGGCATCGTCAGACTGAAGAACGGTTTCGGTTGAAAGTTCACCGTGCACCACGGTTGGTTGGTAGCGGAACAGGGCTACGTCTTCGAGAGCCGCCTCCCAGCGTTCTAGAAGCACCGGTGGAACCAGACCAAGAGCCGAAACAGAATCTAGTTCGTTCATCAGGCGCTTGGCAGTCTCGGCAGGTGAAAATTCAGGCAACCCGGCAGAGCGAAACACTTCGGTGTCAAGTGAATGAATGGCTGCGATGGCGGTTCCGAGACTGTTGCTCAAGGCGCCGCCCGGGGTAACTCGCTCGAAGCGAATCGGTTGACCGTAAAGGTATTCAAAAACCACAACGCGGTTTCGCTTTGCATCTCTGGTTTCGCCCAAAATGGTGGTGACCTTGAAGGGCAATCTCGCTCGAGATTCTGGCCCAAGCAGACGCAAAACTTGAGTTTCAATGTCGAGTTCGAGTGAACCGGCGGTAGATGCCGGGGTGCGAACTACGTAATCCTGGCCGTTAGCGCCTTTGAGTAATGCTGAGTCGAAGAGGCCAGTTTGAGCGCCACCGAGAGGGTGCGCTTGAACTAGGTCGATCGCAGGAGCCGCTGCCTTCGCGAGGGCGGCTAAAATCAAGGGAGATTTCGCCATGGCAAAAGGTTAGAAGTATCGAGCCAATAACCTTGGCATCGCCACGCACCCAACGAAGAGAGTCAGCATGAATCACCTACCCAACGGTGAACTAAACCTAGCTCTCGCCCGCCATGCCATAGACCGCGATTACCTCAGCCGTACCCGCCCCGAGCTCTTCGACGAGCTCTGGGCCGACCCCGACACGCGAGTAATCGCGATGCATTCGGGTCAAGTGCTGCTGCAAGATGGCGTCGATTCGGCAAGCCTCAAACTCCACACCGTTGAGTCTGTACCATCGGCGCAGTTGAGGGTTTACCTGGGCAAGACCACCGAGGAGACCACCACCGAACCGATTGGAACCCCCGTGGTTCTGGCTGTGCTCGGCGATAACTCGGCGATGCAACTTGAACCGGATGCTTCGGCCTGGCACACTCTCAGAAAATCGGGGCTCGGGCTCAGCGACCGCGACACCGGAATATTTACGCAGTCGCTCGCAATAGCCAACTGGCACCAAACTCACGTGCACTGCCCTCGATGCGGAATGCCTACCGTGGTTGAGCAGGCCGGTTGGGTGCGACGCTGTTTCTCTGACGACACCGAACTTTACCCACGCACAGATCCCGCCATCATCGTCGCAGTCACCGACGACCAAGATCGCATTCTGCTTGGATCGCAGGGCGTTTGGGAGCACAACCGTTGGTCGATACTGGCCGGCTTTGTTGAGCCGGGGGAGTCACTAAACGCAGCGGTTATCCGTGAAATGTTTGAAGAAGCCGGCGTAGTTGTCGAGCACCCGCAATATCTAGGCAGCCAGGCTTGGCCTTTTCCTTATTCGCTGATGCTCGGCTTTACGGCAAAATTGAGCGCGAATTCGCCCGCGCACATCGCCGATGGCATCGAGATTGAAAAGCTGCGTTGGTTTAGCCGCGAAGAGATTGCGGCCGAGGCGGCTGAGTTGAAACTGCCAGCGAGAATCTCGATTGCACGCGCAATCATTGAGCGTTGGTACGGCGGCCAACTCGAAACCGGCACCGAGCTGGCAGCGGGTCAATAGCGATGACCCCAGATCAGATTCTCGAAGCGCTCGACCCAGAGCAGCAGCAGGCAGCCGAGTCTTTGGTTGGCCCCGTTTGCATTCTGGCCGGCGCAGGCACAGGTAAAACCAGAACCATAACGCACCGAATCGCCTACGGAATCGCCAAGGGTTACTACTCGGCTAATCGAGTTCTCGCACTCACCTATACAAATCGCGCCGCGGGAGAGCTGCGAATTCGGCTTCGAAACATTGGCATACCAGGCGTCTCGGTAAAAACTTTTCACGCCGCCGCGTTGGCGCAACTCCAGTTTTTCTGGCCTCAGTTCGCCGGCATCCCGGCACCAACCGTGATCGAGTCGAAGGCCAGAAGCATCGCCAAAGCTGCCGAAGGACTCAAACTATCGTTCGATCCTGCCGCGATTCGAGACATCGCCGCCGAAATCGAATGGCGCAAGTATTCGATGCTCTCGCTCGACGATTACGCTGCGATTGTTGAAACTCGCCCCAAGGTTGCCGGCTTGAGTGCCGAACGCAACCTTCAGTTGCAGGGTGCCTACGAGGTAGCCAAAGCTGCGGCCAACAAACTCGATTGGGAAGACGTGCTGATTCTCACCTTGGGAATGTTGCGCGCCGAACCTCGAGCAATCACTCACGTTCGCCAGCAGTACCGTTTTTTCACCGTCGACGAGTACCAAGATATTTCTCCGCTACAGCATGCGCTGCTAGATGAGTGGCTCGGTGATTATGGCGACCTCTGCGTGGTTGGCGACCCAAACCAAACCATCTACAGCTTCACCGGTGCAAGCAGCGAGTTCTTGAGCAACTTCGCCGAACGTTACGCCGACGCCAAGGTCGTGCAGCTAACCCGCAACTATCGTTCAACCAAAGAAATCGTTGCGTTTGCCAACCGGCTCACCTCCGATGTCTCAAACCTCGAGCCGCTTCAGTCTGAGGGAGCTCTCGGCGTTGCTCCGCTCATCAGGCCCAGCGCAACCATCGCCGAAGAGGCGGCACATGTTGCTCAAGCCATCAGCGACAAACTCGACCAGGGAACAGCGCCTAGCGAAATAGCCGTTCTCTACCGAGTGAATGGGCAGTCTGAGCCGATTGAGAATGCGCTGACCCATCTCGGAATCAACTATCAGGTTCGCGGTGGCGAGCGGTTCTTTGGCCGCACCGAAGTGCAGCAGGCCATGCAGGCCATTCGCGTCGAAGCGCTCGGTTCAACCGACAAAGCGCTCTACCACGCAGTCACCGACATCATGCGTTCACTGGGATGGCAGTCGCAAGCGCCTCAGGTAAAGGGCGCTGCTTATGACCGCTGGGAAGCACTGAACTCATTGGTTCAGATTGTCGATGAAATGCCAGAAGAATCTAGCCTGGAGAACTTCGCTAAAGAGCTCGACGAGCGCCAGCGTTCGCAACACGAACCTCTCAAGCCGAGTATCACCTTGGCCACCATCCATGCGGCGAAAGGCTTGGAATGGGAAGTTGTGTTCCTGGTCGGTGCATCCGAGGGTTATCTGCCGATTGCTTATGCGAAAACTCCGGCCGACATCGCCGAAGAACGTCGCCTACTTTATGTGGGTGTAACTCGCGCCAAAAAAGAGCTCACCATTTCGTGGCCAAAAACCGATGTTGCTGGCGGGCGCAATCGCGAACCATCGCGATTCTTGAGTTCGTGGGCCACGAAAAACTAGCAACCACACTCCGGTTGCCTTTGCCATGTTTGCAGCTGCACCAAGCCTGTTCGGTGATCGACTGTCGTGGATTCGAAAGTCGCTGGTTGCAATGCATCGAGGTACCTGATGGCCTTTTCGAGTGCGAATCCGGCGCAGAGCAGCGATGTTTGAGCGTCATCGAGCCGCTCCTTCCTAAAGCGCAACTGGCTGGCTAGGGCCGCCCAAGCTTCATCACGATTCGCCTCGGCCAGGTTTCGGCAATCGAGGCAGGCAGTCGTGCCAGCGACAATCACCGGTGAAACTCGACTCACCTCCACACCGAGTTCGATTGCTAGAAGACCAGGGCTTCGAGATGTCGAGCGCTGCGCCGAGAGCTCAAAGTCGCCCATCGAAAGCGGATGAGACGCGACCATGATGTTTAGGGCGGTGGCTGTCGCTGACCGTTCGGCATCGGCTGCCCCAATCAATCGGCATGGCGTGCTTGACTGGTTGAGCAGTTCGGCGAGTGCGAGGCGTTTTGGTTTTCCAATCTGGCTGCGGTCGAACCCGATTGTGCCGGTGTCGGCAACCTCGATGGGCGAGTCGTCGTCGCAGACGATATTGCCGATTCCGGCAGCAGCCAAAGCAAGCGACAGAATTAGCGAAGTCTTGTTGAGGCGCAAAATGCACACCGAGTGCGTCGCCCGAGAGGCCAGAATTTTTCGCCCGTCGATGTTGGTTTCAAAGCTAGCTCGGATAATTTCGGCAAACGCCTGGCGCACAAACTCTTCGTGAAGAGAATCTGGGTGTTCGGTTTTCGACACCGGCGTTTCGTCTAGCAAAGCTGGTCGTAGGCGCTGAACGAGGTCGCTGGCAGCTTGATTGCCCATGCCGAGGCTAGAGCCGAGGTTAGGTAACGCATCTGTGGCAATACCGCGAAAGAGCAAGTTGATTAGTCGTTCTTCGGCATCACCAACGTTTTTGATGGTTACGGCTTCGCGACCGAGCCCAAGTTGAAGTGTTTTGGTGTCGCGCCAAAGCGCCAGTCTTGCCGGGTTGATTTTGATAACCATGCAGCGATTCTCGCTCCCGATAGCGCGGGTACCGCCGAGTAATCCACAGGTGTGGTTTCTATTCGCCTAAGAGTTCGCGCAGGGCCTGGTCGATGGCGTCAGAGCCATCGGAACTTCTGACTCGGCCAATCAACCTTGCCGGGGCATCGATGTCTTCGCTGCTTGGCAGCAGGTCTGGGTGCGACCACAGCGCATCTCGTTTTGCCGGGCCAACGGCTTCGGTAAGTGCGCGCCACATCGCGGTTGCCTCGCGCTGGCGTCGAGGTCGAAGTTCGAGACCAACAAGGGTGCCAAAGGTGAGCTCGGCAGGGCCACCGGTGGCTCGGCGTCGTCTAACTGCTTCGCCGATTGCCGATGCCTTAGGCAGCATTTTTGTGGCTTCTTCGGTAACAACCTCAACCCAGCCCTCGATGAGCGCTAGCAAAGTTTCGATAGAAGCGAGGGCACGCTCTTGTTCTTCGGTGCGTGCGGCAATGAGGGCGCCCGACTCCAACACGCGGCGCAGGTCTTCTGGATTATTGAGATCTGAACCTTCGGCTAGTTCGCGAAGCGATTCGCTGTCGATCGAGATTTCAGACGCGTATGCGCTAACCTGACCAACCACCGAGTCGCGCAGCCACTTGCTGTGTTTGAACAGTCGCGCAAAGGCGAGTTCGCGTGTGACCAGGTAAATGTAAGCCTGGTCGGCCTCGAGTTCGAGCCCGTCTACGAATTCGCTCAAATTTTGCGGCACCAGTGCGGCTCGGTCGACGAAGATCGGCAGGCCAACATCGCCTCCGCTAATCACGGTGAGGGAGAGCTTGCCGATTGCCTGCCCAAGTTGCATGGCAAACAGCGCCCCGCCGGCGGCCTTCATAAACTGTGATGCTCCGCCTGACGCCCCGCCTAGTTCTTCGGGCAGGTTTTGTTGCATTACCTCGGTGAGAGCGTTCGCCATGCGTTCGGCAACCGGCTGTGAAAGTTCTTGAAAGAGCCCGAGCGCGTCGGCCACCCAAAGCTCGCGGGTTAGCAGTTTCGGCTCGCTAATCACAGCAGGGATACCCGTTGCACTGTCTAGCCAAAGCGCGGCTAGAGCCTCGGCTTCTGAAATTTGTGAACGCGTTTTTTCTAAAATGGGGCGACTTTTGGCCTTGGCAATCTCGCGGGCCTGTTCGGCGGCAACTTTCCAGTTGACGCCGCCCGTGGTTTGTTGCTGGCTCGCCGAAAGTGCCGCCTCAATCTGACGCTTCAGCGCTTCGATGGCTTCTGGGGTGTTTGGAATTCCGGCTGCTTTCGCCAGTTGCTCGGGGTCGATGCCGGCTTGATTCGATAAGAACTCGCGCATGAATTGCGCAAACTGCTCTGGGGTTGGCAGTTCGCCATCTCCCGCGGGTGTCTCGTTGTCAAAGTCGTTCAATCTTGCTCCTGCAATCAGGGTAAAGGTTGCTCACTCAAGATTCGCTTCAAACCCAGCGTTCTTGCAGCAATGTTCGCCCTAAGCGTCATGGCCAAAGGCGCTCACGCCAACGCCTACCTCGCCCGCAAGCGTAGGCTGGAAGTCAGAACCTAAGAGAGACTTCATGTTTGAGCCAAGCCGCAGACGACGCCTAATCGGGCGTGTGTTTTTGGTTCTCGGCATGGTTGGAATCGTTGCCGCGATGGCAGCCCCAGCCCCTTACGTGATTGAAATGCCAGGCCCCGTTTTCAATGCCATGTCGAGCCTCGACGGGCACAAGATCATCACCGTTTCTGGCGCTGACACATATCAGAGCAAAGACCGCTTCGACGTCTTGACCGTTCAAACCAGGGGAGGCCCCGAGCTTCCGCCAACCTGGATCGAGGTCTTTCTGGCGATGCTCGACAACGAAAAAGTTGTCGTACCAATGGAGAGCGTTTACCCATCGGGTGTGACTCAAAAAGACGAAGAGCAAGTCACCACTCAAATGATGCTCGACTCGCAACGCGATGCGATTGCAGTTGCGCTCAAGCAGCAGGGCTACAAATTCCCCACCTTCCTGGCGGTTGACTCGATTCGAAAAGCCAGCCCAGCCGAAGGTGTTTTCAAGGTCGATGACCGTGTTCTGTCGGTAAATGGAAAGTCGACGAAGGTTTATGCCGACATCACCTCTCAGGTAACCGCATCTGAAGGAAAGTCGGTTTCTTTCGTGGTCGACCGAGCCGGCAAGGCCAAAACGGTAACCGTAAAGCCGGTGAAAGACGCCGATGGTGTTTATCGTGTGGGCATCTTTGTGGGCTATCGATACGACTTTCCGGTTGATGTCAAAATCTACCTGGGCAATGTCACCGGTCCATCGGCCGGACTTATTTTCTCGCTCAGCTTGCTCGACATCATGACTCCCGGCGACCTGTCGGGCGGGCACCACGTGGCTGGCACCGGCACCATCTCACCCGACGGCCAGGTTGGAGCCATTGGCGGCATCCGTTTGAAAATGATTGCGGCCAGACATGCCGGAGCCGACTACTTTTTAGCCCCAAAATCGAACTGTAGCGAAATCATCGGTCACATTCCGAAGGGTCTCACCGTGAGAGCGGTAGACACCTACGAAGACGCCCTTAATGTTCTTTCCGATCTAGAGCAATCCATACCAGTCAGCCCCATACTCAACTGCCCTACCAAATAGGTAACTTGCTAGCATTCTGCTCAAAAACGGGTTGAATAGTCAGCAGGTAACTAAGTCAAGGAGTTCAATGTCTCAGCAACCGGTCAAGAAGCCAGGCAAAGCGTTTTCGCCTGCGAGAATCGCCGTTTTCATCGTCATCGCAATCGGTTTTGTGCTGGTTTCGAGTGCCGGTTTCTACACCGATGTTCTTTGGTACGACCAGCTCGGTTACTCGAGTGTTTTCTTCACCGAGATCTGGGCCAAGGTTGCAATCTTTGCCGTAACCGCGGCGGTAATGGCTCTTCTGGTTGGTGTATCGATGTGGTTGGCATTTAGAAGCCGCCCAATCTACGCGAGGTCGGCAACCACCCGCGATGTCTTCGCGCCATTTAGAGACACCATCAACCAACTTCGTCTCGGCGTCATCATCGGTGTGCCACTTCTGCTCGGCATCTTCGCCGGCGTCGCGGCAACCACCAAGTGGGATGAAGCGCTGATGTTTCTCAACGCCGTACCAACTCCTACGCACGATGCTCAGTTCAACCTGGATGTTTCGTTCTACCTATTCAAGCTCCCGTTTCTAAGCACGGCCACAGCTTTTCTCTCGACCGTGCTCTTTCTAGCGGCCCTCTCGGCAGCCGTGGTTCATCTGTTTACCGGTGCCATCAAGTTCAACGGTCGAGGCGTATCGCTAACCAAGGGTGCCAGCGTTCAGGTGGGTATCACCGCTGCGCTATTCATGCTGGCTCAGGGCGCGAGCCTATGGCTCGACCAGTACGCAACGCTCACCAGCCCATCGGGCCTGTACACCGGAGCTACTTTTGCCGACGTCAACGCGAGCATCCCTGGTTTGCAGATCATGGCCGGAATCGCCATTCTGGTTGCCATTCTGTTTGTAATCTCGGCGTTCATCGGGCGCTGGCGTCTGCCAGTTCTCGGAACCGGCTTGATGCTGGTTTCTTCGCTAGTGCTCGGATCGCTGTATCCGTGGGCGATACAAAACTTCCAGGTGGGTCCAAACGAGCGCACGCTTGAAGCTCCGTTTATTCAGCGCAATATCGAAGCCACCACTCTGGCCTACGGCCTCGACAACATCGAGACCATCCAATACGACGCCAAGACCACAGCCAGTGCCGGTGCCCTGCGCAAAGATGCCGACACCACCGCCAACATTCGAATCATCGACCCTTACCTGGTGTCGCCTTCGTTTAGACAACTTGAGCAGATCAAGCAGTACTACGGATTCTCAAACCACCTCGATGTGAGCCGCTACACAATCAACGGCAAGGTGCAAGACACCGTGCTCGCTGTTCGTGAGCTAAACCAAGGCGGTCTTGGAGATTCGCAATCTTGGTACAACAACGTCATCGTTTACACCCACGGATACGGTCTGGTAGCTGCCTACGGAAACCAGGGCGCGGCCGACGGTCAGCCGGTCTTCTTGCAGTCGAGCATTCCTTCAAAGGGTTCGCTTGGCGAGTTTGAGCCGCGCATCTACTTCGGTGAGCAGTCACCTGGTTACTCAATCGTTGGCGCTCAGGCCGGTGACACTGCGCGCGAGCTCGATTATCCGGGCGGAGCCAAGGGTGTCGACCAGACCTACACAACCTTCAAGGGCGATGGTGGCCCGAAGCTCGACAACATCTTTAAGCGTCTCTCTTATGCGCTGAAGTTCCAGAGCGAACAAATCTTGCTTTCCGATGCCATCAGCAACTCGTCGCAGATTCTCTACGATCGCAACCCGATCCAGCGTGTCAAGGCGGTAGCGCCATACCTAACCACCGATTCTGACACCTACCCAGCTGTAGTCGACGGCAAGGTTGTTTGGGTGGTCGATGGCTACACCACCTCTAACCAGTACCCGTATTCACGCGCCGAGTCGTTTGACCAGAGCATCCTTGATTCATCTGGCGAAAGCACATCGGGAAACCCCGACATCAACTACATTCGCAACTCGGTGAAAGCCACTGTCGATGCTTACGACGGCAGCGTCAAGCTTTACGCCTGGGATGAGGCAGACCCAATCTTGAAGGTTTGGCAAAAGATTTTCCCCAACACTTTGCGACCGATCTCAGAGATGTCTGGTGCGCTCATGAGCCAGGTTCGCTACCCGGCCGACCTCTTCAAGGTGCAGCGCTCGATTCTGGGCCAGTATCACGTGAAGGAAGCGGGAGCCTTTTACTCGCAGCAAGACGCTTGGATGACTCCAAACGACCCGGTCAGCGACACCGGTTTGCAGCAACCTCCTTACTACCTCACCATGAAAGCTCCGGGCACCACCAACCCCGCCTACTCGCTTTACTCGACCTTCATTCCGCGTTCCACGGGTGAGTCAACGCGTAACGTGCTGACTGGTTATTTGGTGGTTAACTCTGATGCCGGCGCACAAGCGGGCAAGGTTTCGTCGAGCTATGGAAAGTTCAAGTTGCTAACGCTACCGAGAACCACCATTGTTCCGGGCCCGGGTCAGGTGCAAAACAGCTTCTCGGTTGACCCTGACGTTTCTCGTTTGCTCAACCTCCTACGCCAGGGTTCTACCAAGGTGCTCAACGGCAACTTGCTCACCTTGCCCGTTGGGGGCGGTTTGCTATACGTTCAACCCGTCTACATTCAGTCAACCGGCGAAACTTCGTTTCCACTTTTGAAGAAGATTCTGGTGGCCTTCGGCGATCAGATCGCTTTTGAAGACACCTTGGATGGAGCACTCAACGTGCTCTTCGGCGGCGATTCGGGTGCCGTAACCCCAGACCCAGGCACCGACCCCGGCACAACCGATCCTGGGGCCGCAAACCCAGCGGTGGCCAAGGCTTTGAAGGCTGCCAAGCAGGCATTCGCAGACAAGATTGCAGCCATGAAGGCCGGCGACTGGACCGCCTACGGTGAGGCTGACGCCGCACTGAAGGCAGCGCTAGACGCCGCCATCGCCGCTAACAAGTAAGCCTCCAGATGCGAAAAAGCGGTTGGGCTCAACCGCTTTTTCGTGTTAGAGTTGAGGTTCGCCGCGGGGTGGAGCAGTTCGGTAGCTCGCCGGGCTCATAACCCGGAGGTCGTAGGTTCAAATCCTGCCCCCGCAACCAAAGAAAAACCCAGTCATCCGACTGGGTTTTTTCGCGTCTGAGAGGTCTTGCCACCTCGGTTGGCTCGGTCGCTGGGATGTGGAGAAAACCCGACGCCAATCGCGGTTCGCACGTAGGCTTCGGCGATGCAACATAAACCCAAGCCTTCATCACGTTTAGTTGCGCTGTTGCTGTTTGCGGTCCTATCGCTATCGATGGCGCCATCATTGGCAGAGGCAAGACCCTTTGGTGTCGCATGCGGCTCGAGTAACGGCACGGTCAGGTCGGTGTCGATTTCGTCTAAGGTCACTGGCGA
Organism: Microbacteriaceae bacterium; assembly: GCA_024642605.1. The sequence goes on from JAHEAT010000078.1 coordinate 19,953, forward strand.
CCGAGTGAGGGTCTGCGCCGACTGGATCAAGACCTCAATTGGCACAAGCACAGTTGCTTCCAAGCCGACCGCAAAACCCACCGTTAAACCAACCACGGTTTTAAACTCTTCTTCTACCAGCGGTCACATCGCCTACACACCGCTGAATCGCAGCGTGGTGGCAACGGCAAACAGACCAACCATAATCTCTTTGCCGAACGCGCAAGTGTCTCCTAAAACCTCGGTTCTACTTATGTCCGATGCCACACGACACTCAAAGGTTCGCCAACTGCTCGGCTACAACACACTCATTCGATTCACGCCAACCGCATACCGCTGGACCCTCGGAGACTCGGCGACGTCTACCCGATCTCGAGTGCGGCACCAATTCAAAGCCACCGGCCTCTACTTCGTGAGACTCAGCGTCACCTATTCAATCGACCTCAAGGTGTTACCTTCCGGCAAATGGATTTCGACCCCGCTAACCATCAAGAAAGTAGCCGATCCACTGCAGTTGAGAGTAGGGGAAAACCAGCGCATTCAAGGCATTCCAGTTTTTGTCATTCACGACTGCAGGCAGATGCCCAGCGCTATCGGTTGCTAACCTACGATTCTCTCAGGTTGCTTTCATAAACTATTCAGGTTGCCGTGTGATTGTCTGAATCACATAGCTATCTCGAAAGGCACCAGAGTTGACTGACCCAATCGTTTCAAACACAAACGCCCCCGACGTGAATCGTCAATTCTTTTTTCAATCTGAATCTTCTGGTACACCAGCACCGGCGCCCGCGAAGAAGCGCGAGCGCAAACCGCTCACCGCGAGTTCGGCCTTGGTAATTGGCGCAATCGTCGGTGGGCTCTTCGGTGGCAGCGCCGGCGTCGCCGGTTTCTTGGTGGCAACTCACCCAGCACCAGTGGTAGTCAACAACACCGATTCGGTCACCTGGGTTACCGGCGTTGCAGCCAAGTCGTTGCCTTCGGTGGTAACCATTTCTGTTGATTCCAAAACCGCAGGCGGTAGTGGCTCGGGCGTCTTTCTAACCAAGACTGGCTACATTCTCACCAACACTCACGTGGTAACCCTCGAGGGTGCCACCAGCACCGCCACCATCCAGGTGCGCACCACCGACGGCCGAATCTTCGACGCCACCCTGGTTGGTACCGACCCAACTAACGACCTAGCCGTTATCAAGATCTCGTCGCCTTCGGAGTTCACCCCGATCGATTGGGCCGACTCTTCAGCGCTAAACGTTGGCGACCCGGTGGTGGCCATCGGCGCTCCACTCGGGCTGCCATCGAGCGTTACCTCAGGTGTCGTCTCTGCTCTAGATCGCACCATCCAAGTTGCCGATTCGACCCCGGGCGGCGACAGCTCGAGCCTGCAGTGGTGGAACGGCACCGGAGCAGCACCGGTAAACCTTCGCGTGATTCAAACTGATGCCGCCATTAACCCTGGCAACTCGGGTGGCGCCCTGGTTAACGACAAAGGTCAGCTCATCGGCATCAACGTTGCCATTGCTACCGCGAGCTCATCGTCATCGGGTTCACAATCGGGAAGCATCGGAGTAGGTTTTGCGATTCCTTCGAACGTCGCCAAGCGCATCGGTGAAGAGATCATGAAATCTGGAAAGGCTAGCCACGCGCTTCTCGGCGCGCTGGTGAGCGACTACTCGGCAAGCAAGAATGCCACCGCTGGCTTTTCAACCGGCGCAAAAGTTGAGAAGTTAACCGCCGGTGGAGCCGCCGAGAAGGCGGGCCTCAAGGTGGGCGACGTCGTGGTTCGATTCAACGGCGAGGCAATCGCATCTAGCGGTGAGCTAACCGCGGCAGTGAGATTTGAAAAAGCCGGAGCTAAGGTCGACCTAGTTATTGTGCGTGATGGCAAAGAAGTTACTTTTCAGGTCACACTCGGCGATCTAGCAAACTCGCAGTAGCAGCAACATCGTGGCAGACTGAAAACATGTCAACGGCGCCGTCAGTTCAGTACTCCATAACGATTCGTCTTGAGGCACCAGCCAAGACCACGACGGTTTCAGAACTCACCGGGGCAATCGAGGCCCTCGGCGGCTCGGTAACCGCACTCGACGTCAATCACTCCGATGCCGAACGCGTTCGAGTAGACCTCACCTGCGCAACTCGCAACAGCGAACATGCCGAAGAGATCGTAGAAAACCTGCAGCAAATCGAAGGCGTTACCGTGGGCAAGGTTTCAGACCGCACCTTCTTGGCACACCTCGGTGGCAAGCTCACCATCGAATCGAAGCTTCCAATTCGCAACCGCGACGACCTCTCTCTCATTTACACACCTGGCGTAGCCCGCATTTGTGAAGCCATTGTCAAAGACCCGAGCGATGCCCGCCGCCTGACCATCAAGCGCAACACGATAGCCGTAGTTACCGATGGCTCTGCAGTTCTCGGCCTCGGCAACATTGGCCCACTCGCTGCCATGCCGGTAATGGAAGGCAAGGCGGCACTGTTCAAGCGGTTTGCCGACATCGATGCTTTTCCGATCTGCCTAGACACCCAAGATGTCGATGAAATCGTTAGAACTGTCAAAGCCATTTCGCCAGGATTCGCCGGAATCAACCTCGAAGACATCTCTGCACCGCGCTGCTTCGAAATCGAAGAACGTCTGCGGGCCGAGCTAGATATCCCGGTGTTTCACGATGACCAGCACGGCACAGCAATTGTTTGCGTGGCGGCCCTTCGCAACGCGCTCAAAGTGGTTGGCAAGAACATCGAAGATGTTCAACTGGTGATGTCTGGAGCCGGCGCGGCCGGAACCGCTGTTCTCAAGCTACTGATGGCTGCAGGCCTTAGGCACGCCATCGTTGCCGATCAGCGCGGGGTGATCTATGCCGGGCGCGAAGACATTCAACCGGAGACATCGCTCGAGTGGATCGCCATGCACACCAATGACAGGGCACTCACCGGAACCCTCAAGTCGGCCATGCGAGGTGCCGATGTTTTTATCGGGGTTTCGGCTGGCAACATCATCGACGCAGCCGACGTTGCCTCGATGGCCAAAGACAGCATCGTTTTTGCATTGGCTAACCCCAACCCAGAAATCGAACCATCTGAGGCAGCCAAGCACGCCGCCGTGGTGGCAACCGGTCGAAGCGACTTTCCAAACCAGATCAACAACGTGTTGGCGTTTCCAGGTTTCTTCAGAGGGCTCTTGGATGCCGGTGCGCATAAGATCACCGAAAAGATGCTGTTGGCAGCGGCCAACGCACTTGCCACCTGTGTAGACGGCTCAGAGTTGAATGCCTCATATATAGTCCCCAGTGTGTTTCATCCAGACGTTTCTCAGCGCGTAGCTGACGCAGTTCGAAAGGCAGCAAAGAAGTAATGAGTTCACTAGGAAGCGAAACCATTGGCGGTCAGTCGTCGGGCGATACCCTGCTCGAGGAGCAGTCGCAGTCGCTCGAGCCTGGCGATCACGAGCGCTATTCACACTACGTTCGCAAAGAGAAGATTGTTGAATCTGCAGTGATGGGTACGCCCGTAATTGCTCTCTGCGGCAAGGTGTGGGTGCCTGGGCGCGACCCGCAGAAGTTTCCGGTTTGCCCAACCTGCAAAGACATTTACGAGGGCTTACGCCCCGAAGACCCAAACTCTAAGGGTGACGGCGGTGCTGGCAACGGCGGAGGTTCGGGTACCGGCGGCGACGCCTAAACAGCTGGGCCAGACGCCGAAAACCTTACTTCGACGCCTAAATGAACTCGGTGGCGATAGCCGCTTCGCCACGCATGAGACGACGTCCGTTTAGCGGAAGGGTCTGCATAACATCGCGGTGATGCTCTCTGGCACGCGCGGTGCCGGCGGCCCCGGTGTGCTCGAACTGCATCTCGCCGTTGATAATCAGTGGCACCAAAAGTTCACGGTCGGTGGCGAGTAAATCTGGGTGCCCCTTGGTTGCCAAAACTTCGGTACTTGCAAAGCCCTTGGCATCGTGACGGCGAAGCGCAAACTTGCGACCGCCAACATTAGTTTTATGAACCGAACGCTTTGCCACGCTAACCCATTCACCGCCTTCGTCTTCGAAGGCCACCATCTTGTAAACAAACCCAGCGGTTGGCACGCCAGAACCTGTGACCACCGAGGTTCCCACGCCGTAGTTGTCTACCGGCGCTGCGGCCAGCGCCGCAATCGAGAACTCATTTAGGTCGTTGGTGACGGTGATCTTGGTGTTCGGGGCTCCAAGTGAATCGAGCAGTGCGCGCACGCGGGTTACCTCAACGCCTAAGTCGCCAGAGTCGATTCGCACGGCACCGAGTTCGGGGCCGGCAATCTCAACCGCGAGGCGCACGGCGCGATCGGTGTCGTAGGTATCAACCAAAAGGGTTGTGCCAGGGCCAAAGGTTTCAACCTGAGCCTTGAAGGCCTCGGCTTCAGAGTCGTGCAACAGGGTAAATGCGTGTGCCGCGGTTCCCATGGTTGGAATTCCCCACGAGCGACCGGCTTCTAGGTTTGAGGTTGCGTCGAAGCCTGCAATGTAGGCAGCTCGAGCGGCAGCAACCGCCGCAATCTCGTTGGTGCGACGGCCACCCATTTCGGCCAGAAAACGGCCACCGGCAACGCCAACCATTCTCGAAGCCGCCGAAGCAACCGCCGAGTCGAAGTTGAGCACGCTCAGAATAATGGTCTCTAGAACTACCGCTTGCTCGAAGGTTGCCTCAACCGTGAGCACGGGGGAATATGCAAAGAAAAGCTCACCCTCTTGGTAGCCCCAAATGTTGCCTTCGAATTTGTAGTTCGCCAGCCATTCGATGGTGGCCGAGTCGAGAATGCTGTTCGTTCGCAAAAACTCAAGTTCGGCGTCGTCGAATCTAAAATCACGGATGCGCTCCAGAAGTCTGCCGGTGCCGGCAACTACTCCGTACCTGCGGCCGCCAGGGAGAGAGCGACAGAAGACCTCAAACACGGCCTGGCGATCGGCTTTACCCGAGTGTCGCGCAGCCTGGAGCATAGTGAGTTCGTACCGATCGGTAAGCAACGCAGATGAGGTCAACACGCTCTCAAGCCTACTGATAAGCCAACCCGCAGACCACGGCGAATAGACTTGAGCCCGTGAATGACGCGCCAATTGGAATCTTCGACTCGGGAGTGGGTGGCCTTACCGTAGCCCGAGCCATCATCGATCAGTTGCCTGGCGAAAGCATCACCTACGTGGGAGATACCGCCAACTCACCTTACGGTCCCAAGAGCATTCCCGAGGTTCGAGAACTCGCGCTAGCGGTCATGGACAAACTCGTTGACGAAGGCGTGAAGCTTCTAGTTATTGCCTGCAACTCGGCATCGGCAGCCGTGCTGCGCGACGCTCGCGAACGATACACCGTTGGTCGAGGCATCCCTGTGGTCGAAGTGATTCAACCGGCGGTGCGACGCGCCGTGGCCTCAACCCGCAATCACAAGATCGGTGTTATCGGTACCAACGCCACAGTCACCTCGCGCGCCTACGACGATGCGTTCGCTGCTGCTGTGAACCTCGAAATCGTGAGCCAGCCCTGCCCTAAATTTGTTGAATTCGTAGAACGGGGTGTTACTTCCGGACCAGCCATCATGGCTGCGGCCGAGGAATATCTCGAACCCTTGAAGAGCGCTGGTGTCGACACTCTGGTGCTCGGATGCACGCACTATCCGTTACTCACCGGCGTAATCTCGTACGTCATGGGAGACTCTGTCACCCTTGTTTCTTCTGCCGAAGAAACCGCCAAAGACGTTTACCGAACGCTGGTTGCCCACAACCTCGAGCACAGCCCGAACAGCGCCCCGGTTTACCGATTCCGCGCCACCGGCGACGCCGCTGCCTTTGAAAAGATGGCACGCAGATTTCTTGGCCCCGAGGTGGGCACCGTAGAAAAACTTGCTTAGAAAGGCAAACATGGCACGCATTGACGGTCGAGCAAACGACGACCTTCGCGAGGTTCGTATCGAGCGCAACTGGAGCGAACACCCCGAAGGCTCGGTTTTGGTGCACTTTGGCCGCACACGCGTTTTGTGCACGGCGTCATTCACTCCGGGTGTTCCTCGCTGGAAAGTTGGCAAGGGTGAAGGCTGGGTTACGGCCGAGTACGCGATGCTTCCCCGTGCCACTCACGACCGCAGCGACCGCGAGTCGATTAAAGGCAAGGTGGGCGGCCGCACTCACGAGATTTCACGATTAATCGGCCGCAGCTTGCGCGCGATTGTTGATGTAAAGGCTCTCGGTGAAAACACCATCGTTATCGACTGTGACGTTCTTCAGGCCGATGGCGGAACCCGCACCGCCGCGATCACGGGAGCCTATGTTGCACTAGCCGACGCTATTGCCTGGGCGAAGTCGAAAAAGCACGTTGCTGCAACAGCGCAGGTTTTGAAAGACTCGGTGGCCGCCATTTCGGTGGGCATCATCGATGGCGAACCGATGCTCGACCTGGCTTACACCGAGGATGTTCGCGCCGAAACCGACATGAACGTTGTAGTCACCGGCAAGGGAAAGTTTGTTGAGGTTCAGGGCACCGCCGAGGGTGAAGCTTTCGACCGAGACGAGCTGAACGCGCTTCTCGATCTCGCACTCAAGGGCACCGGTGACCTAACCAGATTGCAAACCCAAGCCCTCGGCGAGTAGTCATGAAGGTCGTTCTAGCCAGCCACAACCAAGGAAAACTCGCCGAGTTGAGAGCTATCTTGCAACCTGCAGTAGCTGGCCTCGAACTAGTTTCTTACGATGGCCCGGAGCCGGTTGAAGATGGCGCGAGTTTCGTCGAGAACGCGCTGATTAAGGCTCGAGCGGCGTTCGCGCACACGGGGTTGCCGAGCATCGCCGACGACTCTGGTGTAGCGGTAGAAATTCTGGGCGGTTCGCCCGGCATTTTCACCGCCATTTGGTCGGGCACCCGCGACAACTCAGCCAACCGTCGGTTGCTGTTAGCTCAACTGGCTGACATCCCAGACGCTCACCGCTCGGCAGCGTTTGTGTGCACCATTGCGCTGGTCACACAAGGCGGTGAAGTTACTTTTACCGGCAATTGGCCCGGAGCCATCGCTCGAGAAGAACGAGGAACCAATGGCCACGGTTACGATCCGATTTTTGTTCCAGAAGGTTTTACGCAGACGGCAGCCGAACTTGAGCCTGAAATAAAGAACGCGCTCAGCCATCGTGCTGCTGCGCTTTCAACGCTGATTGCGTATCTAAACGCCAACGCCTGAGTTATTTTTCGTCGCGCTTTTCGCGTCGCGCTTTGATGATTTCGGTGAGAATCGGAATGAACGACAGCACGATGAACGCCAGGGTTACCCATTCCACGTGATCTTGGACAAAGCCAAAACCGCCTAGAAAGTATCCCAGTAGGGTTACGCCGGCACCCCAGCCGACTACGCCAATTACGTTGAACTTTAGAAAACGTTTGTACTCCATTTGACCCACGCCGGCAGCCACCGGAATGAAAGTGCGCATCACCGGTACGAAATGCGCGAGGATTACCGCCTTGACGCCGTACTTCTCGAAGAAGCCGTGTGCGGCGTCGACATTCTTCTTAGAGAAGAAGCGTGAATCGGGACGGTTGAATACCGCCGGCCCCAGTCGGCGACCAATCCAGTAACCCGTTTGATCACCGAGCCAAGCCGAGCTGGCAATCAGAACACAGGCCAACCAAAGTGGCATCGGAGCCTGAGGCGATGCCAAGAAGACACCGATCACGAATAGCAGCGAGTCACCCGGCAGAAAGAACCCAGCCAGTAAACCGGTTTCGATAAACACAATCGCGCAGGCGATGAAAACCGCAAGGTTTGAGTAGGTCGCGATGAGCGTGTGAGGGTCTAGCCAAGAGATTCCGAACATGCGCCCCTAGCAGGATTCGAACCTGCGCTTTCGCCTCCGGAGAGCGACGCTCTATCCCCTGAGCTATAGGGGCCAGGGTACCCTCAGCCTATCAGCGAGCGTGCTCTAGGCTAAGTGCGGAAGTGTTGAGTTAGGAATGAAACGTGGCGCTGCGACTGGT
>JAHEAT010000046.1 GCA_024642605.1 Microbacteriaceae bacterium
GCAGGTGGCTTTCGCCCTCATCGGGGGTGTCGATGATCTTGCCACGCTTCGGGTCGATAACCGGGGTTGGCAGATCGGGTGCCTGAAAGAGCAACGAAGTTGCCGAGAAAGCAACTGGAGCTTCCACCTTGACGGTGGTCTCGGCTTGGGTTGAATCGGCAGGGGCCTTGCCACGCGCGCGACCGCGAGACTTGGCCGGTTTGGCATTTGTCTCGGTAGCGTCAACGCTGGCCAAATCAGCATCGACTGGCGCTGCAGCCTCTACGTTTGCCTTTGACTTTGCACGACCGCGTTTAGCAGTTGCTTTGGTATTTTCGGTAACCGAATCTTCGGTAGGTTTCTTATTCACCATTTCTGGTGCACTCCAAGCCGCCTCTGGCTGTGCCACACAACAGCCCTAAGGCTCTAAATCTCAGTGTTGAACACTTTTGTGCCCAACCAAATCTTCAAATCGAGCTGCTGATTCTCACTAGGATGCTTGCCCGATGGGTCTTATGGCAATGCCTACACGTAGCACTCGAAAACTCTCGTCGCGTCCGGTGTGGCGGAGCAACTCCTCTAAGTATGGCACTGACCAGCCCAAAAGTCACCTATAACGCGTGGCATACTAAAAAGCGTGAGCGATCTAAAGCAAATAGAAACCGTTGACTCTCCGGGTCGTGGCGTAGCGATTACCCTGATATGGACAGGCATCCTGGGTTGGATTGCCTCGTTCTCACTGGTGCTGGAACGCATTCACGTGGCCGCCGATCCGGGCGCTACTCTCTCTTGCGACATAAACCCCTTCATCTCTTGCAAGTCGGTAATGCTTACGGCTCAGTCGCAACTATTCGGTTTTCCGAACCCGATTATTGGGCTTGCCGCTTTCTTTGCGCCGATTCTGGTTGGTTTCGCCGTATTAGCCGGCGCACGCTTTGCCGCCTGGTTCTGGCGCACCTTCGCCGTTGGTGTGGCTATGGGTTTTGTTTTCGTCGTGTGGCTATTCACCCAGAGCACTTTCGTAATCCACGTTCTATGCCCTTACTGCATGGTGGCATGGGCTGCCATGGTGCCGCTGTTCTGGCGCGTCTTTCTTTGGGCTGCCGCTGAGGGTATTTTTGATGTACCGGTTCGCACCGTTGGTTTCTTTGTGCGCTGGGCAGACTCTGCTTGGGTTTTCACGTTGGTCACCGAGGTGCTTGCAGCCTTGACCATCATCCTGTCGTTCTGGACCCTATGGCCGATACTTTTCAAATAGTTCTCAGATCGTAAGACTAAGAAACCTATCTACTCGTCTAAGGGACTCTTCTAAGTACTTGGGCAACATGTCTCGGTGTTCGGCGGTCGAGGTCGAAAATAGGTAGTTCAGCAAAATCAATCTGCGCTGAAGTAAAAGCGCCTCTCTATCAAACTCAGAATGTTGCGGCACCGGTCGAACGCTCGCGTAGCCCGCCAACAGAGCCGCGTCTTGCTCGGGTGTGTCTAAGTAGTAGATTGCCGTGAAGATGTCTTGAATCGGCAAACCGAGGCCGCTGTCGTCAAAATCAAAAACGCTTAGCGATTCGTTATGCCACATCAGGTTCCAACCGTGCATGTCAGCATGAATCGGTCTAATGGAGTCGCGCTCGTAAAGTAACGCAACCGCTTGATCTATTTGCACGAGAGCTAGACCCACGGCTGACTGCTCAGAGTCGCTGAGTTTTGCATTCGGCCCCGTGAGCAGGTTGTCGGTGAGCCACAACAGGTCTCTCAGCATCGGCAGTTCGGCGATTGCAGAAAGAGCTAGCCCTAGCGATGCCTCGTGCATTTTGGCCATGGCTTCGCCTACCTTTGCGAGCTGATCCAGGGTTGGGTCATCGCCCAACTCCTCCCCTTCGAGCCAACTGAACAATACTGAGATAACAGGACGACCCAAGGGTTCAAATGTTTCGCAAGAAACAAAGCCGCCGTCGCGATTTGCAATCGGGGCTGCAATCTTTACATCGGTGGCAAGTGCCAGGTGATTGATGAATTCGATTTCGGCGTTGGCGTTTGCCCTGTTGCGATCGGAATTCACGTTGATTCGAAGGGCGTACTTCGCGCCATCGGCGCACGCGACCGCAAAAGTCGAATTGAATTCGTGGTTAATCGAATCAACCGATTCGATGCCGCCGATGTCGTAAGACGCAAGCACCGCCCAAGCATGAGCGCTGAGTAGCTCTATTTGATTCTTGGAGTCAAGCTCCGCGAACAAAATCACCTGAGATGCCCGAGGCTAGAACCAGAGCGATAGTTCGCGGCTTGACGACTCCGCAGAATCTGAGCCGTGAACCAGGTTTTGCACAACTTTGGTTCCCCACTCACGGCCAAGGTCTCCACGAATGGTGCCTGGGGCTGCCGAGGTTGGGTTGGTTGATCCGGCTAGCGAACGGAAGCCCTCGATTACGCCGTGACCTTCGAGGCGAATGGCGACCACATCGCCCGAGAGCATGAATTCCACCAGCGGCTCAAAAAACACTTTGCCGTGGTGCTCTGCATAGTGCTCTTCGAGCAGTGCGCGCGATGCTGCCAGCTTCTTGAGTTCGACAACTTCATAGCCTTTGGCTTCGCAGCGGCGAATTACCTCACCGATTAGGTTGCGCTTTACCGCATCCGGCTTAATCAAGACCAAAGTCTGCTGTAGTTCACTCATTTATTTTCCTCTGTGTTGTCTTGATCGATTTTGAAAATCTCAGGGCCAGAACCATTCTGCCCTTCGAATACGCCGTTTGTCTTTTCCCAAGCAATTCTCGCGGCATCAATAGTGCTGCCAGCCAGCATCCCCCAAATCCACATGCTCAAAAAGATGATCGACAAGATGATGTAGAAGATTCCCGCGGCATTGAGCGTTGCGATCCAAATGCTCAGGGCCAGCAACGTGAATTCTAGAATCCAAGCGATTGTGTAACCGCCTGTGCGGCCAAGAATGCCGGGTAGAACTATCGAAAGAACAGCGAGGCTCAGCCCGACTGCCCAAACTGTAGGAGCATCACCGATCTTGAGTCCGAACGCAACAAGGGTTGCAAAAAACACGACAAAAGACTGAAACGCCAAAACCATCGAACCGAGTGTTCGTTTAGTCGACCTGTTCTTCAAGATCTTCATCCTCTCTAAACATTTTGAGTAAGTCTCCAGCCATACTGACCGAGCCGGTTACGACAATGGCTCCGTCTTCAGGCAGCATGTCTTTGGCCAATTCGTAGGCTTCGCCCAGATTTGGCGAAATCGAGATGGCGTCGGCATCAAAGAATTCTCGCGCGATGTTGGCAAGATCGTTTTCATCGAGCGCTCTCGGTGAACTCGACTTGGTGACAATCAGGTGGTCGAAACTTTCGGAGAGCGCCGACAGTAACCCCGCGGCATCCTTGTCGCCAAGAACGCCAACTACGCCAATGGTGGCAGGTGCGGCAAAGAAGTCTTTTAAAGCGTTAGCTAGCGATTGGGCACCGTGAGGGTTATGAGCCGCATCGATGACGGTGAGTGGATCACGCGAAACCACTTGGAGGCGACCGGGTGAAGTTGCGTCGGCAACAGCGATTCTAAGAATCTCGTCGGAGATGGGAACGGTGCCGCCACCCAAGAAGCTCTCGACCGCTGCGATAGCAAGAGCCAAGTTTTCAGATTGATATGCGCCGTATAGCGGTAGATACAAATCTCGGTAGCTGCCGGCAAGGCCTTTTACGCTGATGCGTTGGCCGAAGCCATCGATGCTCGCCGAAAGTACTTGAAAGTCGTCGCCGAAAACAGACATTTCGGCCGCTTGGTCGATGGTTTTGGCGGCCAGCACGTTAATTACTGCAACATCTTGCCCGCTGGTAACCACGAGAGCGTCTGGCTTGATAATGCCCGACTTAGTCTGCGCGATCTCTTCGACGGTGTTACCAAGTCGGTCGGTGTGATCAAGTGAGATGGGCGTGAACACGGCCACATCGCCATCGGCAACATTTGTGGAGTCCCACTCACCGCCCATGCCTACTTCGAGAACCAGAACATCAACCGGAGCATCGGCGAAAACAGCAAAACCCAACACTGCCAGCGCTTCGAAGAATGTCAACTTGGTGTCGCCTGCTGCTTCGAGCTCTGCGTCAACCATTTCGAGAATCGGCGTGATGTCGTTGTAAACCTCGTAGAGCACTTCGTTTGAAACCGGCTCGCCATCGATGGCCATGCGCTCGTTGAGCGAAACCAGATGAGGGCTAGTGAACCTGCCGGTTCGAAGGCCGTGCTCGCGAAGGATTCGCTCAATAAAACGCGTTGTCGACGTCTTGCCGTTGGTGCCGGTCACATGAATAACTCGATAAGACCTTTGCGGGTCTCCGAGCAGTTCAACCGCCCGGCGAGTTGGTTCTAGTCGAGGGCGAAGCTTGTGCTCTGGGATGCGCTTGATCAGTTCATCTTCTACAAATTTTGCCTTGGCGGCCCACAGATAATCGTCGCTCAAAGCTTTGCTACCGAAATCTCTACCGATTGGTCGTCTCCGACAGGAACCCCAGCAACCACGTCTGCCTCAACCAGGTCGAGCTCGAGCGAAAGCGTTTCACTCTTAATTAGTTCCGCGTGAACACGCACCGCCGAGGCGGTTTCAGAATTCGCTCGGATGCTCAACCTTATGCGGTCGCTGACGTCGAGCCCGGCATCTTTGCGAGCCTGCTGAATCTGTCGAATCACGTCGCGAGCCAAGCCCTCGGCGGCGAGTTCTGGGGTGACCTTTCCGTCGAGAATGATGAACCCACCGGCCGAAAGGATGCCGATCTGGTCGGTAGGAGCTTCGTCACCTGTGCTGGTTAGATCGGCAACAAGGTCAAGTTCGTACTCTCCGTCAACCAGTTCAACTCCACCGGCAATCACCTTGCCATCTAACTGAGACCAGTCGCCGGCTTTTGCCGCCTGGATTACCAACTGAACGTTTTTACCAAGGCGAGGGCCTGCAGCACGTGCGTTTACGGTGAGACGCTTGATGACGCCGAACTCGCTTGCACTGTCGAGCGAAAGCTCAACCAACGAAACCGACTTGACGTTTAGTTCATCGGCAATCAAATCTGCAAACGGTGCGAGCTTCTCGGCGTCGACCGTGACAACGGTTAGCTTGTTAAGCGGAAGGCGAACTCGAAGGAATGCGCCCTTGCGAAGGCTCTGCGCAACCGAAGAAACTTCACGAACCTGATCCATGGCGCGCACGAGGTCGTCAGCTGCCGGCAGAAGGTTGGCGTCTGGCCAATCCTGCAAGTGAACAGAACGACCGGCAGTTAGTCCGCGCCAAATTTCTTCGGCAACCATAGGTAGCAGCGGCGCCGCAACACGGCACACGGTTTCGAGCACGGTGTAGAGCGTGTCGAACGCCTCGGGAGCGCCCTCCCAGAAGCGATCGCGGGAGCGACGCACGTACCAGTTGGTTAGTACATCGGCGAAGTCACGAAGACGCGCAGCCGCCGAGTAGGAGTCGTAGTGGTTGAGGTCGTTCTCCACGCCGTTGACCAGATCGCGAGTCTTCGCCAAAAGGTAGCGGTCGAGCACATCTTGGCTGTCATACGAAACCGTAGCCTCGTAGTTGGCAGCGTTGGCGTAGAGCGAGAAGAAGTAGTAGGTGTTCCAAAGTGGCAGCAAGAACTGGCGAACGCCTTCGCGAATGCCCTGTTCGGTGACAATCAG
>JAHEAT010000050.1 GCA_024642605.1 Microbacteriaceae bacterium
AGCCCAGAAAAATCAGCCCTATGACGTTTGGGTCGGCCTCTGCGCTGGCGGCCAACCGGTCGGAGTATTCGAGAAATCGGCTCAGTGTTGTGTCTGCGGTCATGGTCTAAATCTAAGCGGTAACCTAGACGCATGCTTATGTCAGACCGCGATATCCGCGCAGAAATTGAAGCCGGCCGCATCGGCCTCGAACCACTAGAAATGGGGCTGCTCCAGCCTTCATCTTTCGATGTGCGCCTCGACCGTTTCTTCAGACTTTTCGACAACCACAAATACGCCTACATCGACCCAGCCGAAAACCAGAGCGACCTGACTCGTCTGGTTGAAGTGGCTGCCGATGAGGCTTTCATTCTTCACCCGGGTGAGTTCGTGCTCGGAAGCACCTATGAGTTCGTGACCCTGCCAGACAACATCGCAGCCCGTCTCGAAGGCAAGTCTTCGCTCGGCCGTCTCGGCCTGCTGACCCACTCGACCGCTGGATTCGTCGACCCAGGCTTCACTGGTCACGTCACCCTCGAGCTCGCCAACGTGAGCAACCTGCCGATCAAGCTTTGGCCGGGCATGAAGGTTGGGCAACTCTGCTTCTTCCAGCTGAGCTCCCCAAGCGAAACCCCTTATGGCAGCGCGAAATACAACTCCCGTTACCAGGGTCAGCGCGGCCCAACCGCGAGCCGTTCATACCTGAACTTTTATCGCACGGATGTCGGCAACGAGCCCCTCGAACAACACGACTAGTTCTCGACGCTGGTCTTTAGAGCCTCTAGTCGAACTGTCGAAGCGCGATCGTTGCGATGGCCGATTAGCCTTCGCAATGCGGCGGCCGCGGTAGTGGGGGTCGAGTTTCGTGCGGCGAATTGATCGGCCGCAAGTTCGGTTAGTAAGTCGGTTTCACGCATCATCAATCGGGTGGTAAGCAGTCGAGCGGTCAGCGCCGATAGCAACTTGACCAATGCCTGACCCAGTTGGTGCCTTGCCTTGAGGTGATAAAACTCGTGGTCGAGCACGCTTTCGAGTTCGCCACCCGACAGGGTTTCAAGAGTCTGGCGCGTGACAACAATCTTTGCGTTGCTCGCCCGAGCGCTTCGCCCTATCGAAAACGCCAGCACCACCGGCAGTTCGACCACATACACCTGCACCCCGCGATATGTGCGCAGAAGCGAACCGCCGTTGAACGAAACTTGCTCAGCTTCATCTGCCTTGGCAAACGGCTCAAGTCGCTGCGAAATGAGTGCGAGAGTGATTCCACCGAAAGCCAGCAACAACCAAGGCGCAAAACTCGCCAGGATGCTCGCCGCTACGTCGCTCGAAGCATCCAGTGTTCGCAACCGCGCATAGGTGTCGAACACCGACCAGATTGCGACTGAAAGGGCGATGAAGACCGCCAGAGCCGCTGAGCCGAACGCCGCAAACCAAAGGCAAAGCCCTAGCCGAGGATGCGAATAAATAAAGGTTCTGTTTGCCAGCGCGAGCGGCGTGACGAGCGTGATTACGAGAACCCACTCAACCAATAGCGGAATCGCAACGAGCAGGTCAGACACGAGCGTCAGTTTAGTCGAGCAGTTTTTTGAGTTCAGCGGCAGCTTCGGCCGAAAGACCTTTGGCGAAGTGTGAAAGGGCAAGGCTAGGGTCGCCACCGCGTTCGAGCAGTTGTAGCAACTGAGCGGCTGTATGACTTTCGCGCGAGGTGGTGGCAGCAAACAAAAGCCCTCGCCCGTTGGCTGGGTGGCTCTTCTCGACCAGACCCTTGTCAGCCAGTCGAGTGAGCACGGTGAGCACTGTGGTGATGGCAAGTTCAGCGGTGCCAGAGTCCGCTGATCGAGTGGTTAGGGTTTCTAAAATCTGGGTCGAAGTCTGTGGCGCGTCGGCCGACCACAAAACCTCGAGCACTTGCTGCTCGAGTTCACCCTGGTTGCGCGATCTTTTCATCTTGTCTCTATTGTCCTAGAACAATCCACGGCCGGGGTAGGAATCCAAGTCGAATCCGGCGGGAATCAGAAAAACCGCCGAACCAACCGGGGTGGTCCACTTGTTGAGCAGGTCGCCGTTCGCTAATCGCTCTTGAACTGGCAAATACTGTTTCGTGAGGTTGGCCGAGTAGGCGGTCCAGAGCAGCCCGGTCTCGCCAGATGCACCATCGACATAGTTGAACGGACGTCTGAAAAAGCGTTCTTTCATGTCGCGTGCAGCGGCGTTTCTGATATGGGCAAAATCTGGAATCACGTGCAAACCAGCATCGTTACGCGCACCAAAGTCGGGCACGTCGGTTTCATTGACGCCGCCGATCGGGGCTCCATTCGATAACCTCCGTCCGATGATCTGCTCTTTTTGGTCGCCACTCAGGGTGTCCCAGGTGCTGAGCTCCATGCGAATGCGACGCAACACTAGTTGCGTGCCGCCAACCGCCCAGGACTGCGCATCGCGCATCCACACCGTATTGGCAAAATCTTCTGACCCCAGTTCTGGATTGTCGGTTCCGTCAACTTGGCCCATCATGTTTCGTTGACGAACGCCCTTGCCCACAACACCCTGGGCGTTTGCGAAACCGTCTTGGCTCCAGCGTTGCTTGGCAAAACTGGTCGAGTCACGCAACAGGCTGCGCGCGGCATGGTTGAGCATGGGTAGGTCGTCACAACTTATGTGCACTAGCAGGTCGCCGTCGCAAAGCGTCGGCTCGAGCCGGTCGATTTTGAAAGATGGTAGTGGAGCAAACCCTGCCGGCATTGCGCTCTCAAGTCCGAGTTTGGCAAACAGGCTTGGGCCAAAGCCGATGGTCACGGTGAGACGCGCAGCGAACTCGGCGAGTTGTGGCTGAGGGTCGGCGAGAACGGGCTCGCCGTTGGTCAGGCGGGCAATGTCGTCGGCCAGCAACTGCATGTAGCGCACCATGGCGCGGCGATCGGTTTCGGGCAGAATGTCTAGGGCGATGAATCGGGTGTGTGATTGAAGCTCTAGTTCGATACCGGCCTGATGAGCACCTAGAGCCTCGACCTTTGCTCGGCCAACCGAATGGGCCAGCGAATCGGCAAGGGTCGCTTCGGCAGCGCTCTCGGTCGCAGCATTTGCCCCGACCGCGCCAACGGCAAGACCGGCAGCGCCACCAAGTGCAGCGGCACTGCCGGTTCCCAAGAACTTGCGTCTACTAATCAACTAGTTGTTGTATTCCTCGTCGCCACCATCGCTAACCTTGGCAGTCAGCTCGAAGGTTTGCTCGCTTCCGTCATCGAAGGCGAAGGTGAAGGTGATCTTGTCACCCGCGACGATTGGCTTCGCAAGATCCATGAGCATAACGTGCAGGCCACCTGGCTCTAGGGTTACGCTTTCACCGGCTGGAATCGTGATTCCGTTCGCGGTCTCTTGCATCATTCCGTTTACGACTTCGTGAGTTTGAACCATCTTGGCAATGTCGGTTGAACCGCCGGTCAAAACAACGTCGTGGTCTGATCCGTTGGTGATGGTTGCGAAGACACCGGTCATTCCGCCGACGTGGTCAGAATACTCGGATGCGCGAACCCAAGCATTTTCAATCGTCAACTCGTGCGCGTGCTCGGTCGAGTTGTGGGTTGTAT
Organism: Microbacteriaceae bacterium; assembly: GCA_024642605.1. The sequence goes on from JAHEAT010000050.1 coordinate 3,567, forward strand.
CGGCACAACCGGTGAGAGTTGCTGTGCTGAGCGCGGTAAAGGCGATTGCAATAGAGATAAGAATTTTCTTCATGCATTCATTGTTCTACAACAAGTAGAAAAAGTCAAATTTACCCGGCTAACAGTCCCTAAAAGACGGGAAACGCTAGTCGTTGTGCATGACCGGTGCCGGATGCACGCGCAGCAGCATCACCAGACCGACCACCAGAACAACCATGATGCCCAGGATTCCGTAGATGGAGGTGTTCTGCACTCCTGCCATACCGGCGAGGGTCAGAGAAACTGACCAGAGCATTGGGCTCAAGAATGAAGCGGCACGACCGGTGGTTTGGTAAAGGCCGAAAACTTCACCCTCGCGTCCCATCGGTGTGAACCGGGCGACGAAAGTGCGGCTGGAAGCCTGGGCTGGGCCGACGAATAGGCAGAGCGCAAGGCCGCCAATCCAGTAGGTGATCGGGCCGGCGCTTGCGAAGACGAATACCCCGACACCTGCCACCAGAAGTCCAGTGAGCGAACCGACGATGGTGCGCTTGGTGCCGATTCGATCATCCAAGAAGCCACCGAGTGCAGCACCTATACCTGCCACGATGTTGGCCGCGATGCCGAACAGAATTACTCCGGTTTGGCTAAAGCCGAAGGCAACCGAACCAAGAATCGCGCCAAATGTGAAGACTCCGGCGAGACCATCGCGATAAACGGCGGAGGCAATCAGAAAGTTGAGGGCGTCGGGGGAGCGGCGACGTAGTTCACCTACCTGCTTGAAGAGCTTGCGATACGAACCGGCAATCGACTCTTTGACCACGCCCGTCGATGCCTCAACCTCAGGCACGAACAGCATCAGCGGAATCGTGAAGACCGCCATCCAAACCGCAGAGAACAAGAACAGGATTCGGATGTTTTCGGCATTATCGGTCGACACTCCAAACAGCGGCTGCTCTGGCAACACGAATCCAAATAGTGAAACTAAAAGCAGCAGGATTCCGCCTGCATAGCCCAAGCCCCAGGCCATGCCCGAAATGCGCCCGACGTTTTGCGGGGTAGTGACCTGCTTGAGCATCGCGTAGTAGTTGATGAACGCGGTCTCTTGAACCACCGAACCGATTGCATAGAGGGTGATTCCGAAAATGAAGAACGCTGGCGACGGTTCAACAAAGTATGAGGCGACCATCAGGGCAACGAGGATGCCCGAGTTGATCAAAAGCCAACGCTTGCGATGTCCCGCGCGGTCGGTTCGAGCTCCGAAAACCGGCGCCATGATTGCAACCAGGATGCCCGCAAGAGCCCCTGCGAGTCCGAGCTGGTTTGCTAGCCCATCCTGGTCTTCGCCAAAATAACCCGAGGTTATGTAGGTGGCAAAGATGAAGGTTTGGATGATGGTCGGGTAGGGCTGCTCGGCCCAGTCCCAGAGCATCCACGACCAAGTGGCTAGTTTTGAGTTTGGCTTAACCGCGTTGTTAGTCATGGCTTCACACTAGCGGCTGCTTCGCGATGTTATGTATCTTTATAATCGGCCGGTCATAACGTTATAAAAACTTTGGGGGAAAAATTGAAATCTATACGCCTAAAAATCTGCCTGATTCTCGCCACCAGCCTCGCCATTTTATCTGCAGGCGCTAACCCCCGCCCAATGGTGGCCTACAACCTCCCGATTCGCTAGTGACACCCGCAAGCATGTTTCGTTGTTTTAGAAAATCGTCAAAAACCCACAAAACGCTGGATGCGCGTGAACTCGAGATCTTTGAGCGTGAACTTGAAGAAAGCGCGACGAAGGCCATGCCTTCATTAGTAGATGATTCTTTTGCTGCTGGCGGCCCGTCCTATAACGATGTGAACCCGGTGTCGCAGGTAGTTAACGGCAGGGGTTTGGCGGCGATTGGTTTGCGCCGCTTATGGGAGCCCAGGTCGCGCTGGCGACCGGAAGATAAATCCGAGCTCTAAATCAAAGTTGAGTCATTCACACTCAACTTTCAGCAAATTAACTTGACAATCTTGCGCGGTCGTCGCAAACTTGAGTCAATGAGGCTCAACTTTGGGCCGAATTGCAAAAATTAAACAAATGT
>JAHEAT010000057.1 GCA_024642605.1 Microbacteriaceae bacterium
CACAGCAGATCAGCAGTGCCAGCAGATACTCCCTGTATAACGACCCGTTGAATCTTTTGGCAGTCGACGGCCCAACCAATGAATCCAAGGGTGACGGCGATGCTGCCACCTGGTTGCCGCCGAATAAGGGCTACCGCTGTGCGTATGTGGCACGTCAAGTGGCTGTGAAGGCTAAATACCGACTATGGGTGACTTCGGCGGAGAAGGCAGCTATCCAAGGTGTTTTGGCTAGCTGCCCAAAGCAGACCATCCCGGCCGGTTAATTTAGTGTGAACGGGCTGGCTAAACATTGCTGGCAAATCGGCAAACCTAGCGTTCAAAAGATGCCTCGGGTAGACTGATATTTTGACTGTCCGGCTAGATTCAAGAGGTTTTTCATGGGTAGACACGAGGCTTTGCAGCCGTCGCTGTCGCAAAAGGTAGGGCATTTTGCCGACCTTGCCTTTGACAAGACTCCGTTGAACCGCCCACACATACCCAAGCTAAAGCGACACTTTTTTAGACCGTTTTGGGGTTTCATCTTCTCGGTGTCATTCATCCTCGTCACCATTGTTGATCCTTATTCAGGCACCATGGCCAGCGCAAGCACGATGATGGCGTTTGATTTTGCCAATGAAAAAGATCCAACCCAAACTTATGGCTACGCGAGCACTCAACAGATTTCGTTCACTCGTGGTGGCTTCAACATCGTCACCGGTAGCGACGCAGCAGCGATGTTCGTCGAGTCTGCATCTCTTCCGAGCCCTGGAACTGCCAAGGCATACGCCTACGATCTTCTCACCCAGATGAAGTTTGGCGATGATCAGTATTCATGCCTAGTGAAGCTTTGGGAACGCGAATCGAACTGGCGCGTGAATGCATCGAACGGTGCGTCGGGAGCCTACGGAATTCCACAATCGTTGCCGGGCACAAAGATGGCAAGCGAAGGCGCCGACTGGTTGACCAACCCAGAAACTCAAATTCGTTGGGGAGTGAAATACATCAAGGCGCGCTTCGGTGCACCATGTGGAGCATTGGCTCACTCGGACAAATTCGGCTGGTACTAATGCCACGCAGCAACCGCCCGAAACGCTCGAAGCCTCGAATCGATGAAGTCGACGAAATTGACCTCTCAACTGTTCGGTTGGGTCTTCGACGCACCGAGATTAAGCGCGGAGTTGAATACACGACCCAGACCAGCATTGGCGCGAACGCGGATGACGGCAAAACCTGGGTATGCCCACACTGCCACCTCCAAATCAGCAAAGGCATCAGTCACATGGTGGCCTGGGATGAGATTCGCGGCGTTGACACCCGTCGACACTTTCACAATGCCTGTTGGAAGTCATTTCAAGGACCACTTTTGTGAGTGAAATTATTGAGGTTAGGTCGGGCGTTGAGTTGCCTTCGCTCAGGGAATCTGTCACGCTTACCACGTCTGATGGTCTGAAACTAATTGGCGAACTTGCCTTACCGGTTGGCAAAGCGCCGGTGGCAACCTTGATTACACTTCACCCGCTACCGACACACGGTGGCTTCATGGACTCACACGTATTGCGCAAGGCGGCCAATCGTTTGCCGTACCTAGCCGACTTGGCGGTTTTGCGTTTCAACACCCGCGGCACCAGCTCGCCGCACGGAACCAGTGATGGCGAGTTTGGCCACGGTAATACCGAACACGCCGATGTTGCCGCCGCCGTGCAGTTTGCGGTTGACAGGGGATTGCCTAACCCTTGGTTAGTTGGCTGGTCTTTTGGCACTGAGTTGGCATTGAAATACGGGGTAGATCACCCGGTTTTAGGTGCGATTCTCTTGTCGCCGCCACTGCACCGAACATCTTCCGAAGAGCTGCTTCGCTGGAACCACACTGGCAAGCACTTGGTTGCGTTGGTTCCCGAATTTGATGATTACCTGCAACCTGCGGCAGCCGAAGAGCGCTTCAACGAGGTTGAAGACATCGAGATTATTGGGGTTGAAGGCGCCAAACACTTGTGGGTCGGAGAAGCGGCAACGACTCGCGTTTTGAATGAAATCGTGAGGGTAGTAAACCCGACCGCTTTCCCGCTCCCGACTACTTTGAGTCTTGGTGCGGGACCAGAATCTGGCGAATAACTAGAATCGCAGACGCTGCAACCGGGATGGCGACCAGTGCACCCAATACGCCGAGCAGCGCGCCACCAGATAGTGCAGCGACAACAACAACGGCACCTGGCACGGCAACCGCTTTGTTCATGATTCGTGGGCTGATTACGTAGGCCTCTACCTGCATGTAGATCAGGTAGTAAATCGCCGCTACTAGCGCAGTGGTCGGTGAAACGCTAAGGGCAACCAAGGTCACTATAGCCGCAGCAGTGATGCTTCCTACCAGCGGAATCAGCCCTAGTAACAGAATGATGAAAGCTAGAACCACTGCGAATGGGATGCCGGCGATGGTCATGAAGATGTAACTCAACAGGGCGTTAATCAACGCGATGCTGAATTGACCGATTACGTATCGGCCAACTGAACTCGCGACCTGCTCAGAAATGTCTCGAAACTTCTCTCGTTTTGACGCTGCTACGAGGCTGTAAAGGAAGCTCTTGAATCTGGTTAGTGAAGCCATAAAGTAAAGGCTCAGAATCAGAATAACTACCGTGGCAAAGAAACCGTTGAAAATATTGACGCCGACCTGGACCACGCCGCCTAACATCTTGGGCCAGTTTGCACTGTCACTCAGGAAGGTTGAAGCGCTGGCGATCGCGTTTGAGATTGCTCCGCCGAGTTGGTCGTCGAGGCGAATCACCAATGGCAATTGGCCGAAGCCTGAGATTACCGCCGGGGCGGTTTCGATGAAGTGAGCTCCTTGCGATGCAAGTGTCGGGAGAATTGCCCAAATCAAAGTGGTCAGGCCGCCTAGCAAGACCAAAACCACAGCAAGGATGGCAATCGAGCGCTTGAGCCCGAAGCCTTCAAGCTTGGTTACGACAGGGTCGAGCCCCAGAGCAATGAAGATTGCCGCAGCCACGTAGGTGATGATGTCGGCAAGTGTTTGAACCGCGCCACCGATGAGGATCGCGGTTAGAACGCCTAGTCCGCCGAGAATGCCAAGTTGGAAAGAGTTCGTGATTCGTGTTTGCCCTTGCATGTTCACAAACCTACTATCACTGGCTCGATTTAGCTGCGTGGCTTGCCAGCGCTGTCGAGCACGGCGCGAAGGTTCTTCAAATAAACATCGACTGAATCGCGCTCTGCAGAAATTCTGACAGTCGCCTCGGTGGCTTGGGCGATTTCTCGAGCCGCGGAGATTTGTGCCGAAGCGACGATGCTGCGAGCTTCTGCATCTGCCGAAGCGATGATGGCATCAGCTTTTTGGCGGGTAAGCGTGGTGGTCTGCTGGTTGAACGAGATAGCTGCAGCTTCAAGAGTTTCGGCTTCGAGTCGCGCAGCATTGGCGCGGGTGAGTGCATTTGAAAGCTGAGAATTGGCGTCATCCAAGTATTTCTGAGTGGTCGCCACGGCCTCTTGATGCTTGCTCAGGTATTCGGCCTCTGCCTCGGCGCGTCGAGCAGTGAGTTCGAGTTCTAGGTCGATTCGAGCCTGTTCGGTGAAGAGTGCTGCCGCGCTCTCGAAGTCAATGTTTTTGGTGTTCTCTCGGAAGGCGATTAGTTTGCGCTCCGCGAGGTCGCGTTCGACTTCGGCCTTCAAAGACTGAATTTCGCGACGAGCAGCGGCACGCATCTTGGCCACCTCGGTCGAGATTGCACCTCGGATGGAACCCGCCTCGCGCATTGCTTCGTCGGCGATTCGAGCGGCCTCCTGCTTGGCCTTTGCAATGATTTCGTCATAGTCGCAACGAGCAGCACTGATGATTCGGTCGCTTCTGCGCTGTGCTTCGGAAACTAGGGAGTCGTAGTAGCCCTTTGCCTCACCGTGCTGAGCCTCGACCTCGAGCGCCAAAGACTTGCGCTTGCGTTCGGCTTCGCGTTCTGCTTCGGCTAGAAGGTGTGCCGCCTGATCTTCGGCGGTGCTCAAAATGAGTGCTGCGCGAGCGCCGACGCCGGTGTAGGTAGGCTTGCCGGCTTCTTGAAGTTCAGCGCGAGCTGTCTCCAGAGCTTTGTTGGTTTCTCTAAGTTCATTTGCCAGCTGGGAGTTTTGAGCCGAAAGCTGAAGCACTTGCTTGCGAAGGTCGAGCAGTGCGTCGTCAACTGGGCCGCGCTCGTAGCCGCGCAGGGCTACGGGGAATTCGGTCTCTTCGACAGACAAGATGCTGCTCCTAGGCACTTCGTTAGAATGGTTACAGGCTGGTAACCCGCCTCAAGTTTAGCCTGATTGGATATCGCATGCGCTTTTTGATTGCTGCTGCGCTATTGGTCGTGTCTCCAACAATGCTGTTGCTCGGAATTGCTCAGAAGACCGTTTGGGCACCCCCGGCCAGTGTTTCGATGTCGGTCGAGTATGTTCCGAATAGCCCATTCACCGTTATTCCTCATTCAACCCTTGCGCTTCACTCCGGTCGACCAACCATTTATGTTTCGGGCAGTCCTACCGGCGCTTTCTTATCCAGCGGCCGCGAGGCTGATGTCACGGCGTTTGTCGGCAAGACCGGAGCAAGCTCGATTAAGTTGACTCCGAAGCAGAACGAGTTGACCTCGGAGCCGTCGATTGGTTCTGGGTCGGGCTTCTCGCCGCTCGGTCTTGACCTCTGGCGCGATCAAAGCACGGGTTCTGTGGATGCAAAACTGACGACCAGCACAGCCCAGGATGCAGCTGTTTTGATCGCCTCGAATGGTTTCAAAATGGCTCCAAATAAAGTTCAGATCGTTTGGCCAATTTCGCACGACTGGTTGTGGACGAATCTTCTGCTGGTTGCTGGTCTAGCCCTAATGATTGCCGCAATAGTGATTTTCATTTGGCACTTTGGAGATTTGCGTCGCAAGCGCGGCCCACGCCGCCGACTCCCCAAGGCTCCAAGTGGCCCAAAGTACAAGGCTCGCCGTAAGGCCAAATTTGCTCCCACTCGCGGCCGTCGCGCGGCTAGACGCCGAATGTTTGGTCGAACTGCGATGGTCTTTCCCGCAACACTGGCGACCGTGGCGATCCTTAGCGGTTGCTCGGTCGGCCAACCACGCCTTTCAGCGTCTCCAACGCCGAGTGCAACTGCAGTGGAGGTTGCGCCACCGGTCGTCACTAACGCGCAGTTGAAACGCATCCTTGCCGATGTTGCCATCGAGGCTAAAGCGGCCGATGCTAGCAACGATAAAAAACTTCTCGCTCCGAGATTCACCGGTCCTGCATTGAACCTGAGGTCAGTTCACTATTACCTGCGCTCGAAGAGCAACACGATTGCAGCACTGCCGGCAATTGTTGATAAGCCGCTTTCATTTAGCCTGCCGGCAGCATCGAGCACCTGGCCTCGCAGCATCATGGCGGTCACGGATGAGCCTGGCGACGCTGCGTTGCCGCAGTTGATAGTTCTCCAGCAGAAATCTCCTCGCGAAAACTATCAGGTTTGGTACACCGTTCGACTAATGCCTGGTGCAAAGATTCCGGCAGTGCCGGCGGCTGAAAACGGAGCCATCCCGGTTGATGCCAAGTCGCTGTTCCTGAAGGTTCCGCCACTGTCGTTGCCGGCCACCTATGGTGACCTAA
>JAHEAT010000062.1 GCA_024642605.1 Microbacteriaceae bacterium
CGCTGGCTTGCCAGACACCAAGACGATGTCTACCGAAATGGGCGGCGTCAAAGCCGAGGGCGACATGACCATTGAAGAACTCGAAGTCGCCAACCCTTACTGGGGTCAGCCAGAGGTTCACGACATCAACCGTCGCTGGCGCAAAATCATCGACTCTTACAACGACCGAGCGATGGCCGCCGAAGCGTGGATTTCAGGCCCGCTCGAGCGCATGGCCCGCTGGGTTCGCCCCGACGAGTACAACCAGACTTTCAACTTCGGTTACATGTTTGCCGGTTGGACGAAGGAAGCTCAGATTAAGAGCATCGAGGATTCTTTCGAGGCGTTCGGCGCTGTGGGCGCTCCATCTACCTGGGTGCTTTCGAACCACGACACCATTCGCCACGTAACTCGTTACGGCATGGCCGGCGACCTTCCGCAAGGCGATGGCATCGGGCCAGACTACGCGCAGCCAGATGAGGCCGTTGGTTTGCGCAAAGGGCGCGCCAACACCGCTTTCATGCTGGGCCTACCCGGTGGTGCTTACATCTATCAGGGCGAAGAGCTCGGTCTTCCTGAGCACACCACTCTCGAAGGCAAGTATCGCCAAGACCCAACCTACTTTCGCACCAAGGGTAAGCGTGTCGGTCGCGACGGATGCCGCGTGCCACTGCCTTGGGAGGCCGGCGCGAACGAATCAAACGGTTTCTCTGAAACTGGAAAAGCTTGGCTGCCACAGCCGAGCGTTTACAAAACTTACGCTCGCGACACGCAGCGCGGAGTTGCCGGTTCGACTCTCGAGCTCTACAAGCGCCTGCTGAAAGAACGCAAAGAGCAGAACCTAGGCGGCGGCGATTTCCGCTGGGCTCCTGAGTTCACCGACGAGCAGTCTCTTGCATACATCAACAACGGTGTTGCAGTTATTGCAAACTTTGGCCCCGAGCCGGTGCAACTTCCAGCCGGTGAGGTTTTGGTTACAACCCAGGTTGACCTAACAGCAGATCACCAGCTCGAACACGACCAGGTTGTCTGGATCAAACTGTCGTAATGCTCGACGTTTCATCAGCGCCTAAACACGAGGCTCACCAGAGCCAAGAGTGGTGGCGCTCGGCTGTTATCTATCAGGTATACCCGCGCTCGTTCGCCGACTCAAACGGCGACGGCATGGGCGACCTGCCCGGCATCACGAGCCGAATGGGTTCGCTCGCTTCACTCGGTATCGACGCAATCTGGCTTTCGCCGTTTATGCGATCACCTCAGCGCGATGCCGGTTACGACGTGAGTGATTACACCGACGTCGACCCGCTTTTTGGCACGCTGGCCGACTTCGACGATATGGTTGCGGCGGCACATGCCGCGGGCATCCGAGTTTTAGTCGACCTCGTGCCAAACCACACCTCGAGCGAGCACCGCTGGTTTCACGCTGCGTTGCAAGCGAAACCGGGTAGCCCAGAGCGAGCTTTTTATCACTTCAAGGATGGTCGCGGCGAGGCCGGCGAACTACCCCCGAACAACTGGCTATCGCTGTTTGGCGGGCCAGCTTGGACTCGCTCGACGAATGCCGACGGAACGCCGGGCCAGTGGTACTGCCACCTGTTCGATTCGTCTCAGCCAGATCTCAACTGGGAGAACGAGGCAGTTCAAGCCGAGTTCGAAAACATCCTGCGCTTTTGGCTCGATCGCGGCGTTGACGGTTTCAGAGTTGATCAACCGCACGCCATGGGCAAAGCCGAAGGACTGCCAGATCACCCGGATGTCGAACGCGCTGGCGCTGGCTTTATCGAGGGCGAACCTTCGCCACCGATGTGGTTTCAGGAGAGCGTGCACCCGATTTTCCGCCGCTGGCGGGCGATTTTGGATTCGTACCCCGGCGAGCGCGCGATGTGCGGTGAGGCCTACGTGTTGCCGCTTTCTTTCATGGCGCTTTGGGTTCGACCCGACGAGTTCAACCAGACTTTCAACTTTCGCTTTCTCGACAGCATGTGGGAAGCCGAAAACATTTTCAGTTCGATCAACGAATCTTTTGCAGCATTCGACGGCGTCGGCGCTCCATCGACTTGGGTGCTTTCAAACCACGACGTGATTCGTCACTCATCGAGAATGGGCGGGCTCAAGGGCCGCCCGACTGCATCAGACGGCGTTGGCCCCAACGATACTCAGCCAGATCGTGAGCTCGGATTGCGGAGGGCGCGAGCGGCCACACTGTTCACCCTCGCCTTGCCTGGTTCGATGTATGTATATCAGGGCGAAGAACTTGGGCTGCCAGAGCACACCACTCTGGCCGACGAGTTTCGACAAGACCCCACCTTCTTTCGCACTTCTGGCACGCGAGTTGGCCGCGACGGGTGTCGAGTGCCGCTGCCTTGGCAAGCAGGAGTCGGCGACTCAAACGGCTTCAACTCCACCGGTAAGGCCTGGTTGCCGCAGCCGGCCATTTACAAGCATTACTCACGCGACCTGCAAGAGGGCGTGACCGGTTCTACCCTCGAGCTTTACAAACTTGCAATTCGTTTGCGGCGCGAGCTGCAACTCGGAGACGGCTCTTTTGAGTGGATTGCAGAGTTTACAAGCGAGCGAGCACTCGGCTTTCGCAACGGAGATCTGGCTGTGATTCACAACTTTAGCGACGAAGCTATAGCTCTGCCGGCAGGCGAGATTGTTGCGCAAAGCGAAATAGGCGGTAGCCTCACCCTTGAGCCTCACACTACGGTTTGGCTCAAAACCAAATAAGGGGAACACCCATGGCAACAAAGGTTTACGACACGAACCAGCAGATCAAACGCTTGCGCAGCTACAACATCGTCGCCGGAATCCTGCACCTCGTGCAGGCAATCGCGTTCGGTTCGGTGCTGGGCTCACTAAAAAGCCAAGTGCTTTTTCCGGTAACCGCCGATTACATGGCTGGCCCTCCCGGGTCTGGCTTAACCGAACACGTCACCGTGTTTTCAATCAACCTCGGATACGGCGTGGTGGCCTTTCTGGCGCTTTCGGCCCTGTTCCACTTCCTGATCTCGTCGACCTGGTTTTACCAGCGCTATGCAGCAGGCCTCAAACTAAACCACAACTACTTCAGATGGGTTGAGTATTCGCTCAGTTCATCGGTGATGATTTGGCTCATCTCGCAGCTCTGTGGGCTAAGCGACATCGGCGCACTTTTTGCAATCTTCGGTGTCAACGCATCGATGATTTTGTTTGGCGCACTGCAAGAAAAGTACGAGAAGCCAGGGAGCAAAGGTTTCTTGCCGTTCATCATGGGCTCGATGACCGGTGTTGTGCCCTGGATTGTGATTTTTATTTACACCTTGCAGCCGGGCGGAAGCCACAAGGCAGAGGTTCCGGGTTTTGTTATCGGAATCATCGTTTCGCTGTTCATTTTCTTCAACACTTTTGCGATTAACCAGGCTCTTCAGTACCGCCAGGTTGGCAAGTGGGCAAACTACCTTCGCGGCGAGCGCGCCTACATCACGCTGAGCCTCGTGGCTAAGTCGCTACTCGCTTGGCAGGTGTTCTCGGGGGCAATCGTGCCCGTGCTTACCGGCACAAACTGAAACCTAACGAAAAACCAAAACGGTCTGGCCGGGAGCGATTTACGTTCCCCGGCCAGACCGTTTGGTCTAATGCCTAGTCAGATGCTCGACTTGCAGGCCGAGCATTGGTGTCAGTTAGCGACTTTTACTAGTTAGCTTGTTGCGCGATTGTTACTCGACGCGCTTGGCCTTGGCTGGCCACCAGAACTTTTCGCCAGCGATGAAAGCTAGCGCAGGCACAATGACGGTTCGAACCAGCAGGGTGTCTAGCAGCACACCGATGCAAACGATCACACCGATTTGCGCGAGGGCAACCAGGGGTAGAACACCGAGAACGGCAAACACTGCTGCGAGCAAAATACCCGCAGATGTGATTACGCCACCGGTTGAGGCCAGCGCCTTGATCATGCCTTCTTTGAGGCCGAGTTTCTCGCTCTCCTCTTTCGCGCGGGTGACCAAGAAGATGTTGTAGTCAACACCTAGGGCAACCAGGAAGAGGAACGAGTAGAGGAACACGCTGAGGTCAAGCGCGGGAAACCCGAAGACACCCACGAAAAGCAACCAGGCTGCACCCATGCTGGCGAAGAACGAACCAACCACGGTTAGGAGAAGCAGCACTGGGGCCACGAGTGAACGGAGCAACAGGATTAGCACCAAGAAGACCAATGCCAAAATGATCGGGATGATCGTTGACTGGTCTTTGGCATAGGCGTTCTTGACGTCAAGGTACTGAGCGTCTTGGCCACCTACCTTGGCATCTGCACCCGATACGGCGTGCACCGCATCGCGGAGTTTGACGATTGCTGCATAGGCTGCATCGGAGCGACCCTCGGCATCTAGCACTACGTCGATCTTGGTGATTGAGCCATCTGTGATTTCTTTGCCAGCGTTGTCTGTTGCAATTTTTGCAGACGAGACACCTGCAACGGCTTCAGCCGCGGCAACAACTTCATCGGCATTTGCAGAGTTCGCAATGACGGTTGAAGGAGTTGTGGTTCCGGCGGGGAATGCCTTGGCTAGGTATTCCTGGCCGACAACAGCTTCAGGCTTCTTGAGGAACTGTTCGGTGGCCGAGAGACCGATTTTGATGCCCGATGCCCCAGCGGCAAGGCCACCCAGCATGAGCACACCAATTAGCGCAACTGCGATTGGGCGCTTGCTTACGCCGCGACCCAACTTGGCCCAGAGTCCGGTTTCAGACTTGTTGACCTTGCCAACCTTCGGGCGAACTGGCCAGAAGATCCAGGTGCCGAAGTTGACCAGCAGCACCGGCAGCACGAACAGAGCACCAACCATGGCAACCAGAACACCAGTTGCACAGGCAATGCCGAGCGCGCGGGTTCCTTGCAGGTCGGCGATTGCAAGAGTTGTAAGCGCGAGAATAACTGTTGCGCCAGAGGCAAAGATCGCCGGGGCAGCGCCAGACCAAGCCTTCTTCATGGCTTCACGTTTGTTCGATTCGCTGAACAGTTCTTCGCGGTAGCGGCTAATAAGCAGCAATGCGTAGTCGGTTCCGGCACCAAAGACCAGCACTGAAAGAATGCCCGTGACCGAGCCATCGAGATTTGTAATGCCAAACCAACCAGTCACCTTGGTAGCAAGGTCTCCAGAGATGGCGTCGGCTGCACCAACGGTGAAGAGGGGAATTGCCCACAGAACTGGCGAACGGTAAGTGATGAGAAGAAGGAGCATGACCACAAGGGCGGTGGTGCCTAGAAGCGTGAAGTTAGCACCCTTGAATACGCCCGAAACGTCAACCAAGAAGGCTTCTGGGCCGGTGGTCGCGGTTTCCAGGCCAGCCGGCAGCTCCGATGCCGCTTCGGCACGTAGCTTCGAAATGCGAAGGTCGGCAAGCTGAACGGTGCTGCACTTTGCGCGGGTTCCGTCGGCTGCCTGCTTTACGGTTTCACAGATAGCTTCGTCGATGATCTTGGTCATCGGAACGGTGATGACGGCAGTCGACTTGTCGTCGCTAACGGTTGCGCCTGGCACAACCTTTACTTTTTTGCCATCGATGGTCACTTCGATACTGCTG
>JAHEAT010000015.1 GCA_024642605.1 Microbacteriaceae bacterium
CTCGTCCGAAGAGAATTTCACCGAAGTGGTTGTAAAGGTGCTTCGCCCCGGCATTGAGCAGGTTGTCGAAGTCGACCTCAAGGCGCTTCGCAAGGTTGGGCAGTGGCTTTCACGCATTCGCCTGGTTTCTCGACGCGCCGACGCGCCTGCGATTGTCGAAGAGTTCGCAGCAGTGAGCTTGCAAGAGATTGACTATTTCGTCGAGGCTGCAAACCTAGAACGCTTTAAGGCGAACTTCGAAGGTGACAGCCGGGTGGGAGCACCTTCGGTGGCTTGGGAGCGCACCTCGCGCCGAGTGCTCACCCTCAGCGACGTAACAGCAATCAAAATAAACGACATAGCCGCACTCGATCAGGCAGGCATCAACCCGAACGTCGTGGCGGCAGAGCTAGCCCGAAACACCTTCGAACAGATTTTTGTGCACGGATTTTTTCACGCCGACCCGCACCCCGGCAACATCTTTGTGACCCCGAGCGATGGTGGCGACTTTCAGATCACGTTCATCGATTTCGGAATGATGGGCGAGATCTCAGACGAACTTCGCCAGGGGTTACAGAGTTTCTTGTTTGCTCTGGTGTCGCGTGACGCGCGGTCTTGTGTGATTGCCATGCAGAGGCTCAAGGTACTGTTGCCGGCCGCCGACGCCGTAGAACTTGAGCGGGCGATTGCCGCACTCTTTGAGCGATTTGGTGGCGTTGGCGTGGCAGAACTCACCCAAACCGACCCGCGCGAGTTCAAAGAACTAGCGCTCGAATTCAGCGACCTACTTCGCACCTTGCCATTCCAACTTCCCGAAGATTTCCTTCTGCTTCTGCGCTCAATCTCGCTGATTTCTGGAGTTACCAGCTCTTTGAATCGCGACTTCAACATGTGGGATGCCGTTGAACCTTTTTCGCGCTCGCTTCTGAGCGGAGGCAGCTCAGGAACCCTCAAGGCTTTGGGTCGAGAGGTTGCCTCGTTTGCCTCAACGTTGGTGCAGTTGCCAGCCCGTTTAGATTCGGTGCTCACGAGAGCCGACCAAGGTTTGCTGTCGGTGCGATCCCCCGAGATTGAAAAGGGACTTCGACGCATCGATGGCAGCGTTCGGCGCGCCACCTCGGCGATTATTTTTACTGTCTTCTTCGGGTCGGCCATCGCACTACGGCTCGCAGGTGACGACCTATCGGTTTGGCTATTCTCATTCAGTGCCTTGCCTTTGATACACGCGTTGGGATTCTTTAGACTCCGCTAACCCCGGGCCTGAGCCTAAACTGAAGTTATGACCGAAAAAGTTTCAGGCCCAGCCTCCTACTTTCCTTCTATCGAGAAGAAGTATGGGCAGCCAATCGACCACTGGATGAAACAGCTGGCCGCGGTGCACGATAAAAAGCACATGGAGCAGGTTAAGTTTCTGCAAGAAAACTTCGAGATGGGCCAGGGTCACGCCAACGCAATCGTGCACGTCTACCGAAGCCAGAACGGCCTCAAATAATGGCTTACACGGTTGACTTTAAAGACGTTTCAACTGTCGGTCTCGAGTCGTCACCACACGCCGAAGCCCTTGCCGGCCTTCGAGCCAACGAGGCTCGCTACTTTAAGAACAAGTTCGACGCAGATTTCGTGGTTGTCCCCGCTAGCGAAGCTCAAGAACTTATCGACTACGTAAACCTGGTTCTTGCCGAACGCGACATAGTTTTTGCATCGAAGCCTTTAGAGGTAATGGAGATCGTGGTCGAAGGCGTTCGCTGGACTTACGTCTTCTACGAAAGCGGCCTTTCGGTGAACGTGCTCTACACCCTCGCCGACGATAAAAAACGTGCCGTCGGCTTCAAACTTTCTATGGGCATGGATGTTCCCGAAGAACTTGCCACCAAGTTCAAGTTCGTTCGCCAAAAGTCGAAACTTGCCGGCGAAATTCGTGGCTCGTACTTCGTGGTCAAAGGGCAATACCGCTAACATCAAGTTCGATACCGATGGGGGAAATCATGAGTGTACAAAACAACCAACCGACCAAGAAGGGCAAACCGGCACTCGGATGCCTGATTGGCATGTTGATTGCTCTTGCCCCGGCCATACCTCTTATGGTGGTGGGCTTACTTAGCCCGTTGGTTCCTGAGTGGCAGAACTTAAACGAAGGTAACTCAGGCATCGGTGCTTCGCCTTGGCTGATTTTGTACACGTTTCCAGTTGGTGGAATCGTAGGCCTGATTCTCTTCGTGCGCGGCGTCAGGCGCAACCGCAACCGCTAGTGCGCTACCAGCTGCAACAGGTACTGCCCGCCACCTTGCTTAATCACGGTTTCGAATCGCGAATCTGGGGCGAATCTCGTGAGGCGATCTAGCAACCACTCAGATGCCTCGCGCGCATCGCCCTCGCTAGCGCAGTTTGCCACCAACTCGCGCCCACCTTTTCGGCTCAAGCGTTCTACCGTTTCAACAATGGGTGCGGGGTCTCCAAGCACCAAGGTAGCCGGCCAAGGAACCACAGGCGCAACCTTGCCTTTCATGGTGTTGCAAGCGCGGTGAGCTAGTCGCTCAACCATGGAGTTACCCTTTTTGGTCTTCGCCACCGCGTAACTGTCGACGCTTGGGCCTAGGTCGGAGTTCACCGACGCATCGGGGTCTACCGCTGCATCGCAAAGCCAGCAGCGCCAGCCATCCTGGTCGCCAACTTCGTTCAAATCGCTCATGAGTTGAGACTACGCTAGCGAAATGCGCAGTGTGTTCTGGCATGCGACTTCTTCTGCGGCTCGTTGCAAAATCAAATCTCTATCGTGCCTTCAGTGTGACGTTTGGCAGTTCGGGTGCGGGAATCCAACCGCCGAGGTCATCTTCTACTTTGGGGTAGGTGCCTGCGTTCCAGTTTTCACGCATTTCAACAATCTCTTCGTTGCTACGGCCAATAAAGTTCCACCACATCACGATCTTTTCGTCGAATGGCGCTCCACCAATCAAGATTCCTAAGAAGTTTTGACCCTCGACCTGAACGTTGCGCACTCCAGTTGGCAAATGGGCAAGTTGACCGACTGCTACCTGCGTCCCATTTATTGAGAGCGCACCTGCAACCACCAAAATGGCGTGCTCCCAGCCGGTGTTGAGCGGCACAGTGCTTGTTCCGGTTAGTCGAAGTTCGGCGCCCACAAGCGGCGAGTAAACCTTGGCTGCCGATTTGATGCCGGCCAGCTCGCCGATAAAAACTTTGGCGTGCAGCGCATCCATGAGAATTTTTGGCGCATCGGGCACATGTTGAAAATCTGGCGCAATACCGCGAACCGCGTTGGGCAAGGCCAACCAAAGTTGAACTGCATGTAACGACGCTGGCCCGGCTACACTTTTTTCGCTGTGCGCAATGCCACTGCCCGAAGTCATGAGGTTTAGCTGGCCCGGATAAATGGTTTGCGACGAACCTATGGTGTCGCGGTGATCGACCGCGCCCTCAAAAAGCCAGGTAACCGTTTGTAGTCCCGTGTGCGGATGCGCGGCCACCTGCATGCCTTCAACCTGAGGTGTTGGCCCAAAATGATCAAGAAAAACCCATGCTCCCACGCGGTTTAACTTGGCGTGCGGAATGCTGCGACGCACTTCAACTTCGGTGCGAGTTGAAAGTTTGACGAGGCGAGGATCGATTATTTGCACTCGAGGTGCCTCACTCTCTGTGGCTACGTCGGCCACTTGAAAAAATATTCACAGGAAAGTTAGTAAACCCTATCTTTACCTTTTAGGTTCACGGGCATAGACTAACCGATGGCTGTTTTCGGTGAAATGTATATAAATGTACTATCACTAACTTGGCTGCGACGGCTCGCTGCCGCCGATTCTTGGATTGAAAGAGCATCATGCGCATCAGTAAGTTTTGGGCAACCGCACTCAGTTTCGTTCTAGCCTTCGCGGGCATCGCCGCGATTTCGGCGCCGGCGAGTGCTGTGACGCTCGACATGACCGGCCAGAGTGTGTCGTTTACTCACACTTCTGTGACCACTCCAGGTTCGGGCACTCCAACCGCCATAGACAACACGATGGCGAACGACTTTACTGCCGCCAGGTACTACCAGGTGTCGGTGGCTCGCGGCGCAACCTCGGCAACCTCTGGAGCAAATGGTTCGATTGTTCGTTACAACAGCGTTGCTACAGTTAGCGGTTCGGTAGTTGACGCAGTTGTAACCACCGACTTCAACATTGCCTCCAAGACCATCACCAACATTTCGGCCAGCGGCGGAGTCGTTACTTTCACCACGGCGACCGCACACGGTTTCGTGCCAAACCAAAAGGTGACCACTGCCGGAAACTCCCCCACCGCCTACAACTTAACTTCTGTAACGATTGCCAGCGTGCCGAGTGCTACGACTTTCACAGTTACCAACGCCGCGTCTGGCTCGTTTGTTTCGGGAGGAACAGCAGTAACCTCAGCTAGCCCAACGGTAGGAAACTGGGATGCCGCTTCTGGCACTAGCCCGAACTTCGATGTCGATGTCACCGCTGGTGTTCCTTACGGTGGCGTGATTTTCCGTTTTGCGTTTTACGAACACGGCACTTACACCGGCGTAAACACAGGAACCCCTGTTGTTTTGAAGAACGTTACGGTCAACGTGGCCGACCTCGACTCTGGTTCGAGCAACGCTAGCGACGAGCAATTCGCTGAGTTCAGCGGTTTCCAGTCTTACTTACTCAACAAACGAGCCTCTGGTGCCTGCACTGGTGGCGACACATCGATTGCATACAACGTCTCAACCAACCCTCGTTGTGATGATGCGAAAATCAACGTAAACCCGGTTGCCGGCACCAACCTGACACGTTTCGTGAGTACCGATGCCGTTCAGTCAAACAATATTATTCAAGACGTCGCAGCCGTAAAGTACGACTCATTCTCTTCGATTGACGTGAAGCTCGGAAACATTTCGTCTGGAAACCTGGGCAAGTTCATCATTGCCTTCTCTGCGCCAACCTGGGGAACGTATGGTGCACAAACATACGCCAACGCAAACAATACGCCTCCGCAAATCACGGGTACCGTGCCTACGCTCTCGGTTGGTTCAAACGTCGCAACCGTAATTCGTAAGTCAGATTTCGGCACTTACTACGACTTCGACAACAACCCGTTCTACCAGCTCAAGGTAACTTCCCTTCCTGCCTCTGGAACCCTGCAGTACTTCACTGGCGGTGCGTGGACTTCGGTAACACTAAATCAAGTGATTACCGTGGCCGACATTGATCTCGGCAAGTTGCGATTCACCGGTAGCACAGACACTTCATTCACGTTCAAGGTCAATGACTCGCTCGACTACTCAGTTTCTGCCTACACGATGAACATCACTCCTGTGGCTAACACTCAGACCATCACATTTACTAACCCAGGAACCAAAACCTCAGGAGCGGGAACATTTGCCTCCAACGCCACGGCGAGCTCGACTCTCACCGTGACCTTGACTTCGAATACCACTGGTACCTGTACCGTTTCGGGGCTCAACATTGTTGTGGTTTCACCTGGCCCTTGTACCATCGTGGCAACACAGGCTGGTAACGCAAACTACGCCGCTGCTACACCAGTTAGCCAAACCTTCAACATCTCAGACAAAACCGCGCAGACCATCACATTCGTTGACCCAGGCGAGCAGGTTAGAAATGGCTCCGATGTTGTGCTCGTTTGGGCCTCGCCTAAGACTTCTTCTACTTCTGGCCTTACCGTCACACTTACTTCATTGACCACAGATGTTTGTACGGTCTCTGTAACCAGCATTACCCTAAAAGCTCTCGGAACCTGTGATGTTAGAGCCACCCAAGAAGGCGACGCCACCTATGCTCCTGCGTCACCTGTTGAGAGGATCTTCCAAGTTGTAGGCCCAAGCTATACATTGACTTTCGCCAAAGACAACAATGTTGGCTCGGTTACGACCACCGGAACCGTGCCTTCGGCGGTAACCTCATCAACTTCTTGGCAGCTTGCAGGAAACACCGGTAGTCCGGTTCTAGCCAAATCGGGATACAGCTTCTCGGGATGGACCGCAAACTCAGACGGCACTGGAACAACCTACGCAGTCGGTGACTACATTTCACTAAATGCAGACCTAACCCTTTACGCACGATGGACGGTTTCTTCGTACACCATCACTTACCAGACCACCAACAAAACCAGCGGATCAGCGCCAAGCCCAACCACCGGTTCTGGAAGCATCTCCCTCGCAACGAACAGCAATTCTCTGGCTAGAAGCCACTACTACCTGAGTGGCTGGACGATCGGTGGGCAGCACTACGATCTCGGAGGTTCATATACCGTTACCGGCAATGTGAATGCAGAACCCGAGTGGTCGCAGTACACCATCACCTACCTCTCGACCAACAAAACTGGTGGATCAACACCTACCGACATCACCGATGCCGGCTCAGTCACCATCGATGGAGCTGGCACACTAGTGCGCAGTCACTACTACTTTGCTGGCTGGTCAATTAACGGAACGACTTACCACGACGGTGACGCATACACCCTTTCCAGCAATGTGAACGCATCGCCGGTGTGGGCGCAGTACACCATCACCTACCTCGGCACCAATAAGACCGGTGGATCAACACCGACCAACATCACCGATGTCGGCTCGGTAAGCATCGATGGAGCTGGAACGCTGGTTCGTGCTCACTACTATTTCGTGGGCTGGCTAATTGGCAGCACCACATACCTCAATGGTGACGTCTACAACCTAAGTGGCGACGTCAACGCTTCGCCGGTGTGGGCGCAGTACACCATCACATATGCCGACGCTCAGGGCGACGGCGGTGCTCTGCCAAGTGACACTCACGGCGCAGGTAACACCACCTTGGATGCCAACAGTGGCCACCTGAGCAGAAGTGGCGGATGGTCGCTGGCCGGTTGGACCATCAACACTGTGGATTACGCACTTGGAGACACCTTCGACCTGCAGGCTGACGCCACCGCGACTGCCATCTGGACACTCGGTGGATTCACATTGCACTACCTGGACACCGATGCAACTTCGGGTGCGGCGCCAAGCGATGGAATTAGCACTAACAACATCGCGCTCGATGGCCCCGCAACCCTTGTTCGCACCCACTATCACTTTGCCGGTTGGCTGATTGGTGGCACTACTTACCACGAAGGCGACAACTATCCAATCACTGGCAACATTGATGCCACTCCAGTTTGGGAGCAGTTCACTCTGACTTATTCTGCACCTTCGAAAGACCGCGGATCGGTGCCTACCGACCTAGTTGGCGCTGGCTCAGAAACTCTTGGTGGTAACTTCGGCTCGCTTGAACGCGACGGCTGGTATCTTGCCGGTTGGACCATCGGTGGCGTTGACTACATCCTGGGCGATGGCTACACGTTGAGCGCCGATGCAACAGCGACAGCTCGCTGGGCTAAGTACACAATCACCTACACCGACACCAGCTCGTCAAGTGGAACTGCGCCAAATGCAACCACGGGCGCTGGAATCGTTGACCTGGCCTACAACACCGGCTCGCTCTCGCGCACCGGTTACTACTTAGCCGGGTGGACTATCACTGGTGTTGGTTATCCGATACACGGAAGCTACACGCTGAACGGCGATGTAACGGCAAGCCCACGCTGGGCTCAGTACTCGATCACATTCTTGGGTTCGAGTAACACTGCCGGAAGCACGCCTTCAAACACAACTTACGCCGGTTCGTTCACCTTGCCGGGTAACACAAACAGCTTGGTTCGCAATGGCTATGCGTTTGGTGGTTGGGTTATCGATGGCGCTAACTACGCCACCGGCGACTCGTTCAACGTCACCAAGAATGTGAACGTCTTCGCCCGTTGGCTGCGCTGTGGAATCACTTACACGGCTGCCAATAAGAGCTCCGGTTCGGTACCGGGTAG
Source organism: Microbacteriaceae bacterium (assembly GCA_024642605.1). Next base: position 7,831 of record JAHEAT010000015.1, read on the forward strand.
CTTGAGTGGCTGTGTGACCATCACGATCGCCAAGAACTCTGGCAACCTAACCCGCAACGGTTGGTACTTCAACGGTTGGTCGATTGGCGGTGTTTCATATCAGCCAGGCGACACACTAACGCTAAACACAGCAGTTACTGCATCGGCAGTATGGGCGAGATACACCATCACCTACCTCGATGCAGATGCCACTTCAGGTTCTGTTCCAAGCCCAACCGATGGTTTCGCTAACACAACCCTGGCAACCAACTCTGGCAACCTACAGCGCGATAACTTCTATTTCGCCGGTTGGGTTCTAGGAAACGTGGAGTACAGCACGGGTGGCACTTATAACTTGCGCGGCAACATCTTTGCTTTTGCTAAGTGGAAGCAGTACAAGATCACTTACAGCGCAGTCGACGCCGACTCAGGGTCGATAGCCGCAGATGCTATCAGCCTTGGCTACCTGAACATTCCGATGGCAAGTTATGGTTCACTAGCGCGCAACGGTTATCTGTTTGCTGGTTGGAAGATTGGCGCGACTACCTATATGCCGCGCGAAACCTACTCGCTAACCACGAACGTAACCGCCGTGGCTCAGTGGGTTCGATGCATCATCACCTACAACGATGGTTACTCTGACTCGGGTAACGTGCCCGACCCTACTACGGGCTGCTCAAACACCTTGCCATCGCGAGGAACAATCTCAAGAAGCAACTTCTACTTCTCGGGATGGGTCGTTGAAGGAGTTCTCTACCAGCCAGGTGCCACCGTAACCGTAACTGGCCACCGCACCGCATACGCGCAGTGGAAGAGATACCAGCTGTCGTTCTTGGGCACCAACGCTTCGTCAGGCAATGTTCCTGACAACGTTTACGGCTACGGAACGATCGCTACTCCAAGAAACACCGGAACTCTCGTGAGAAGTAACTACTACCTTTCGGGTTGGAGAATAAATGGAGTCGATTACGCATTCGGTTCGACGGTTTCACTTACTGCCGATCTAGTGGCCAGCCCGATCTGGTCGCAGTACAGCATCAACTACTCGAGCACTACGAGCTATAACGGCAACATGCCGACGCGCACGTATGGGTATGGTTCGACGGCAACCGCGTTGAACAGCGGCCCAATCAGCCGCCCCGGTTACCGCTTCGATGGTTGGGTGATTGGTGGAGTTACCTACTCCACTGGAACCAACTACAACCTGGTCGGTAACGTCACGGCATACGCAAAGTGGACCAAGACTAGCTAGTAAGTAGTTTCGTAAACAAGGGCGGGTGGAACTTTCCACTCGCCCTTGTTTACGTCAGGTAACCTTTTCTTAGATTTTGTCTAAACACACCCAAAGGTCATCATTGTCTGAATTCACCTTCCTCCAAGGATCCGAAGATTGGTGGCGCCAAGCCGTCGTCTACCAAATCTATCCACGCTCATTCTCCGACTCCGATGGCGACGGACTAGGTGATATTCGAGGCATAATCAGCCGCGTTCCTTACCTAAAAAGTTTGGGTATCGATGCCGTATGGCTGAGCCCGCACTACCCCTCGGCATTGGCAGACGGTGGTTACGACGTAGACGACTACCGCAACGTAGACTCACGTCTCGGTTCGCTCGAAGACTTCGACCACATGGTCGATGAGCTTCACAAAAACGGCATCCGAGTGATTATCGACATCGTGCCAAACCACTCCGGTTCGAACCATGTTTGGTTTCAAGAGGCACTGCGCTCACCCAAGGGTTCAGCAGCGCGCGAGCGTTACATTTTTAGAGATGGCAAGGGCGCTAACGGTGAAATTCGCCCAAGCGAGCTGGCGAGTCACTTTGGCCCGACTGCCTGGACCCGCATCACAGAACCCGATGGCACTCCGGGCCAGTGGTACATGCACCTTTTTGCGCCAGAACAGCCCGACTTCAACTGGGATAACCCCGAGGTTCGCGAAGACTTCTTGAAGACCATCCGTTTCTGGAGCGACCGAGGAGTTGACGGTTACCGCATCGACGTAGCGCACGCGCTCACCAAGAACCTCGCCAACGGTCACCTGCCAGAACGCACCGGTTATGACCTTTCGCTGGTCAAGCATGACGGAAGCGACGACCTATTTGACCGTGACGAAGTGCACGAAATCTATAAGTCTTGGCGCAAGGTGTTTAACGAATACAGCCCGCCGAGAATGGCAGTTGCCGAGGCTTGGGTTCACCCCGAGCGTCGCCCGCCTTACGCCAGCACCGAAGAACTTGGGCAGTCTTTCAACTTCGACATGCTCGGCGCTGGCTGGAACCCCGCTCGCATTAAGTCGATCACCGACTACAACTTGAGCGAAGCAGCAAAACAGGGCACCAGCACCACGTGGGTGCTTTCTAACCACGATGTTATTCGTCACGCTACGCGCTTTGGTTTGCCAAACGATCTCGACGTTGCCAAATGGTACGGCAAAAACCGATTCAACCCTGGTGTTGATGAATCGACCGGCTTGGCACGTGCTAAAGCAATGACACAACTGTTGCTTGCCTTGCCTGGTTCTACTTACCTTTACCAGGGCGAAGAACTTGGGTTGCAAGAGCATTTGACGATTGCGGCTGAGCAAATGCAAGACCCGCAATTTTTTAGAAACCCGGATGTCGGGCTAAGCCGCGACGGTTGCCGAGTTCCGCTGCCGTGGGCCCGCTCGGGTTCATCTCTGGGTTTCGGCCCGGGTGGCGCTCATCTTCCGCAGCCTGCTTGGTATGTCGACTATTCGGTTGAGGCGCAACAAGGCATCAAAGGCAGCACTCTAGAGCTATACCGCGAACTGCTTCGAATTCGTCGGGAGTTGGTGTGCGATGAGCAGATGACGTGGGTGAAACACTGGTTCAACCGCAACATTCTGCACTTCAAGCGCCCGAACGGATGGCAGTCGATTACGAATTTTGGCACCAAGCCTGTTTCTCTGCCTAAGGGGCGCTTACTGGTCACGAGCCAGCCACTGCTAGAAGGCAAGCTGGGCCCAAACACCACGGCTTGGCTGAAGTAGGTAGGCATGGCCGATAAAAGTGAGCCTTTTGACCCGAACGTTGGCTGGGCTAAGAACTTTCGCAAGTTTCGCTGGGTTAATGCGATTCTTCCTGCACTTGCACCATTTGGCATGGTTGGCGTTTTCTTCGCGGGCTACTTGACCTTTGGCGTTGTCGCATTGGTGTTGGCCGGGTTCGCTTGGTTTGACTATCAGGTGAAAGCTAAAACCGCATTCAAACGCTGGTTCTGGAGAATCGTGGCCGTCGTTGCAGCGCCTTGGGGTGTTTACATGTGCGTTTTGCAGTTCTTGCCACACAGCGTCACTTAATCTGCGTAAGGTCGACTTTCACGAACAGCTCACTTTCTAGAGAGCCGGCAAATACACCGCGAAGTGGCGCGACATCATCGTAGTCGCGGCCTCTGGCAACGAAAATGTGCCTCTGCCCCACTTCAATGTCGTTGGTCGGGTCAAACGAAAACCATGATCCCGCCCACCACTCAACCCAGGCGTGAGATTCTCCTGAAACTTTGATACCGAACTTTGGCTCTTTAGGCGGGTAGAGGTAGCCTGAAACATATCTAGCGGGAATGCCTAGCTCTCTCAGTGCACCAATGACGATGTGCGAGAAATCTTGGCACACACCTACTTTGGCTTCCCAAGCATCTGCGGCCACCGAGTGCACGCCCGTGATGCCTGGAACGTACTTTAAGTTTTCATGCACATACCGGCAAATAGCCATGGCGGCGTGATGGGGCGACAAGCCCTTGGCCAGCTGGCGAGCTATTCGAGCGACGTCTTTTGGAACAGTGGTTCTTTTGCTGGTAGCGAGAGCGTCTGTCAGTTCGAGTGAGTTAACCGAAGCCGCTGAGATTTGCTCCCAGTCGGACATAGGTTCGATCAACGGCTCAGACGCTGTTTCAACTGTGAAAGTAGATGTGATGGTTAGTTCTTGATGCGGTTCAAGAATCTCAAACATCGCCACTCGACTGCCGAAATAGTCTAGGTATTCGTTTGCGACGGTGTGAGGTTTGGTCTCAAATTTTTCTGCAAACACCGACTGACGATCGCCCAAACTTGGCAACATTCGAGCCTCGTTGTAACTTGCCAATACCGGCTGACTGTAACGAAACCCGGTGCGATGAACGACTTTGTAGCGGCTCAAGAAACTTCACCAATCCAGGTGGGCAAAATATTCGCCGGAAAAAACCTTTCACTGATCGCTTCAGACACGTCACTTACCCGTTCTTGCAAGCTGATCATTTCCAGGGTGAGATTTGCAAGAATATCGCTCGCCGATCGGTATTCGAGATTGTTCTTAACTTGACCGATCAAACGAAGAGCTTGATCGCTTACACCAACGCGATTTTGCGCAGGTGAGAGATCGGTGAGACAAGACTCTGCTCGTGCAAGTGCAAATGTAACCGACCGAGGAAAAATGCGATCGAGCAGCAAGAACTCTGCGGCGTTTACAGCCGAAGGCACACCTCGGTAGGTACGCAAATAGGCTTCGTATGCACCGCAAGATCTTAGAATCGTGGTCCAAGATGGTCCGCTCGCTTCGGTTAGCTCACTTGTTGCAAGCAGACGTGCCGTCATATCGATTCGCTCGAGTGCGCGACCTAAGGTGAAAAATGTCCACGACTCATCGCGAGAAGTCGAACTTTCAACGATTCCAACGGCCAAGGCAGTTCGCTCTCTAACCCAAAGGAAAAAGTCGTGTGCGCGGTCGATCGAAACTTTACGGGGCATCCTCGAGCGGGTTGTGTTTAGGCACTCCCATAACTCTGTAGAGACAATCTCGCGCACTCGACGCGCATTTTCACGAGCATTGGTTAGCGAAGATGATATTGATGCTGGTTCTGCGGCATCCACGGAAAGTAGATGTAAGAGGTCCTTGCGGCTGAGACTGTAAGGAAAAACTGAGTCTGATCCGATGACCGTTAAAAGTGATCGGCACGCGGTATCTTCGTCAACCCATGGATCTTCAAGCAGCAGCTGCAGGTGAACGTCAAGCAGGCGCGACGTGCCATCGGCGCGTTCCACATATCTACCAATCCAAAATAGTGACTCTGCGATTCGGCTTAGCATTACTGATTCGGCTCGCTCTCTGCGTGTGATGACTGTTGCTGCTGCTCTTGCTGAATCTGAAACGATACGCCGGAGCGATCATGAGATTGACGGCCGAAGCCGCTGTCGCCCGAAGTCTGTTTGGCCACGATGGATGAAACTCGAGAGTTCGTAGTTAAACCTGCAGTTAGCGGTTCTCGATCGGTGCCGAGAACCCAGGTGTCTTTGGAACCCCCACCTTGAGACGAATTCACCACCAGTTCCCCCTTACTCAAGGCCACTCGCGTTAGCCCACCGGGCAAAACCCAAACTTCGTTTCCATCGTTAACTGCAAACGGCCGCAAGTCTGCGTGCCTTGGCTGCAAACCATCTTCAACAAAAGTTGGAATGGTTGAAAACTGAACCACGGGCTGCGCTATCCAACCGCGAGGATCTTTTTGAAGTTTGATTCGCAGGCTCTCGAGTTCTTTTTTGTTAGCGCGCGGACCAACCACAATTCCCTTGCCACCCGAACCATCGACTGGCTTCACAACCAGTTCTGCCAAGTTGTCTAGAACTTCTGAAAGCGCATCGGGTTCTTCCAACCGCCATGTCTTCACGTTTTCAACGACGGGATCCTCGCCTAGGTAGTAGCGCGTGAGATCAGGCATATACGTGTAAACCAATTTGTCGTCTGCAACGCCGTTTCCAACTGCATTCGCAAGTGTTACATTGCCTGCTCTAGCGGCGGCAATTAATCCTGGCGGGCCTAGCACAGAATCGGGGCGAAACGAAAGTGGGTCTAAAAACTCGTCATCAACACGACGATAAATCACATCTACTCGACGTGGCCCAGCCGTTGTTCTCATGTAAACCTTTGTTCCCACGCAAAATAGGTCGCGCCCCTCCACTAGCTCGATTCCCATTAGGCGGGCAAGCAATGTGTGTTCAAAATATGCGCTGTTATATACGCCCGGGGTTAGAACGACAACCACCGGATCATCTATACCGTTAGGTGCAGACGCCCTAAGTGCCGAAAGCAGACGGTTTGGATAGTCGGCAACCGGCAATATTCGCATCTGTTGAAAGAGCTCTGGCAATGTTTGAGCCATCACTCGGCGGTTCGAAATCACGTACGACACTCCTGAAGGAACTCGCACGTTGTCTTCGAGTACTCGCCAAATCCCAGCGGCGTCGCGTATCAGGTCTATGCCACTCACGTGAACCCTCACGCCATTGGCAGGGTCGATTCCGCTGGCAGCGCGATGAAAATGCGCCGAAGATGCAACAAGCTGAGCAGGAATAACGCCGTCTTTGATGCATCCCTGGTGACCGTAAACATCGGCAAGGAATGCCTCAAGAACTTTTACGCGTTGCTTGATGCCGGCTTCGAGATTTGACCACTCTTGGCGGTCAATAACACGTGGAACCGCGTCGAGCGGAAATGGTCGCTCCTCGCCGGCAAAATCGAAGGTAACTCCTTGCGCTAGATACGAAGCTTCGAGTGCTTTCGTTCTGCCATGAAGGTCTTCTCTCGACATTTTCAAAAGCGCTTCATGAATCTTTGCGTAGCGTTTTCGAGGTTCTCCGTTTGTCAAGAACATCTCGTCAAACGCGCCGGTTCCCTCGGCGGCGAGTGCCGGGTATTTCTCAAAAAGGTCTCCCATAATCCAACGTTAGAAAGTAGTTGTTGCAGAACTGTTTCAGACGTAGGTCGAAATGAAAAACCTTGCCGGAGCAAATTGTCAGTGGTGAGGGGTAGTTTCGGTGCAGTTCAAAGTTTTCTAGTGAGGAGATGCACCGTGCAATGGTTCCAAAATCTGGTGGGCGGATTTGCAATTCTGTTTCTAGTCGGATCCATAGTGGCCGCCGGTGGCGTGCTCATCTTCTCGACGCTTGCAGCTTTATTCATGAAAAACCCCAAACCCACGCACCAGAGCGCTTCTCGCCGAGACATAAATTCAGACGACTTCGAGCATCCTTTCGAATAAAACAGTTGCTCAACTCGCACTTACATTTAGTCGCCGACAACAGACTGTTCGTATTAACCGACTAGAGGCCTATCGGCCGATTGGGCTTTGCGAGCCGGCATTGGTATGAGCATGCTGACTCGCCTCTGATAATCACGATATAGCGGGTACTTTGCTGCCGATATTTCTTCGGTGAAGCGTGTTGATCCGATGAACAAACCGGTCAGCACGAATGCTCCTATCCAATAGAAGCCAGTGAACCCAACAGAAAGTGCTGCGAACAGGTAGACCACCCACCACTGTGATTGTTCGGCAAAAAAGTTTGGGTGACGGCTAACTGAGAAAAGCCCGGTGGTCAAGAATCCTGGTTCAACCGTTTTCCCGGCTGCCTGTTGAGCCTTCTTGTGCTGGTGGAAGTTCCACTGCTGCTGATCGGCCACGGTTTCAACGGTTAGCAGTGCCAGAAATAGAGCTGAAAGGGCGCAATCAGCGATGGTAAGCGGGCTTGGATGCTGCAAAATATCATTCATGGGCAGGGTGATTGCAAAAAGAATCAGGTTTTGAACGATCACGATGAACACGATGTTGAAAACCTCAAACTGCCAGCGGCTCATTCGCTTGCGAAGAATTTCCCAGCGATAGTCTTCGCCGCCAGCAGCGTATCCGCCTTTGCGCGCGAAGTTGAAAGTCAGGCGAGTACCCCAGAGCGTGATGAGGGTAGCCATAAGGTTTAGACGCGCATCGGTAAAACCGGCACCCGATGCAAATACCCAGGCATATGCGATTGGCACGATAGACCAAATACGGTCAACCCACGAATGGTCTTTGGTAAAGATGCTGACCAACCAGGTGAAGAGACAGGTGAAACCGAGAATCCAGAGATTCAATTCGAGAGCACTCATGATGAAATTCTCAAACGAGGGCAGGTTGGTTTGTAGCAACAAAATGTTTCTTTTTGTTCACGATTGGTAGGCTCAACCAGACTGCACAACTGCTCAAGTTTTGACTAGGGAGACCGAACCATGGCACGGCCGAAGAATAACTGGGTGATGCTCTACCTGGTTCTCGGGCTTATCTGGGGTTCCAGCTTTCTATTCACACACGTGGCTCTCGAATCGCTTCCACCGTTTGGCGTGGTGTTTTGGCGGCTCGCATTGGGTGCCGCGGCCTTAGGAATTGTCATTCGCTACCGACACATCAAGATCACCAGCAACTGGAAAAACTTATTGCTGATTGCCGGTGGCGGTGCTTTCATGAACGCGCTGCCGTTTGCACTTTTTGCATTCGCCCAGCAGCACGTTACAAGCATCCTTGCAAGCATCATCAACGCGTCAACGCCAATCATGACTCTGCTTGCTCTGCTTACGATCTTTCGGGGTGAGAAGCTGAAGCTACATGTAATAGTCGGCCTACTGATTGGAATGGCTGGCATTTTGGTGGTTCTCGCCGTTTGGCAGGGCTTTGGAGAAAATGACCCGCTCGCAGTGCTTTCACTCATTGGTGCGGTTGCCTGCTATGGAATCGGCGGGCCTTTCATTGTGCGATTTGTAACCCCTCTGAAGCTTCCAAATGAAGTGTTGTCGTTTGTGCAAGTAGGTTCTGCGGCCGTGATTGTTTTGCCGTTCTACCTAGCCAACCCAACTCTGAGTGCGCCTCTAAACGCCGGCGTTGTGGTTTCTATCGCACTTCTCGGCGTGGTTGGTTCGGGTTTTGCTTACGTGCTCTACTACGAGGTAATCAAGCAAGTAGGGTCTGCTTTAGCCAACTCGGTGACTTACCTCACCCCGCTAGTGGCTACCGTGCTCGGTCTACTCTTGCTCGGCGAGCAACTGCACTGGTATCAACCGGTTGGGGCGATAGTAGTGATCTTTGGCGCACTCATTTCGCAAGGGCGAATCAAGCTGGGTAGAAGCAAACTCGTTTGAAAGCAGCTCGGTCGAGGCACGCTGGGGTAAACGCGCCAATAAGTGGGGAGACAAACTCTGCGCTAACGCGCCAATAAGTTGCGCTCTAGCCGTGGAACGGCTGTAAGGCGTCGTCTGGAATCTGACCAAAACGACCGTACTGGTAATCCTCCATAGCCGCGATAATCTCGGCCTTCGAGTTCATTACAAACGGACCGTATGCAACCACCGGTTCACGTATTGGCTGGCCACCCAGCAGAAACACTTCGAGAGCTGGAGTGCGGGCATCCTGGTGTGCGTCGGCGGTTAGAACGATGCGGTCGCCGTGACCAAACACCGCTAAGCCTCCCCCGTTGAATTCAACCGAGGCTGATGCAACACCGTCTTCGCCTACGCGTCCAGAGCCGCCGAGGTTGTAGGCAAGAGCGTTGAACATTGGGTTCCAGGGCAACGAAACCGAGGCACCCGGTGCAAGAGTTACGTGCGCGACTGTAATCGGTGTAAAAGATTTTCCTGGGCCAGTAAAACCTTCAATCTCACCGGCAATAACACGGATGAGCGCGCCACCGTCCTGGCTCGAAACCAGCGTGACCTGGTTGCCTTCGAGGTTTTGGTAGTTGGGGTTGGCCATCTTTGCGTGCGACGGTAGGTTAATCCAAAGCTGGATTCCGTGAAACAGGCCGCCCGACAGCACAAGTGCTTCGGGAGGTGTCTCGATGTGAAGAACGCCTCGACCGGCGGTCATGTACTGAGTTGCGCCGTTGTTGATTACTCCGCCGCCACCGTGATTATCTTGGTGCTCGAAGGTGCCGTCGATCATGTATGTGAAGGTTTCGAAACCGCGGTGCGGGTGCCAAGCGGTGCCGCGCGGTTCGAGTGGCGCGTATTCCACTTCTCCCATCTCATCCATGTGAATGAAGGGGTCTAGGTCGGCATAGCTCACACCGGCAAATGCGCGGGTTACCGGAAACCCTTCGCCTTCGTAGGCCTGAGGCCCATAGGTAACCGACTTCACGGTGCGGGCACGGCCGGTTGCGAGGCCTAATCTCGTAAGAGTTAAAGGGTCTGCAAAAACGGCGGGCATGAGGCAATCCTATCTTTGTGCTCAAGGCAGTAAAGTGCCTCTTTACATTTACTATTCCCGCCGACTTGTGAACACCAAATCCAGTCGCTCGCAAGCGCAATAACCACCTTCTTGTGAGCGCCTCACCGCCTTGCAGCAAGTTAGGCTGGATGGAATCCCCCAGAAAGTTGCAGGAATCAACTTGGCCAGCGCGACCAGTAAGTCTTACAAGATCGATGTAACGATCTTGTCGGTGGCAGTTGTGTGGGGCGGCAGTTACCTTGCAGCTCGTGAGCTTACAAAGGTTGCATCTATCGGCGGTTTGCTTGCAGTGCGCTTCCTGCTTGCAGGCATCGTGCTTGCACTCCTTTGGTTTTACAAGCGAGAACGCTTTAGCAAAACCGACGTGCTGCTCGGAACGGTTTTTGGACTGACCCAAGCCTCGATCATGTGGGTTGAGACCTGGGGGCTATCGGTAACCACGGCAACAAACGCTGGGCTCATCATCAGCCTTACCATTCTCTTCACACCGATTCTTGAAAGCGTTTGGAAACGCAACTGGCTTCCGCGCGGATTTTTCATTGCCACGGTTGTATCGTTCATCGGCTTGGTCATGTTGGTAAGCGGTAACGGCATTTCAACGCCAAACTACGGCGACGCCCTAATGTTGGTGGCAGCTCTCGTAAGAACCTTTCACGTCACAGCTCAGGGCCGACTTACCGAGGGCAAAAAGGTTAGTTCGCTCAACGCCATCATGATGCAGTGCCTCGTTTGCGGCATCTGTTACCTAATAGCCGATGCGCCTGGCACCCTGGCGGCTATCGGTGAGTTCAACATCGGTCACTGGGCAATCATGGCGTTTCTAGTTCTGTTCTGCAGCGTATTTGCGTTCGCCGCTCAGCTTTGGGCCATCAAGCAAACCTCCGCCTCCCGTGCCAGTCTGCTGCTCAGCACCGAGCCGATCTGGGCGGTTGTTGTTGGTTCAACCATTGGTGGCGAGGTGCTGGGATGGGTGGGTTACCTCGGCGCCGCCATAATCATCGCCGCCAGTTACTTTGGTCAAGCGATTGAGCGTCGTCACCGTGAGGCATCGGCTGCCGGGGCTGCGAAGTTGGCGTCCGGTCGGGTGCCGTCTGATTCGGATAAACCTATTTCGGCCTGATCGGCAGGCGAAGCGCACCCGGCGCTTTCGCCGGCACCACCGGATGCAGGGGTGCGACAGCATCCACGGTTTTGAAAGCCGCACCTAAAGCGGGTCTTGGATCGGCCTCACCAATGTTTGGCCAGTGCGCGCAAGCCCACTCAGCTTGCGCCGTAATCGAAAGCGAAGGGTTGACGCCCGGGTTAGCCGAGAGCGTCGAGCCATCAAGGATGTGCAGCCCAGGCACCCCGAACGCACGCAGGTAGCCGTCGACCACGCCAGTTTCGGCATCAGGTGCGATTACGCAGCCGCCAAGAAAGTGGGCCGTCATTGGAATACCAAACGGTTCGGTAACCACAGCACCCGGCGTGCCATTCATGTCTTTTGCAAGCTCACGAGCGATCTCGTGGCCGGCCGGAACCCAGGCAGGGTTGCTTTCGCCGTGGCCCTGCTTTGAGGTGAGGCGTTTGCCGAACGGCCCGCGGCGAAGGTAGGTAACCAGCGAATTGTCGCGCGATTGCATTACCAAAAGAATCAGCGTGCGCTCAGACCAGTCGCGAAGATTGTAGAAACTTGGAAGCCTGTGCAAGTTTTTTAGAGTGACCCAAACGAGGCGCAGCGGGTTAGGTGCTTGCCCCTTGAGACCACTGGCCATGAAGCTCTCGAGTAGCGCCATGAAGTTTGAACCCTTGCCATAGCGAACGGGCTCTATGTGTGTGTCTGGGCTCGGAAAAATCGACGAGGTGATCGCAGCACCCTGCGAATAGTCAACTTCTTTGCCTCGCGCCACCACGCCCAACAGGCTTTCGCTGTTGGTTCGGCTGAGGTATCCGAGTCGGTTGCTCACGCCGCGCAGGTGCCCGTTCGATTTCACTTGCTGCAAGAGTTTTGCGGTGCCCAGTGCTCCGGCTGCAAGAATTACCTGCCCCACACGAATGCTGCGCCCACCCCCGCCAATCCAAGAGCTCGACTTGCGGGTTTTTACAGTGAATGTACCGTCGGAAAGATCTTCGATGTCGACCACTGTGGTGTCTGGCAAAATTTCTGCACCTTCTCGCTGGGCGAGGTAGAGGTAGTTCTTTACGAGGGTGTTCTTGGCTCCGTGGCGGCAGCCAGTCATGCACTCGCCGCAGTTGATGCATCCGCTTCTCTGTGGGCCGACTCCGCCAAAATACGGGTCGTCAACGGTGTGTGCTGGCTTGCCAAAGAAAACACCCAGCGGAGTCATCTTGAAACTATCGCCTCGGCCCATTCTCTCTGCAACTTTTTTGAGAGCTGCATCAGATGGGCTGAAAAACGGGTTGACTTCGACACCGAGCATGCGTTCGGCCTGGTCGAAATATGGATCTAGAAGAGATTGCCAGTTGGCCATGCCCGCCCAACTGCCGGTGGAGTAAAACTCAACCGGTGGGCGATACAAGGTGTTTGCATAAACCAGAGATCCGCCACCGACACCAGCGCCAGACATGACCATCACGTTTTTCAGAAAGTCGATTCGCTGAATGCCCTTGAGACCAAACCTTGGAAAGAACAGAAACTTTTTGAGCTGGAATGACGTTTTTGCAAAATCGTAGTCTTCGAAGCGCGAACCCGCTTCGATGACAAGAACGCGGTAACCCTTTTCGCTAAGGCGAAGAGCTGCAACCGACCCGCCAAAACCCGACCCGACAATTGCTACGTCGTAGTCGAGGTTTTCGGTGGTCATCGGTCTAGTCTTTTCGATTTAGCTCGGGTTGCTCAGCGGGTTGGAAGGCAGGCGCTCCTGCGCAACCCAACGCTGGTTGTAACCGGTTGATGAAGCCATTAGGTCGAGAAACGGCTTTGGGTCGAATTCCTCTGGTCCTACAACTCCGCGGCCCTGCCAAACACCACTCTCAAGCAGTTCAAGTGCAATGAGCGGGTTGAACGCGGTCTGCCAAACAACGGCCTGGCTCTCGTAGTGTTCGTAAGCCCAGGCGTTGTCGGCAACGTGATAAATGTAAGTTGCGCGAGGGTTGCCGTCGAGGTCTTTACCCGTCACGAGCGTACCCGCACAGGTCTTACCCTCCATACGCGACCCGAGGCCAGCCGGTTCGGGAAGAACAGATACAACTACGTCGCGAGGCGCGACATCTACCGGGCCCTGAGCCGAACGAACTCGCACCGGCTTGGTGCGGTCGAGACCGAGCAGGTTTAGAGTCTTGAGCACGCCAATGAACTCCGAACCCAAGCCGTACTTAAACGAGTACTTTTTGGCGTTCATGGTGCGCGGCAACATCGAAACTTCTTCGTGCTCTACGTTTACACACTCAACTGCACCGATGCCATCTGGAAAATCGAACACTTCTGGTTCGCTGAATGCTTGGGTGGTGTACCAACCCTTGCCAGCTTCGAACATCAGTGGCGGGTTAAGGCATTCTTCGATGGTCGTCCAGATCGAGAACGACGGTGCGAAGATCTCGTTGCCTTCGTCGTCGCGAACAACCAGGTTGCCGCCATCCTTGACGCTAATTTCATCGATTTCACTGAATAGGTGGTCGGCAGCGTAGCGAGCGAAGATGTTTGAAAGCCCAGGCTCAACACCGATTCCCACGAGAGCGAGCAATCCAGCTCTCTCCCACTGGTCGTTTAGGGCGTATTGCTGGTCGCCAAGCTTTAGCCCAGCCTTGTGATAGGGGTCGGTTTCGTGAGGTTCGCTCAGGCTCATTGCCATGTCGAGGTAGTGGCACTGCGCGGTGAATGCGCCTGCAAAAACGGTTGGCACAAACTTAGGTTCAACGGCGTTTAGCACGTGGGTAATTTCATACTCGCGGCAAACGGCTGCAACGTTATCGGCCGAACCTGCGTCGATTTTTGCAGTTACAAATTTGGCCGCAACATCAGTGCCGTGTTTGCGGCTGATCCACTCAACGGTTCGTTCCGCTTTTGAAAGGTCATAGTCGGCGACAACCATAACTTCGAAGAATTCGCGTTCAGCCGCGATTTTTGCAATTGCATCGCCAACGCCACCGGCGCCGACTAGAAGAATCCTCATTGATATTCCGTCTCTGAGAGCCTGCTCCGTGGGGAGAATCGGGAGCTAATGTTTTCAGCCTACCAACATGGGTGGAATGGGCTGCTCAGGATGGCTCGCGAGAAATATTCGCGAAGCGCGTCCACCACAACGGTGCAGAGCCTAAGTTTTGCGTTGCCCGCCCACAAGCCTTAGACGAGAGTTAGGTCGGCAGATGCGTCGTTGACCCAGTCAATAACGCCCTGCCACTGACTAAAGCCGTCGCTCACCGAGAAGTGCTTAGCGCCAGGTAGTACAACGGCCGTCAAGCCAAGTGGTGTGGCGACGCCAGCTTGAATGCCGCTCGGCTGCCACGGGTCGAGATCAGAACCGACGATAACTACCTCTCCGGCGGTGGCGCGCAGCGCTTGGGCGATGGCGGCATCTGAGTCGTGTGCAACAAAGGTAGGAACAGGGCTGATCGGCGCGCGCTCGGGAGGTGCAACTAGCAACACTCGCGAAGCAACCTCGGGTGCCAGGCCCTGCAGGGCGATGTGCATCCAGGTGACGCATCCCAGTGAGTGGGCGACAACGATGAGCGGTTCGTTAGCGCGCGCGGTTAGCTCGGCAAGCTGCTGCAACTCGGCCACGGTGTCATCGAGCCATTCAGAAAGCACAGGCTCTTCGGTGCTGGGCAGCTGCGGGTATGAAACCACGTGGCCCTGATCGCGCAGGGCGGCGGCAAGGCGACGCTGCCAGTGACCTTCGGGTCTGCGGTTGGTCCATCCGTGAATTATTAGAACGCGTGCCATTTGCAACCTTTCTACACCCCGAGCATAAACGAAGCCCGCCCGAACCTGAGGCTCGAGCGGGCTTTGTTTCGAAGTATGAACTTACTTCAGGGTGACCTTTGCGCCGGCTGCTTCTAGAGCTGCCTTTGCCTTTTCTGCGGTCTCCTTGTTTGCGCCCTCAAGAACGGTTGCAGGTGCACCGTCAACTACAGCCTTGGCTTCGCCAAGACCTAGGTTGGTTAGTGCGCGTACTTCCTTGATGACCTGGATCTTCTGGTCGCCAGCAGCCTCAAGAACGACGTCGAATGAGTCCTTCTCTTCAGCGGCTTCAGCAGCGGCAGCAGGAGCTGCAGCAGCAACTGCAACAGGTGCAGCGGCGGTAACTTCGAAGACCTCTTCGAACTTCTTCACGAACTCGCTGAGTTCGATGAGCGAAAGCTCCTTGAAAGCCTCGATTAGCTGGTCAGTAGTCAGCTTTGCCATTTGGTTTTCTCCTTGTTTGTTTCAGGTTTTGTAAAGCGGATAAATCGATTAGTTCGCGGACTCTTGCTTCTGACGCAGTGCGTCGACTGCACGTGCAGCCTGGGCGAGAGGGGCGTTGAACATGTAAGCTGCCTTGAACAGCGAGGCCTTGAAGATTCCAGCGGCCTTGGCCAGTAGAACTTCGCGCGACTCGAGGTCTGCAAGCTTGGTTACCTCTTCTGCAGAAAGAGCGGCTCCGTCGAGGAGACCAGACTTTACTACTAGTAGAGGATTTGCCTTCGCAAAGTCACGCAACGCCTTTGCCACCGAGACAGCGTCTCCGTGTACAAAAGCAAGAGCGCTTGGGCCTACGAGCTGACCGTCAAATGCGGTCACGCCTGCGTTGGCTGCAGCGATCTTGATGAGGGTGTTCTTTGCAACGGCGTAGGTTGCGTCGGCACTGATTGAACGGCGCAGCTGTTTGAGCTGAGCCACAGTGAGTCCGCGGTACTCGGTTAGCAATACGGCGTTCGAGCTCTGGAATTTCTCCGTTAGCTCGGCGACGTTGGCTTCCTTGTTCGCCATGGCACTCCTTGATTACTTAGTGCTGGTAGCCCCGGGTTCAGCAAATAAAAAAACTCCGGCGCACGCGCACGGAGTCGAAAAGCTCTTTCGAGCGAAACTTCTTCATACACCTGCGCGGGTCTTCACTTTGGTGAACCTTCGTCGGCGCAAACGAATTCAAAGATTTCTCTTCGGATTTGCTCACGACCGAAACCAGCGGTCTTTGGCTATCCACAAGTCTACGGGGTGGCCGGGCGATGCCGCAACCTAAGGTTTTACAGTTGAGTAAACCTCGAAGCCCCAGGCCTTAAGTGAAACTACCTTCGAGCCGGTGAACTTGGTTGTGCCTGCGTCTGAGAAACGGTAATAGGTTTTGCCGTCTTTAGTGAATTCAACCTTGGATGTCACGGCCATGGCCGATGGGTTTAGCACAACGATCACCTTGTTGCCACTCTTTGCAACGCGACTGTAACTAAGCATGATGCTGCTGTCGTTCTTGATGCGCGTGTACGTGCCCCCGGCCGTTCCGTTGAACAGCGAGGAGTTCTTGGTTTTCAACGAAACGAGTTTTGTGTAAAACGCCTGAGCAGTTTTTGAACGAGCCGAGGTAAAGTTCCAGTCGATCAAGTCTTTTTCAAAGAATTTCAGCTGCTTGTTGGAATCGACCTCTTGTCCGTTGTAAATCAGTGGAATGCCGGGCAACGTGAATGTAAGAACTGAAAGGGTCTTAGCTCCACTTCCGTACATGCTTTTCAGAGAGCCAGTCCATGAGTTTTCATCGTGGTTGGTGACGAACAGCATCGGATAGGTTCCGGCCTGATAGGTCAGCTGCTGCTGCCCCATGTATCCAAGGAAATCAGACTTGCCAGACGACCCGGCTCCAAAACCAACGAGCAAGTCTTTGAATGCCCAGCCGTAGTCGGCAACGAAGGCGTGCTCACGAAGAGATGCATCGCCCTGAGCCTCGGCCAACATGAACACGGGCTTGATGGTGCGAAGGGCTGCAGTCGCGGCATCCCAGAAATCTGTTGGCACGCCACCAGCGACGTCGCAGCGATAGCCGTCGATATCAAACCCAGAAACCCAATACTTGAGGGCATCGATCATGGCGATGCGCATACCTGCGTTGTCGTAGTTGAGGTCGGCGACGTCCGTCCAGTCTGGGTTTGGTGGCACCACGTTTCCGTTTGAGTCTTGCGTATACCAATCTTTGTGCTGGGTAATCCAAGGGTTATCCCAGGCGGTGTGGTTAGCCACCCAGTCGAGAATTACCTTCATGCCGGCTGCGTGAGCGGCTGTAACCAAATTTCTGAAGTCACTTGCGGTGCCGAGGTCGGGGTTGATTCCCTTATAGTCCTTCACCGAATAAGGAGACCCAAGTGTGCCTTTGCGGTTGACAACTCCAATCGGGTGAATCGGCATCATCCAGAGCACGTCTACGCCTAGCTTCTTCAAACGAGGAATCGCGGCCGTAACCGAGTTGAAGTCGCCTTTCGCTGAGAATTGGCGGGTGTTGACCTGGTAGATAACGGCGTTTTTAAGCCAGGCGGGGGCTGATGTCGCAGCGCTTGGCTGATCGACAGCGTTTGCCGGCGTTGATGAAGTGGCAGCCGCCATGCCCAGCCCCAGCACGCTCAAACCCAGAGCAAATAAAACTATGTAAGAAACAAGTTTGCGCTTCACCAGAACTCCTAAATTCCGAATGCTCGATGCAAAACATCAAGCACTCATAAGCCTAGGTGAACTAGTGAAGCGCAAACTTTAAGAGGTTTTAGCCTTCTGCGTTTTCACGGCGAGGGCGACGCTTGGCGTCGGCAGGGCGATCAGCCCAACGACCCTTGCCATTGCCACCGAAGTTGCTTCGACCGCGCGAACCGCCGCCACGACCATCACGGTCACCGCGGTATCCGCCACGATCGCCACCGCGACCGCCGTCGCGAGAACCGCCACGAGAACCGCTGTTGCCTCCACGCGAGTCGCCGAAGTCAAGAACCTCAGGAGCCGGTGGTGGAGCGATCGGGCCAGCCAACTCTTCGAGAAGAGGTGAGGCTGGGCGAACATCCGAGAAAATACCATCGCGGTCAGCGCGGTTTAGCAGGTCTTCGAGGCGACGACGACGGCTACGCGGAATCAGAGTGATCACGGTGCCCTCCTTGCCAGCTCGGCCTGTGCGACCAGCGCGGTGCAGGTAAGTCTTGTATTCCTCTGGTGGGTCAACCTGAATAACCAGCGAGATGTCGTCAACGTGAATTCCACGTGCCGCAACGTCGGTAGCAACGAGCACACGAACGTGTCCGTTAGTGAAGCGCTCGAGGTTGCGGTTTCTCTGGTTCTGGTTTAGGTCACCGTGCAAACGCGCCGCAGGAACACCGGCGGTGGTGAGCGATTCGCTCAAACGCTCGGCAGTCATTTTGGTGCGAGTAAAGATGAGGGCCTTGCCTTCACCCTGAACCAGGCGAAGCAGCACCTGGCTGCGGTCTTCTGGGTCGGTTACTAGAACACGGTGGGTGATGTTGGTGTGGTCTTCTTCTCCGTCGGCAACCTCATAGATGTATGGGTCTGGAAGGAATTCGCGAACCAACGAGTCGACTTCGCGGTCGAGAGTAGCCGAGAAAAGCAGCTTCTGCGAGTCACCGCAGGCGCGCATGATGCGA
>JAHEAT010000023.1 GCA_024642605.1 Microbacteriaceae bacterium
CTCTTGACAACGAGGCTCGTGGTCGTTTCATTAGTTCGGTCACAAACCTGATAGCTAGAGTCGCAAAGCGAAATGGTGGTGAACGGGCTGGCGTTTGCGGTGCCGTTCTGGCCGTTCTGCTGCACGCCGGTTGGGCCAAAAGCCTTGATTTGCACCGACAAAACCTTGCCAATGTTGGCAGCTAGAAAATCGGTGCCCAAGGTTATATCGAAGCTTGCATTCAAGTCGCTGGCGCCAGAGGGAATTGCGACGGAATTGTTGGTGAGTGCCACCGAGACTCTGTAGCTTCGCTCGTAGGTTGCGTTTGACGCGGCGTAAGTTACTCCAGCGGCGTTGGCCGAAACAGCACTCAGGCCGGTGAAGGCCATAGCGAAAGTTAGAGTTGCAACAAGAAACTTGCGCAGGCGAGACGAGACAGATTTGAACATGTGAAACCCCTAGTGGTTTTTGTTTCTCAAGGCGAGTGAGTGCTCGCTCGAAGTTTGGTCGTTTTCGACTAAGACGTCGAAATAACCAGTTCGCCCGCTAGCCTAGTCACATTTTTTGATTTTGTCAGTACGGGAACACATAACGGTTTTGAACATTCTGTGAACGGCTAAACAGGTCGTACCCTTATTTCATGCGAATCGCCACCCACAACGTCAACTCCATTCGAACCCGCGTAGATCGCGTAGTCGACTGGATGGTGCGAGCCGACATTGATGTGCTTGCCATGCAAGAGATCAAATGCAAACCCGAGCAGTTTCCGCGCGAAGCTTTCGAGGCTGCCGGCTACCACCTCGAGATTCACGGCCTAAACCAGTGGAACGGCGTTGCCTTCGCGAGCCGCAAACCTGCCGCCGACGTCGAAGTTGGTTTTGCCGACATGCCCGCATTCAAAGAAGTCGCCGAGGCCCGCGCCCTCGGGGCGACGTTCGACGGTGTTCGACTGTGGAGCCTCTACGTGCCAAACGGTCGCACCCTCGACGACCCTCACTACGCATACAAACTTGAGTGGCTCGACCGGCTGGCCGCCGCGGCATCCGAGTGGGTTTATAACGAGCCCGACACACCGCTGGCGTTGATGGGCGATTTCAACATCGCACCACTCGACACCGATGTTTGGAACATGGATGACTTTGCCGGTGCCACCCACGTTTCGAAGCCCGAGCGCCAAGCCTTTGCGGCGTTTGAACAGATTGGCCTAACCGACGTGGTGCGGCCCCTGGTACCAAACGGCTACACCTACTGGGATTACCAGCAGCTGCGTTTTCCGCGCAACGAAGGCATGCGCATCGACTTTATTCTTGGTTCTGATGCCTTTGCCCAAAACGTGAAGGCTGCCGAGATTGTGCGCGACGAACGCAAAGGCGAGGGTCCGAGCGATCACGTGCCAGTATTCGTCGACCTCGACTGGTAGCGATCGCCTGCCGGCCACGACCCCGACTGGTAGCTAACGCGACATCCATCGCTTGCGCTCGTCGGCGTTGAGCTTCTCGATGGCGTAGCGCAACATGGTACGCGGCATAACCGTGTGGTATTTCGACAAGAAACCGCGAAGCACCTCGATGTTGCGATTACCGATTTCGCGCAACATCCAGCCAACAGCCTTGTGAATTAAGTCGTGTTCGTCATGCAGCAGGTTGATGGCAATGTGCTGCGGCACGCCAAACTCTAAGGCTCGAATATGCGCAAAAGTGAACATGATGGCGGCTCGGCGCTCCCAAAGAATGGGGCTTCGAGATAGGTTGATGATCAGCGTTTTGCGGGGAGCCTCCACCAAAAGTTGCCCTAGGTGCGGAGCACTTGTGTCGATGAGATCCCAGTTGTTTATTCGCCCGCGCAAAAGTGCACCTAAATAGAAGTCAAAAAGTTCGGTGCGGTGCACCCTAGTTTTGGCCCGATGAAACTGCCCGACCAGAATATGCAACGCGGTTAGTCGAGCCTCGTGCCAATCCGAGTCGAGTAGCTCATCGATTTGCTCGAGCGGCAGGTGCTGAAACCGCTTCGCGATAGTTCGAGTTTGGGGCACCGTGCATCCAAGAAAAATATCGCCTTCACCATATTGGCCAGCGCCTGTTTTGAAATACGATTGCGAACTATTGGCACGTTCGGGATTGCCAGCGGCCTGCAACTCGGCGAGCACGCTCGCGGCGGTTAGCCCGGGTAGGTCGTGTTCAACATTCATTTCAAGCCAAATCTAGCGTGGCAAGAGCGCACTGGCGAGCGTTAGCGTGCGCGCCAAACCACGATGCCGGTGCGTTTGCTGGGCCGTTGCCCAACCGCGAGGCTTTCAACTCCTGAGTCACCGGCGGCAAACACACGATTGCCCGGGCGCTGCATGAGTTCGTTGGCAAGGGTCGCCTCTAAATCACGGATGCGCTTTTTTAGCTCGGCGTTCTGATTCTCAAGTTCGAGCACACGCTTGATACCTTCGAGGCTCACGCCTTCGGCCGAGAGGCGCGCGATCTCGCGAAGCTGGGCCACGTTGCGCATGGTGTATCGGCGACCGCCACCACCTGTGCGAACCGGCACCACCATGCCCATGCGGTCGTATTGACGCAGGGTTTGCGGGTGCATCACGGCGAGTTCGGCGGCAACCGAGATTACGAACATCGGGGTGTTTTCGTCGAACTCTTCCATGGCTACAGTAACCCGGCTTTGTTGAGCAGATCTTGGCGTGGGTCTTCGTCGGGCAGAAGCGCGGCAAACTCTTCGAGCGCCTTGCTTGCCTTCTCGCTGACGTGCGATGGCACGGCGATGTCGACGGTGGCTAGCAGATCGCCGGCACCCTTCGCCGACTGCACGCCTTTGCCTTTAACGCGCAGTACTCGGCCGTTTGGCGTGCCTGGGGCAACCTTGAGTTTGACCGGCTCGCCGCCGAGGGTTGGCACTTGGATGGTTGCACCGAGCACTGCCTCGGCAAAAGTTACGGGAACGTTGACTCGGAGGTTGTTGCCGTCGCGAACGAACACCGGATGCGGCTTCACTTTGACGCTGATTAGTAGGTCGCCAGGCTCGCCGCCGTTTGGTGAGAGTTGACCCTTGCCGCGCAGCTTGATTTTTTGTCCGTCTTGAACTCCGGCTGGCACCTTCACGCTGGTGGGTTCGCCAACCTCACTTAGGCGCAGGCGCAGTGTTGCACCGTGAATGGAGTCGATGAAATCGACTGTGGTGTTCATGGTTAGGTCGGCGCCGCGTTGCGGGCCGAAGCCACCAAAACCTCCGCGCGAGCCGCCACCAAACAGGTTGGCGAAGACATCCTCGAAGCCCGCACCACCCTGGCCGCCGGCACCCGGAAAACCTCCGGGGAACCCGGCACCACCCTGGCCGCCGGCACCGCCGGTAAAGCGAGCGCCACCGCCCATCGCGCGCACGGCGTCGTATTCTTTGCGCTGTTCTTTGTCGCTCAAGACGCTGAAGGCTTCGCTAATTTCCTTGAACTTAGCTTCGGCCTTGGGGTCGTCTGGGTTGGAGTCGGGGTGAAACTTACGCGCAAGTTTGCGGTAAACCTTTTTGAGTTCGGCGTCAGAAACATCCTTGGCAACGCCGAGAATTTTGTAAAAATCTTTCTCGAACCAGTCCTGACTTGCCATGGTTAACCTTCCGCAGGAATGAAGACTGCAACCTTAGCGGCGCGAAGCAGACGCTCGCCCACGAGGTAGCCGGCTTCTACAACATCGGCGACCGTGTTTTCTGTCACCTCGGCTGAGGGGGTTTGAATCAAGGCTTCGTGAATCTCGGGGTCGAACTTGTCACCCTTAGCGCCGAAGGTTTTGAGCCCAAATTTTTCACCGGATGCACGGAACTTAGCAACTACCGCCGCGAACGGTGAGCCCTCGAGGTCGCCGTGAGCTTCTGCGCGCGACAGGTCGTCGAGCGCTGGCAAGAGTGAGCGCAAAACTTCGGCGATCGCGGCGTTACGAGAAACGTCGCGGTCGCGCTCCACGCGAGCCTTGTAGTTTACAAACTCAGCTTGCAACCTCTGAAGGTCGGCTAGCAGTTCGGCCTCTTTGCTGATCGGGCCGGTTGCGTCAACTAGGTCGGCAAGCTCGGCATCGATCGGGTCTTGAGGCGCTTGGGCGGCAGACTCGGATGCATCGGTAGAAGCTTCGGTGTGGTTTGCCGAAGCCGCAGCCTCAGGGTTTTCACCCTGGGCCGCTGCCTCGTCTTGGTTGAACTCGTCAGCCATTACTTCTTGTCATCCTCGTCTTCGACAACTTCGGCGTCGACTACATCTTCGTTCGATGCACCCTCGCCGGCCGCTTCGCCTTCGCCTTCAGCCGAGGCGTTGGCATAGATTGCCTCGCCCAGCTTCTGCTGTGATTCGGTCAACTTGGTGAGTGCCGACTTGACTGCATCGATGTCGTCACCGGCGAGCGCTGCCTTGAGTGCGTCGACATCGGCCTGAACCTCGGTCTTCACGTCTTCGGGCAACTTTTCGTCGTTGTCTTTGATCAGTTTCTCGGTTTGGTACACAAGTTGCTCGCCAGTGTTGCGATCTTCTTGCTCTTCGCGGCGCTTCTTGTCTTCGGCAGCGTGCTCTTCGGCTTCGCGAACCATGCGCTCGATATCTTCCTTAGGTAGCGATCCGCCACCGGTGATGGTCACCGATGCTTCTTTGCCAGTGCCCTTATCTTTTGCAGACACGTGCACGATACCGTTGGCGTCGATGTCGAAGGTTACTTCGATCTGAGGGATGCCGCGAGGTGCTGGGGCGATGCCACCGAGGTCGAAGTTTCCGAGCGACTTGTTGTCGCGAGTGAACTCACGCTCACCCTGGAACACGGCGATGGTTACCGAAGGCTGGTTGTCGTCGGCAGTGGTGAAGGTTTCGCTTCGCTTGGTTGGAATCGCGGTGTTGCGCTCGATCAGCTTGGTCATGATGCCACCCTTGGTCTCGATGCCGAGGCTTAGCGGGGTAACGTCGATCAGCAGAACATCCTTGCGCTCACCTTTTAGAACACCGGCTTGCAGCGATGCGCCAACGGCAACAACTTCGTCTGGGTTGACGCTCTTGTTTGGCTCTTTGCCACCGGTGAGGCTCTTGACCAGCTCGGTGACGGCAGGCATGCGGGTTGAACCACCCACGAGCACAACGTGTGCAATGTCGGCCACCTTCACGCCTGCTTCTTTAATGACGTCGTTGAACGGCTTGCGAGTGCGCTCGAGTAGGTCTTCGGTCATCTGCTCGAACTGTGCCCGAGTCAGGGTCTCGTCGAGGTTGGCTGGGCCGTTCTCGGTAAGCGAGAGGTAAGGCAACTGGATGTTCGCGGTCATCGACTGCGAGAGTTCCTTCTTGGCCTGCTCTGCTGCTTCTTTCAAACGCTGCAGCGCGATCTTGTCTTTCGACACGTCAACGCCGGTGGTCTCCTTGAACTTCTTAACCAGGTGGTCAACGATGCGCTGATCCCAGTCGTCGCCGCCGAGGCGGTTGTCGCCCGAGGTTGCGCGAACCTGAATGGTCGAGAAGTCGTCGTCTTTGCCAACTTCGAGCAGCGAAACGTCG
>JAHEAT010000037.1 GCA_024642605.1 Microbacteriaceae bacterium
GATTCCATGGCCTGAGCCATTCGTTCGACGGGTGCAACGTAGTAAGAAGCGGGGAAAATCGCCACCGCTTGTTCGTTAGAAACTACCTCACCGGTCAGCGGCGAAAGGGAATAAATCGCCTCTACCTCATCACCGAAGAATTCGATTCGCGTGGCCAACTCGTCATAGACGGGGATGATCTCAATTGTGTCGCCCTTGACCCTGAAGTTTCCGCGCGAGAAGTCAATGTCATTGCGCTTGTATTGCAGGTCTACAAACCGACGGATGAGGTCATCGCGGTCGATGCGATCGCCCACCTGAATGGCAATGCTTTGATTCAGATATTCCGCCGGTGCGCCGAGGCCGTAGATGCACGAAACCGTGGAAACCACAATCACGTCACGACGACTAAGTAGGCTCATGGTCGCTTTATAGCGAAGGCGCTCCACCTCTTCGTTGATCGACGAGTCTTTCTCGATGAAGGTATCTGTTTGCGGCACATAAGCTTCGGGCTGGTAGTAGTCGTAGTAACTGACGAAGTACTCAACCGCGTTATTTGGCAACAATTCGCGAAACTCGTTGACCAGCTGAGCCGCAAGCGTCTTGTTGTGAGCAAGAACTAAAGTTGGTCGCTGAACGGCCTCAACCAACCAGGCAGTAGTTGCCGATTTTCCCGTTCCGGTGGCTCCGAGAAGCACGACATCCTTCTCACCGGCGTTAATGCGAGCGGCAAGATCTGCGATGGCGGTCGGTTGGTCACCAGAAGGTGTGTATTCGCTGATCACCTCAAAGGGTGCAACGCTTCGGGTTGGCTCGAAAGTCATTGTTTTGCCTCACTCTTGGCCGCCGCCGCGAGAAGAATTTTGCTCCAAAGTTTGCCTGCGTCATGCAGCAAAAGCGGAAGATCCTGGTTGGAATTCAGAATATCGTCCGCGTAATTGGCTCGCTGGGCTGGGCTGGCCTGAGCCGAGATTCTTGCCTCTGCCTCGGCCCGGTCCATTCCCCGAGAAGTCACGAGCCTATTGATCTGCTTCTCAACAGGAGCCTCAACCGACACCACTCGATCAAAGTCGAGCGCTCCCCCGCCGGTTTCGGCCAAAAGTGGGATGCTGTAAACGACAACCGCGTCGTTGGGCAGAGAAGACAGTTGCGCTGCGGCCAAAGATCGCACGATCGGATGCACGATGGCTTCTAGTTGCGCGCGCTTCGCCGAGTCGGCAAAAACAACGGATGCAAGTTTCGCCCGATCAAGGTCTCCATTGGGAGCGAGCATATCGGTGCCGAAGGCATCCGTAATGGCTTTTAGGCCAGCTGTGCCATTGGCGACAGCATCGCGCGCCAACTGGTCTGCATCGATGTGAACGGCCCCCAACGAAGTCCAGAGCTCGGCAACGGTAGATTTGCCCGCAGCAATACCTCCGGTTAGCGCGACTACGTACACAGTAAAAGCCTAATCTTTCAATCGATTCGTGCGAGCAAGCAAAAAGGGAGCCGGCGAACCGACTCCCTTTTTATAAGAACTCCGAGTTACTCGGCGCTCTTTAGCTTGTCGCGAAGAGCCGCGAGAGACGCGTCGTCGGCTAGGGTGCCGCTTTCGGTCGATTCGCTCGAGTAGCTTGCGCTAGCGGCTGAAGATGCTTCGCCGGCCTCAGGAAGGGCTGCTGCTACCTCGTTGGCAACTGCAACCTGCTTCTTGTGCTCGATCCAGCGAGCGTGAGCCTCGGCGTATTCCTTCTCCCACTTGGTGCGAGCCTCTTCGTAGCCAGACTTCCACTCGTTGGTGGCGGGGTCGAAGCCCTCTGGGTACTTGTACTGGCCGTTCTCGTCGTAGTCAGCTGCCATGCCGTATAGGGCTGGGTTGAAGTCTTCTCCGTTAGGGTCGACCTCTTCGTTGGCCTGCTTGAGCGATAGCGAGATGCGGCGACGGTCGAGATCGATGTCGATGACCTTGACGAAGACGTCCTGGTTGACCGATACGACCTGCTCTGCAAGTTCGATGTGCTTCGAAGAAAGCTCGCTGATGTGAACGAGACCCTCGATGCCGTCGGCAACGCGAACAAACGCACCGAAAGGAACCAACTTGGTGACCTTTCCAGGGGCGTACTGACCGATTGCGTGGGTGCGAGCGAATACCTGCCAAGGGTCTTCCTGGGTTGCCTTTAGCGATAGCGACACACGCTCGCGCTCCTGGTCAACCTCTAGAACCTCAACGGTTACTTCCTGGCCGATTTCAACAACTTCGCTGGCGTGCTCAATGTGCTTCCAGCTGAGCTCTGAAACGTGAACCAAACCATCTACGCCACCAAGGTCGATGAACGCACCAAAGTTGACGATGGACGAAACAACACCGGTGCGGATCTGACCCTTGGCCAGGTCTGCAAGGAAGGTGCTGCGGCTAGCCGACTGGCTTTCTTCTAGCAGAGCGCGACGCGAAAGCACAACGTTGTTGCGGTTCTTGTCGAGCTCAAGAATCTTGGCCTCAACCTTCTGGCCCAGGTAAGGACCTAGGTCGCGAACACGGCGAAGTTCGATAAGTGATGCAGGCAAGAAGCCACGAAGACCGATGTCAACGATGAGGCCACCCTTGACAACTTCGATAACAACACCGGTGACGGTGCCGTCTGCCTCTTTGACCTTCTCAACGTCGCCCCAAGCGCGCTCGTACTGCGCACGCTTCTTGGAAAGGATTAGGCGGCCTTCTTTGTCTTCCTTCTGAAGAACTAGGGCCTCAACCGAGTCGCCAACCGAAACGATCTCTGAAGGATCTGCGTCGTGACGAATCGAAAGCTCACGCGAAGGAATTACACCCTCGGTCTTGTAACCAACGTCGAGAAGAACCTCGTCGCGGTCGATTTTTACAACGGTTCCTTCGATTAGGTCGCCGTCGTTGAAGAACTTCAGGTCTTTTCGACCGCTGCTAGGAAGTCCTCTGCAGAGCCAATGTCGTCAATGGCGATCTGCTTAATTTTGTTGGTGGTCATAGATGGATGTACTCCAGTACGGGCATTTCTAGGGTTTTTGCCCTTCGCCAGACGTGCGCGATGAAACAAAAACAACGGATAGGGATTGCGCAAATGCGCCCTCTAAGCCTAGTGGTTCTAGGAGCCTTTCACAACGGATGCGAGTTGCTCCAGCAGCTGTTCATCATCGGTGCCCAGAACCTCGATAAGCACCTTTTCGCCCCGTTTTAGTCCCAGTGAAAGCACTCCGAGCATGCTCTTGCCATCAACCTGGATGCCTCCGGGCCTCGAAATGCGCACAGTTCCTCTGGCGCCGGCCGCCATTCGCACAAATTCCGCCGCTGGGCGGGCGTGCAGGCCCTCATCCGTATTGATTTGAACCTCAAGCCGGGACATTAGTGAGCGGCCTCATCCCAGGTTTTGCCGACGCCAATCTGTACCTCGAGTGGAACCGATAGCTCGGCGGCGTTTTCCATGCAGCTCTTCACAATCTCGGTGAGGCGATCCAGCTCGCCCTTGGCAACCTCGAAGACCAATTCGTCGTGCACCTGCAGCAGCATTCGGCTCTTGAGGCCTTGATTTTGAATCTCACGATCCACGTGAACCATGGCGAGTTTCATGATGTCGGCAGCAGTTCCCTGAATTGGCGCGTTGAGAGCGGCCCTTCGCGCATTTTCACGAATCTGGAAGATTTTGCTATTGAGGTCATCAAAAGGGCGCCTGCGGCCATGGGTTGTGACTGTGTAGCCAAGGGTTTTGGCCTCGTCCACAACGGATGCGAGGTAGCGGCGCACTCCCCCAAATCGAGCGAAATAATCTGCCATCAGCTGCTTTGCTTCGGCATTGCTGATTCGAAGTTGTTTCGCAAGCCCATACTCGCTCAACCCATAAACCAGGCCGTAGCTCATGGCCTTGACCTTCGATCGCATGGCCGGAGTCACATCTTCTGGCTTGACACCGAAAATTCGGGCACCAACGAATCGGTGCAAATCCTCGCCGCTCTTGAAGGCCTCAATGATCCCTTCATCGGCACTCAAATGAGCCATGATGCGCATTTCGATTTGCGAGTAATCGGCCGTCAATAGCGTCTCGAAGCCCGGGCCAACTGCAAATGCGTCGCGAATTCTGCGGCCACGCTCTGACTTGATTGGGATGTTCTGCAAATTCGGGTTCTCTGAGGAGAGGCGACCGGTCGAGGTGCCGGTCTGCACGTAGTTGGTGTGCACCCTGCCGTCGCTTCCAACAGATTTCAGAACGATCTCAACCATCTGGCGAATCTTGGTCACTTCGCGATGCAACAGCAGCTTTTCAAGGAACGGGTGCTCGGTTTGCTCAAATAGGGTTGCCAACGCCTCGGCATTGGTTGAAAAGCCGGTTTTCACCGATTTGGTGCCGGTCATGCCCAACTCTTCAAAAAGAACCGTCTGGAGCTGCTTTGGGCTGGCCAGGTTGATTTCGTGCCCAATGATTTCGTAAGCCTCGTTGGCAACTTTTGCGACCTCGGCGGTTAGTTCATCGAACTGAGCCTGCAATTTGACGACGTCAATGGCGACACCGTAATGCTCCATGCGCGCCAAAGCCATGCTCGAGGGAAGCTCGATTGTCGAATAAACATGCATTTGTTCTTGTGCTGCAACTGCTGAGTGCAACTGTGGTGTCAAAATGGCTGCAACCCAGGCATCTATGCTCGCGCTGGACTCGTCAACCGGGATGAGTTGATCTGCGTCCCCACGTTTGACGGTGTGCCCTAGGTATTCGAGAGCAAGGTCATCGATTGCGTAGGACTTTTGGAGCGGATTCAGCAGGTAGGCAAGCAAAAGAGGGTCGAAATCGATGCCAGCGAAAGGCAGATTCAGCGAGAGAAGAAGTTTGACCAACTCTTTTGCGTTGTAGGCAATTTTGGCCTTTGATTCGTCTGCGAGCCATGGGCCAAGCGTCTGCTCGAACGCACCAGCCGAATCTGGGTACCAATCAATTCTCAGGGTTTCCGTAGCCAACCCCACCGCGATTGGCGCCCCATCCGCCGCCTGAACGAAGATGGCGATTGAGCCAAACTGCTGTGAAAGCCAGTCCTTCACCTCGGAACTCGACATCTTGACGGCGGCCGGCATTTCTATTTCGACGAAAACACTCTGCTGCGTCTCTTCATTGCTCGTGTTTTCGACGGATTCGCTCAAAGTGCTGGTCGACGCGGACGACTTGCCAGCACCGCGCATCTTTAGCACGCGCTCGGTGAGCGTGCGGAAATGCAATTTGGCAAATACACGGCGTACTTCATCCTCATTGACGCCGTCG
>JAHEAT010000027.1:0-7028 GCA_024642605.1 Microbacteriaceae bacterium
CAGCTGGAAGGTCGACCACTCGTTTGGTCTAGCCGATTTGCCTGATTCCGTCGAGGAGTAGCCGATGGCATTCGCAGCGTTTTCCGGTGGCTCTGAAAAGAGTGAATACAAGGTTCCAAGAAAGAACTCAACAAAGGTTGCCTTGGCGCTTTTGCTCCCCGGAATGATTTACCTAGCGTTGTTCTTCATCACGCCCCTGGTTTCGCTGGTTGCCACCTCGCTAGAAGTTCCAGATGCCTCCGGAGAAATCGGTCGCTATCAGTACGGTTTCGAAATCGGTAACTACTGGTACGTCATCCAAACCTATTGGCCACACATTGCCAGGTCATTCGTTTACGCTCTGGCGGCAACAATCCTCTCGCTACTCATTTCGTATCCACTCGCGTATTTCATCGGGGTACGAGCACGCAAGTGGCCGCTGATTCAGAAGCTCGCACTCGCTTTGGTTATCGCGCCTTTTTTCATCTCGTTCTTGCTTAGAACTTTTGCTTGGAAGCAACTCTTCTCGAACGAGTCATGGATCGTCACCACGCTGCAGTCGCTGCACATCTTGGCTCCAGACCAATACTTGGTGGGCACCGATTTCATGGTTATTTTTGGTCTCACCTACAACTTCATTCCGTTCATGACCTTGCCGCTTTACACTTCGCTCGAACGCCTCGACCTGCGTCTGCTCGAAGCCGGAAGCGACCTGTACGCAACACCAGCTAAGGTGTTCCGCAAGGTCACTCTTCCGATCACTATGCCGGGAATCATCTCGGGCACCCTGATGACCTTCATTCCGATTGCCGGCGACTACATCAATGCCAGCCGAGACTTCCTGGGTTCGAGTGGCACTCAGATGATCGGTAACGTCGTCGAAACCAACTTCTTGAGGATCAACGACTACCCGTCGGCCTCAGCGCTCTCGGTGCTGCTCATGGCCGCCATCCTTGGGTTAGTCGTTTTCTATGTGCGTAGAAGCGGAACAGAGGACCTACTGTGAGATATTCGCTCGGCCGCGCCGCTTTGCCGGTTTACGCAGTTTTAGCCTTGGTCTACCTGCTGATTCCGATTGTTTACACATTTATCTTTTCGTTCAACAACACCTTCAAGTCGAACATCACCTGGCGCGGCTTTACGTTTAATAACTGGCTGACCGTTTGCGAAGAACAGGGAGTATGCGAGGCTTTCGGCAACTCGATTCTCATCGGCGTGACCTCGACCATTGTTGCGACGGCACTTGGCACTGCAATCGCGATTGCACTGGTTCGGTACGAGTTTAAGTTTCGTTCGGCCGTGAGCCTGCTGCTCTTTTTGCCGATGGCAACCCCCGAAATCGTGCTCGGTGCGGGTCTCGCATCGCAGTTCTTCAACATCGGCGCAGAGAAGGGCATTGGCACGGTGATCATTGCCCACGTCATGTTCTGTCTGTCGTTCGTAGTGGTAACCGTGAAGGCTCGTGTTTCGAGCCTCGACCCCGCACTCGAAGAAGCCGGCAGCGATCTCTACGCCAGTCCGTCCCGCGTGTTTTGGAAAATCACCTTTCCGCTTCTGATGCCGGGAATCATGTCGGCGGCACTGCTTTCGTTTGCGCTTTCGTTTGACGATTTCATCATCACCAACTTCAACGCGGGGGCAACTTCGACCTTCCCTAAGTTTGTTTACACGGCAGCGTCCAAAGGCATTCCGGCTGCAGCCAACGTCGTTGGTTCGGCAGTGTTCTTGGTGGCGATTTTGATTGTGGTTGGCGTGCAAATTCGATCAACCGTCAAAGAGCGCCGACTTCGCGCGGTCAAGTAAGCCCAGCGGTCACACGCATAATCGCTCACGGACTTTTGCCGCTGCGACTCTAGGCAAACAGCGCCGAAACTGCTTCTCTAAAATGCTCGGTGTGCCTAATCACGTCTTCTAGTGTATGCGCCGGCGACATCAACGCCATGTTGTGAAACGGCGTCATCAAAATTCCGCGGTTGATTGCGTGCAGGTGCAAATACTGTTGCAGCTCGAAGTCGTCGGCGTCAGCTGCCTCACGCCCGGTTAGTGGCGCAGTAGCCCTAAACGAATACTCGGCGCGACATCCCAGTTGAGACACCTGCCAAGGCACATCGAATTCGTCGAGAATCTCTTGTACGTCTTGGGTCCAAATAGTGCACAGTTCTTCCATACCCACGAAGGCTTCTGGGGTTAGTACCTGGGTGAGAGTGGCCGCCACGGCAGCCATCGATAACGCGTTGCCGGCAAGGGTGCCGCCCACGCCACCAACATCGATGTGCTCAAGGTGCAGGCTTTCAGAAACCCGGTTCGCAAGTTGCTCGGTCATGCCGAAAGCGCCAGCAGGGATGCCCGCTCCGATGGTTTTGCCCAAAACGACTGCATCGGGGTGCAGGTCGCGACGTGCAGTCATGCCGCCGGGACCTTCGGAAAGGGTGTGGGTTTCGTCGTGAATTAGAATCACGCCAAACTTGCGAGTCAGCTCGCGCAACCCTTCAAGGTAGCCGGGTTGGGGCAACACGATTCCGATGTTGGTCATGGCCGGTTCAATCAAAATCGCTGCGACATCGCCCGTGGCAAAGGCCACTTCGGCCGCCGCTAAATCGTTGAAAGGCACCACGATGGTGGTTTCGGTCGGGTCAACCTGTGGGCCAATGTTGTTTTCTCGTGAAACCGTTTGGCCAGCGTCATCTAAGTTGGCGAAGGTTTCGTCTACGGTGCCGTGGTAGCAGTAGTCGTGAACCACAATCTTCGAGCGTCCGGTTACGTGTCTTGCATATCGCAAAATGTGCCGATTCGCATCGGTTGCAGTGAGGGTGAACTGCCACTTCTCAACACCGAACCGATCGGCGAGAGTCTGCGCGGCAATCGTTGCGTCTTCAGTTGGCAGCATCAGAGTGATTCCCTGTGAGAGTTGACGCGAGATAGCGGCAACCGATGCATCGGGGGAGTGCCCAACCATGGCACCGGTGTCACCCAGGCAAAAGTCGACGTATTCGATGCCATCAACATCGGTAAATCGCGAACCCTTGGCAGTTGAAACGTATACCGGGTAACCGCCAGGCCACTTGGCCATCCATGACATTGGCACACCGCCCATCATTGGGCCCTGCGCTTTGTCGAACTTCAACTTAGATACGGGATGCTCGCGCTGAAAGCGCTCAACCTCTCGCTCAAATAGTTGCCCGAGTTTGATGCGGTCGACTTGCGCCACGTGAATCACCTTTGATTCGTCTAGTTGTTTGGGTTTGCTGGTTATTGCTGCTCAGTTAGAGAGCTGCGATGCCTTGCTCAATTACATCGAGCGCGTCTAGCAACTGAGCATCCGAGATGTTTAAAGGCGGCAAGAAGCGAATGACGTTTGCGTAGGTTCCGGCGTTTAGCACGAGCACACCGTTTTGGTGGCAGTGCTTAACAACGGCGTCAACGGCGGCCGAGCGAGGGTTGTGAGTGCCCGGTTCGACGAACTCGATGGCAATCATGGCACCGCGGCCGCGAATGTCGCCGATCACCGGAAACTTGGCCTGCATATCGCGAAGGCGAGGTAGCAGAATGCTTTCGATGTGAAGGGCTTGCTCAAGCACTCCGCCCGCTTCGATCTGGCGAAGCACCGAAACCGCAGCCGCAGCGGCAACCGGGTTACCGCCGTAGGTGCCGCCGATTCCACCCGGGTGCGATGAATCCATGATTTCTGCGCGACCGGTAACTGCCGAGATCGGCATACCGCCCGCCACACCCTTTGCAATCGTGATGAGGTCTGGTTCGAAACCTTCTTCGTACTGCGAGGCAAACCACTTGCCGGTTCTTGCGATACCCGACTGAACTTCATCGGCAACCATGACAATGCCATTTGCCTTTGCCCAGGTCGAGAGCTTCTTTAAGAAGCCAGGTGCTGGAACGATGAAACCACCCTCGCCCTGGATCGGCTCGATGACAACGGCAGCAAGGTTCGCTGCACCAACTCGCTTCTCCATATAGGTGATAGCCCGGTCGGCGGCCTCTTCACCGGTCATGCCGGCTGGGTCGCGGAACGGGTAAGACATTGGAACGTGGTGCACACCAGGTGCAAACGGGCCGAAGCCCGAGTTGTAAGGCATGGCCTTGAAGTTCATTGCCATGGTGAGGTTGGTGCGACCGTGGTACGCGTGGTCGAAGACTGCGATCTCGCCGCGTCCGGTGAATTTGCGGGCAAATTTGACGGCGTTTTCTACGGCTTCCGCTCCCGAGTTGAACAGCGCTGAGCGCTTCTCGAAGTTGCCGGGGGTGTATTTGTTTAGAAGTTCACAAACCTCAACGTACGGAACATACGGGGTAACGGTGAAAAGTGTGTGAGTGAGCTTGGCGACCTGCTCTTGAACGGCCTGAACTACGCCATCGTTGGTGTGACCGATGGTTACCACACCGATGCCCGAACCGAGGTCGGTGAACTGGTTTCCGTCGACGTCAACGAGAGTTGCACCGTGGGCACGGTCGATGTAAACAGGTAATGCGGCACCCACACCGTGAGAAACCTCTTTGAGTCTTTTCGCGTGAAGTTCTTGAGACTTCGGCCCTGGAATAGCAGTTACGATTTTGCGCCCTAGCGCCACTGGTTGCTCGCTCATGTTCCCATCCTACGCCTCAAGCCTTCATTCGCCTTAGACGGCTCTCGTGCGTTCGGCAATGTCACGCATTTGGGTGGCAAGATGGTCTCATGCGTCGCGTAATCATTCTCGGATCCACCGGTTCAATCGGAACCCAGGCCCTTGAGGTCATCCAAGCCAATCGCGACAAGTTCGAAGTGGTCGGTCTGGCTGCCGGTCAAAACGCTCAACTTCTAGAACAACAACGTCGAGAACTTGACCTCGACGAATCGGCTGCTGTCTTAGGCGCCGATGCAGCGACCGCGCTCGTGCTCGGCACCGATGCCGACGTCGTAGTCAATGGCATTACGGGTTCAATTGGTTTGGCTCCAACACTGGCAGCTCTCAACACCGGCAAGATACTGGCCCTCGCCAACAAAGAGTCGCTTATCGTCGGTGGTCAACTGGTCAAGGATGCAGCGCGCCCGGGTCAAATCGTTCCGGTCGACTCCGAGCACTCGGCACTGGCACAGTGCCTGCTCGGCGGCAAGGCATCTGAGGTTGCCAAGTTGATTCTCACGGCGTCTGGAGGCCCGTTTCGAGGGTTCACGCGCGAACAACTCGCCACGGTTACTCCGCAGCAGGCACTCGCGCACCCAACCTGGGTAATGGGCAAGGTCGTAACTACGAATTCTGCGACGCTGGTGAACAAGGGCCTCGAACTGATCGAGGCACACCTACTTTTTGACATCCCGTTCGATCGAATCGACGTAACCGTGCACCCGCAGTCGGTGGTTCACTCGATGGTCGAATTCATCGATGGTTCGGTACTCGCGCAGTGCTCACCTCCAAACATGAAGCTTCCGATTGCGCTCGGAATGTCTTGGCCAGACCGAATTGCTAACGTTGCGCCAGCCTGCGACTGGACCAAGGCGGCCACGTGGACCTTCGAGCCGCTGGATGAGAGCGTTTTTGGCGCCGTGCGCCTGGCTCGGCAGGTTGGTTCGGCTGGCCTAACTTATCCAGCGGTTTACAACGCGGCGAACGAGCAGGCGGTGGAGGCTTTTCACGAGGGGCGAATCGGGTTCAACCAAATCGTCGACCTAATCGAACGTGTCGTAGATGCTCACGAGCCCGAGTCTCAACTTTCACTCGAGTCGGTGCTTCGTGCCGAAACCTGGGCCAGAAATCGGGCCGATGCGCAGATTGCAACCGCCTGTTGAATAACTTTCAGACATTTGTCAGAAGCCACAGTTAGGTTCAAAACATGACCGAAACCTTGCTCTATATTCTTGGAATTCTCATCATCGTGGCGGGTCTGGCAATCTCGATTGGGCTGCACGAATTCGGCCACCTAATTCCTGCCAAAATGTTTGGCGTTCGCGTGCCAACCTGGGCCATTGGCTTTGGCCCCAAGCTCATTTCTAAGAAGATCGGCGAAACCGAGTATTCGCTTCGTGCCATTCCGCTCGGCGGTTTCATCACGCTAATCGGCATGTATCCACCAGCCAAAGAAGGCAGAGACGACTCAAAGCGTTGGTTTGGTGCCTCAATTCGCGCGGCTCGCGAAGCGCACTCCGAGCACATTCAACGCGGCGACGAAAATCGCAAGTTTTATCAGCTAGCCGCATGGAAACGCATCGTGGTGATGTTTGGTGGGCCGTTCATGAACCTGATTCTCGGGTTCTCGATGGTAACCATCGCACTCAGCGGTATTGGTGAATATCAACGAGTGAACACAGTGGCTCAAATAGTGCAGTGCGAGGCTCAAATGGTCGACGTAACCGCTAAGTGCGCAGCATCCGATGCCCAGACGCCTGCCGCGCTGGCCGGTTTCAAAGCAGGCGACCAGATTACTGCCGTTGACGGTAAGCAGATCGCCAAAACCGAAGACCCCTTCGTTAGCGTTGTCGCCAAGCCAAACGCCCACCACAGTCTCACCGTTATTCGAGACGGTAAATCTATGACTCTTTCGGTAACGCCTAAGGTTGCCAAACTGCCTTATGCCGATGCGAGCGGCAGCCTAGCCGTCGACGCCTCGGGTAAGCCCCTTCTAAAAGAGCGCGCCTACATTGGCTTGATGCTCGACCACGCTCGAGTGCCGTCGAGTATTGCCGAATCGCTCTCCGCTGGCTCTCAAATGGCGGGTCAAACGCTCGGGTTCATAGTGCAGTTTCCTGCGCAAGTGTACGAATCGGTTTCTGGGCTGTTCACCTCGGCCGAACGCTCGCCAACTGGAGCGGTCTCGATCGTTGGTATCACTCAGATGGCCGGTCAGGTCAACGCAAACTCAAATGCGACGCTCGCCGATCGGCTGTATCTCAACCTCATGTTGCTCGGTTCGCTCAATCTTGCACTGTTCGCATTCAACATGATTCCGCTGCCGCCACTTGACGGCGGTCACATCGCCGGCGGAGTGTACGAGTATGCCAAGCGCGGCATCTACCGACTGCTCGGCAAGCCAGACCCCGGCATCGCCGACACTGCCCTGCT
>JAHEAT010000027.1:7038-11551 GCA_024642605.1 Microbacteriaceae bacterium
TTGCGAACCTGATGTTTCTGATTCTCATGTTTGCCGGACTCGCCATGATCGTGGTCGACTTGGTGAAACCACTGGTGCTTGGCTAAAGGAATCATCCTGTGCCTTTTATGCTTAGAGCAGTAATCGCCCGAAAGTGAGTGCATAAACAAAATGCCAGCCATCAACCTTGGTCTGCCTAAGGCACCACCACCAACCCTGGCTCCGCGTCGCAAAACCCGCAAAATCATGGTTGGCAAGGTTGCCGTCGGCGGCGACGCACCAATTTCGGTTCAATCGATGTGCACCACCAAAACCACCGATGTCAACGAGACGCTGCAGCAGATTGCAGAGCTAACCGCTTCGGGTTGCGACATTGTGCGAGTCGCCGTTCCGAGCCAAGATGACGCAGATCGTTTGCACCTCATTGCTCGTAAGTCCCAGATTCCTGTGATTGCAGATATTCACTTTCAGCCAAAATACGTGTTTCAAGCCATCGATGCCGGTTGCGGCGCAGTTCGCGTAAACCCAGGCAACATCCGTCAGTTCGACGACCAGGTCGGTGCGATTGCAAAAGCTGCCAAAGATGCCGGTGTGTCGATTCGTATTGGCGTCAACGCGGGCTCGCTCGACCCTCGACTGCTTCAGAAGTACGGCAAAGCAACCCCAGAGGCTCTCGTTGAGTCGGCCGTGTGGGAAGCCTCGCTGTTCGAAGAACACGACTTTCACGATTTCAAAATCTCGGTAAAGCACAACGATCCG
The DNA here is from genome assembly GCA_024642605.1 of Microbacteriaceae bacterium. Next base: position 7,777 of record JAHEAT010000027.1, read on the forward strand.
GTGGTCATGGTGCGCGCCTACGAAATGCTCTCCGAACGTGGCGACTGGCCTCTTCACCTCGGAGTCACCGAGGCCGGCCCCGCTTTCCAGGGCACCATCAAGTCTTCGGTGGCCTTCGGGGCGCTTCTGTCCAAGGGGATCGGCGACACCATCCGTGTATCGCTCTCTGCACCGCCGGTTGAAGAGATCAAAGTTGGTTCTCAGATTCTTGAATCGCTCAACCTGCGCCCACGCAAGCTAGAAATTGTTTCTTGCCCATCTTGCGGCCGCGCTCAGGTAGACGTTTACACGCTCGCCGAAGACGTAACCAAGGGCCTAGAAAAGCTCACCGTGCCACTTCGAGTAGCCGTAATGGGTTGCGTAGTAAACGGCCCGGGCGAAGCGCGCGAAGCCGACTTGGGCGTTGCTTCGGGCAACGGTAAGGGTCAGATCTTCGTAAAGGGTGAGGTCATCAAGACCGTTCCCGAAAGCGAAATTGTGGCAACTCTCATCGAAGAAGCAAACCGCCTAGCAGCAACCATGGATCCAACCCTGGTTGGCAGCCCGCAGGTTTTGGTAGCAGAAAAGTAAGCGCAACCACCCTTTAGTTGGCCAGCCACGCTGGTAACCTTGCCTCTATGCCTATTCGCCTGTCAAACCTGTTCTTGCGCACTCTGCGCGAAGACCCAAATGAGGCCGAAGTAGCTAGCCACAAACTACTGCTTCGAGCTGGATACATTCGCCGCGCCGCCCCTGGAATCTACACCTGGCTGCCACTGGGCTTGGCCGTGAAGAACAAGGTCGAGCAGATTGTTCGCGAAGAAATGAACAACGCCGGGGCGCAAGAAGTATTCTTTCCAGCGCTGCTGCCACGCGAAGCTTACGAAACTACCGGTCGCTGGACCGAATACGGCGACAACCTTTTTAGACTTCAAGACCGCAAAAAAGCCGATTACCTGCTAGCCCCGACGCACGAAGAAATGTTCACGTTGCTGGTTAAAGACATGTACTCGTCTTACAAAGACCTGCCACTTTGCCTCTATCAGATTCAAAACAAGTACCGCGATGAGGCTCGCCCTCGAGCAGGTCTGCTTCGCGGCCGCGAGTTCGTTATGAAAGACGCTTACTCGTTCGACGTCACCGATGAAGGTCTGGCTCGCGCTTACCAGTCTCAGCGCGATGCCTATGAGCGCATCTTTACGCGCCTTGGCGTCGAATACGTGATCGTAAAGGCCGATGCTGGCGCTATGGGCGGCTCGGCTTCTGAAGAGTTCTTGAGCCCAAGCCCAATCGGCGAAGACACCTTTGTTCGTTCCGCCGGCGGTTATGCGGCAAACGTTGAGGCAGTCAAAACCCCAATTCCTGCATCGTTGCCTATCGATGGTAAGCCGGCAGCAGTAGTGCACGATTCGCCTAACACGCCAACCATCGCAACCCTGGTTGACCTCGCAAACGAGAAGGTAAAGCGCGCCGATGGCCGCAACTGGACCGCCGCAGACACCCTGAAGAACGTAGTTTTGGCTCTAACCAGCCCAGATGGAAAGCGCTCGCTGGTGATTGTCGGGCTCCCGGGCGACCGCGAAGTCGACGCCAAGCGCGCCGAAGTTGCCTTTGCTCCAAACGATGTTGAACCGGCCACCGAAGCCGATTTCGCTGCCAACCCAGCCTTAGTCAAGGGTTACATCGGCCCGGTCACCGACGGCGTCAAGGTTCTGGGTGCAGACTCAACCTCGAAGATTCGTTACTTGCTCGACCCGCGAGTCGTCGACGGTACCGCTTGGATCACCGGAGCAAACCTCGACCAGAAGCACATTTTCGATTTGGTGAAAGGCCGCGACTTCGATTCCGACGGCATTGCCGACATCGCCGAAGTGCGCGCGGGCGACGAAGCTCCAGATGGCAGCGGACCACTTGAATTGGCCCGCGGCATCGAAATCGGCCATGTGTTCCAGCTCGGTCGCAAGTATGCCGAAGCACTCGACCTTAAAGTTCTAGACGAAAACGGCAAGCTCGTTACCGTCACCATGGGTTCCTACGGCATCGGTGTCACCCGTTTAGTCGCCGTGTTGGCCGAAGCCAACCGCGATGACAAGGGCTTGATTTGGCCGGCGAGCGTCAGCCCAGCCGACATCCATGTTGTTGCAGCAGGTAAAGACGAAGAAGTTTACGCGGCAGCCGAAAAGCTGGTTGCCCAACTCGAAGCCGCCGGCAAGACCGTGATTTATGACGATCGCGTGAAGGTGAGCCCCGGCGTCAAGTTTGGTGATGCAGAACTCATCGGTGTGCCACAGATCGTGATTGTTGGCAAGGGGCTAGAACAGGGCGAAGTAGACCTCTGGAACCGCTCGTCGGGCGAACGTCGTGCAGTCAGGCTAGAATCGGCTCTAGCAGAACTCGTCTAAAGCGACAGCTTTTTTGCGGGTTCAAGAATTTTTTATAACTGACTAGTGGCCGAGGAGGCGTCTAATGGACATCGATTTGAGAGTTCTGAAGGCCCTTGAGAGCGAAAAAGAAATCCCTTTCGCTGAACTTGTGGAAATCATCGAAGGCGCGATTCTTGCCGCCTACTACAAGTCTGAGGGCATCAATATTCGCAAAGAAGAGCCGGTCAACAGCCGCGCTCACCTCGACCGCAAGACCGGTCAGGTAGAGATCTTCACGCGCGACATCGACGAAAACGGCGTGATGGCTGCCGAAGAGCGCAACGTCACCCCAGAAAACTTCGGTCGCATCGCGGCTTACTCCGCCAAGCAGGTAATCACCCAGCGCTTGCGCGCCATCTCTGACGAAGGCTTGATGGGAGAATTCGCTGGCAAGGTGGGCGATATCGTTATGGGCACCATTCAGCAGGGAACACGCCCGCACATGATCGCCATTGACCTCGGGCCGCTTGAGGCTCAGCTTCCAGCCGAAGAGCAGGTACCCGGCGAGGAATACACTCACGGCAAGAAGATTCGCGTTTACATCACCAAGGTCGAAAAGGGTTCCCGCGGCGGGCCGATGATCACCGTTTCTCGTCGTCACAAAATGCTAGTTCGCAAGCTCTTTGCGCTCGAAGTGCCCGAAATCGCCAGCGGTGTTGTTGAAATCATGCAGGTTGCTCGCGAGGCGGGTCACCGCACCAAGGTTGCTGTGCGAGCCAACGAAGCCGGCGTAAACGCAAAGGGTTCATGCATTGGCCCACTGGGTCAGCGCGTTCGCGCCGTTTCGGCCGAACTAAACGAGGAGAAAATCGACATCGTCGACTGGAACGAAGACGTCGCCAAATTTGTTGCGCAGGCTCTTTCGCCGGCCAAGATCTCAAGTGCTTTCTTGATTCCTTCGGACGTCGACGGTCGCCCTCACGTGCGCGCGCTAGTGCCCGACTACCAGCTCTCACTCGCTATCGGTAAGGAAGGCCAAAACGTTCGTTTGGCCGCCGACCTAACCGGAGCCAAGATCGACATTCAGCCTGAAAGCATCCTAGAAGGCGAGTAGTTCTAGGCGTCTACGAGGGTAAGGGTCTAGAATGAAACCTGTTAGAACCTGCGTTGGCTGTCGTCAGCGCGCCTCCAGAACCGATTTGATTCGTGTGGTCTGCATTCAACAAAAGTTGGAACCAGATTTGCTCGGGTCGGCTCCGGGCAGAGGTGCTTGGCTTCACGCTAGTTCCAACTGTTTGAAAACCGCTATAGATCGCAAGGCCTTTGGTCGAGCGCTGAAGTCGAATCAACAGCTGGAAACGTCGGTACTGATCACATTCATAGAACAGGCAGAAACGATGTTGGCAAAAAATGAGTAGCTCGAAATGAGAGCC
>JAHEAT010000027.1:11561-24886 GCA_024642605.1 Microbacteriaceae bacterium
CGAACAGAGGAAATTAATGGCGCTTCGCGTTTATGACATCGCCAAAGAGCTTGGTATCGATACCAAGGATGCTTTGGCAAAACTTGAGCAACTTGGCGAGTACGTCAAGAGCGGCTCATCAACAATCACCCCACCGGTAGCAAAGAAACTGCGCGATGCGTTTCCGAACGCAAAGCCAAAGGACGAGCCAAAGGCCGCTCCAGCAGCACCGAAGGCCGCACCTGCCGCTCCAGTAGTCGCACCTGCAGCAGAAGCCAAGGTTTCCGAGGCGCCGGCTGCATCGCCGGCCGCACCGACTGCTTCGGCTGCAGCCCCTAGCGCTCCTGGTGCACCAGAAGCCGCCAAACCGGCAACCGGTGCCGCACCAAGTTCTGTTCCGGGCATTCCGCGCCCCGGTAACAACCCATTCGCTTCAGCCCAAGGCATGGGCATTCCTCGCCCAGTTTCGCGCCCAGGTAACAACCCATTCGCACCTTCGCAGGGCATGGGGCGTCCGGGTCAGGGTCGTCCAGCTGGTGCTGGTGGCCCTGGTCGCCCAGGCGGCCCAGGTCGTCCGGCCGGTGCCGGTGGTCCCGGTCGCCCAGGTGGTGCTGGTGGCGCTGGTCGACCTGCAGGTGCAGGTTTCGGTGGCTCACGTCCAGGTTTCGGTGGCGGCGCTCCAGCCGGCGGTGCCGGTGGTTTTGCCGGTGGTGCTGGTGCACCGCGTCCGGGCGGTGGCCCAGGCGCAGGCCGTGGCCGCGGCGTAGGTGGCGGAACCTCAGGTGCATTCGGTAAGGGTGGGCCTCGCGGTTCTTCTAAGGCTCGCAAGTCGAAGCGTGCGAAGCGCGAAGAGTACGAACAAAGAACCGCGCCGAGCCTAGGTGGAGCAGTTGTTCCACGCGGCGACGGCAACACGGTCGTACGTTTGCGCCGTGGCGCAAGCATCCAAGACTTTGCCGACAAGATTGATGCCAATGCAGGTCAGCTGATCACCGTTCTGTTCCACCTCGGTCAGATGGCTACGGCAACCGCCTCGCTCGACGAAGAAACCTTCCAGATTCTCGGTGTCGAACTTGGTTACAAGATCGAAGTTGTTTCACCAGAAGACGAAGAGCGCGAGCTATTCGAAGGCTTCGGTCTAGACATTTCGACCGACTACGAAGACGACGAAGAAGACCTTCAAGCTCGTCCTCCTGTAGTTACCGTTATGGGTCACGTCGACCACGGAAAGACTCGCTTGCTCGACACCATTCGTAAGTCGAACGTCATGGCTGGTGAAGCCGGTGGAATCACCCAGCACATCGGTGCCTACCAGGTTCACGTTGAACACGAAGGCATCGAACGCGCCATCACCTTTATCGACACCCCGGGTCACGAGGCGTTTACCGCGATGCGTGCCCGTGGTGCTCAGGTCACCGACCTCGCAATTCTTGTGGTTGCGGCCGACGACGGCGTTATGCCTCAAACCATCGAAGCGTTGAACCACGCACAATCGGCCGGAGTGCCTATTGTTGTGGCCGTCAACAAAGTCGATAAAGAAGGCGCTAACCCTGCCAAGATTCGCCAGCAGCTCACCGAGTTCAACCTTGTGGCCGAAGAGTACGGCGGCGACGTCATGTTCGTCGACGTTTCTGCTCTGACCGGCAAGGGTATCGACGAGCTTCTCGATGCAGTTTTGCTAACCGCCGATGCAGCACTCGACATGCGCGCCAACCCAGACAAAGATGCTCGAGGCGTCGCCATCGAAGCCAACCTAGACAAGGGCCGCGGTTCGGTTGCTACCGTTCTGATTCAGTCTGGAACCCTCGAAGTCGGAGACTCCATCGTTGCGGGTTCGTCACACGGACGCGTTCGTGCGATGTTCGACGAGAACGGCACACCAGTGCTTTCAGCCGGACCATCGCGCCCGGTTCAGGTACTCGGCTTGCAATCTGTTCCTCGCGCCGGTGACACCTTTGTGGTTACCGAAGACGAGCGCCAGGCACGTCAGATAGCTGAGAAGCGCGAAGCCGCCGACCGCAACGCCTTGCTTGCCAAGACTCGCAAGCGCGTCAGCCTCGAAGACTTCACCAAGGCTCTCGAAGATGGCAAGGTTGAATCTCTCAACCTCGTCATCAAGGGTGACGTTTCGGGTGCTGTTGAAGCCCTCGAAGACTCGCTACTCAAGATCGAGATCGACGACAGCGTTCAGTTGCGCATCATTCACCGCGGTGTTGGTGCCATTACCGAATCTGACGTCAACCTTGCCACCGTCGACAACGCAATCATCATTGGTTTCAATGTGCGCCCAGACAACAAGGCCAAGGAGCGCGCCGACCGCGAGGGTGTCGACATTCGTCACTACTCGGTTATCTATGCAGCGCTCGACGACATCGAGCAGGCACTCAAGGGCATGCTCAAGCCGGAGTACGAAGAAGTTCAGCTCGGTACCGCCGAAGTTCGCGACATCTTCAAGTCGTCGAAGGTCGGAACCATCGCTGGTTCATACGTTCGCAGTGGTTCGATCAAGCGCAACACTTCGGCTCGAGTGCTTCGTGCTGGAGTTGTTGTTGCCGACAACCTAAAGATTGAGTCGCTCAAGCGCTTCAAAGATGACGCAACCGAAGTCAAGACCGACTACGAATGTGGTATCGGCCTGGCCGGTTTCAACGACATTCAGATTGACGACGTCATCGAGACCTTCGAGATGCGTGAGAAGCCGCGAGTCTAGTCATGGCAGATGTTGCAAGAGCTAGAAGGCTCGCTGAACGAATTAAGGTGCTGGTAGCCGAGTCGCTCGGTCGTGTCGTCAAAGACCCCGACCTCGGCATGGTCACCATCACCGATGTTCGCGTTACTCCCGACTTAGCGCACGCCAAGATCTTCTATTCCGTGTATGGAAGCCCAGAAGACACCGAACGCACCGCCGAGATCATGACTAAAAATACCGGTCGCATCAAGGGTGAGGTGGGTCGTCACCTACAGATTCGAGTGACGCCAAGTTTGGAATTCGTTATCGATGAGGTACCGACGACGGCCGCTAGCCTGGCTGCGCTTTTGGCTGAGGCTAAGGCTCGCGACGCCGAGGTGGCTCGTTTGGCTGCCGAAGCCGAATACGCCGGCGAAGCGAATCCTTATAAAGAGCCAAAGCTCGAGGAAGACGAAGAGTAGTTGACCACGGGTAGCGGCCTGATTCTGATTGATAAGCCTGAAGGTTGGACCAGTCACGATGTGGTTGCCAAACTTCGCGGCATAGCTGCAACTCGTCGCGTTGGTCACGCAGGCACACTTGACCCAATGGCCACCGGCCTTCTAGTTATTGGAATCAACAACGCAACTAAACTGCTCACTTTCATCGTGGGGGAGTCGAAGACCTACACCGGCACTATTCGCCTCGGTGCGGCTACTCTCACCGACGACCGCGAGAGTGAATACATTTCGGTGGCATCTCCCGAGCAAGTCGAGCGCATCACCGAAGATCAGATTTCTGCAGCTATCGAGTCTTTGACCGGTGAGATCATGCAAGTTCCCGCTTCGGTTAGCGCCATCAAGGTTAACGGTGAGCGCGCCTACGCCAAGGTCCGCGGAGGCGATGAAGTAAAACTTCAGGCACGGGCCGTAACCGTGAGCCGCTTCGTTCAGGTCGGCCCGGTGCGCCGCGTCACCCAAAACGGGCAGCCTTTTATCGATTTCGACGCGATAATCGATTGCAGTTCTGGCACTTACATCCGTGCGCTGGCTCGCGACCTGGGGCAGGCTCTTGATGTTGGCGGCCACCTAACCGCACTTCGCCGCACCCGTGTGGGTGGCTACGCCATCGAACAGGCTCAGCAACTCGAAGGTCTCACCCCCGAATCGCTTCGTTTGGTTTCTAACTCGGATGCCGCTAGGGCGCAGTTTGCCGTGCGTCAACTCTCTCCTCAAGAAGCCATCGACCTTCGCCATGGCAAGCGAATTGCCGTTGGCGATCTCGGCCCTGTGCCCGTGGCCAATGCGCAAAGTGATGCTCCGATTGCGGCTTTCGACGAGAGGGGCTCCCTAATCGCCATGCTCACCAAAGCGGGTTCAACCCTGAAGTCTTTGGTGGTCTTTCAGGAGGAAGCAAAGTGACAGATTGGCTCTACTACTCTTTGCTTGCGGTTTCGGGTGGCTCGGCCGCGCTCTGCTTGGTGCTGGCTATCTTTGGCCGCAAACCTTCGCTCATTACCATCGGCTCGGCAGCGTTAGTTGAACTCGCGCTCTTGGTTCAACTGGTGGCGACCATAGTTTTGCTAGTTCTCGGCGCTAGCTGCAAGGGCGATGTTGTGGAGTTCTTCGGCTACGTGTTGGTTGCCATGATGGTGCCAGCCGGGGCGGTGGTGTGGGCGCTTGCCGAGCGCACCAAGGTCTCGACGATGGTTCTGGCCGTTGCCGGACTCACCGTGGCCATCATGTCTTCACGTATGGCGCAAATCTGGGGTCTCATCTAGTCGGGTCACCCCTGGCAATCTCTTAGGCTTGGATGTATGGCGAAAACAAAATCTCTGGGCATCGGCCGACTCCTGATAGCGCTTTACGGAATCTTCGCGCTATCGGCTACCGCGAGAGCCAGCTATCAACTCGTTCGCAAGTTCGATGACGCGCCGGTGGCTTACTCGCTGTCGTTGGTCAGCGCCGTCACCTACATTTTGGTGACCATTTCTCTCGCCCGGCACTCCGGCCGACTGGCTTCGATGGCTAAGCCTCTCGTGATTTTTGAGCTAGTCGGTGTGGTGTCGGTGGGAATCCTCTCGCTGGTGGCGCCCGATTGGTTCAAGCATCCGTCGGTGTGGAGTGAGTTCGGCATTGGCTATGCATTCATGCCGTTGATCCTGCCGATTTTGGCGCTGGTTTGGCTGGGTCGTCGGGCTAAATGATTAGCTGGTCCAACGTCGCTGCAATTCCCAGCGATTTCGCCGAAACTGCAGTTTCAATCGGCAAGTTCGATGCCATTCATCTCGGGCATCAAGCACTATTAGCCGCCGCAGTCGATGTCGCCGAAAACGAGAGCCTGGCTCCCGTGGTGCTCACTTTCGCCAACCACCCAAACACGGTGCTGGCACCCGAAAATCTGCCTTTGCCCGTCATCGGTCCGCGCCAGAAGTCCTACTTTCTCGATGAGGCCGGCATCGAGGCCACGCTAAACCTAACCTTCGACCGTGCGCTCGCCGACCTGTCGCCAGTGGAATTTGTCGAGGAGTATCTAGTGAAGGCACTTCGTGCCAAGTGGGTATTGGTTGGCGCAGGTTTTAGATTTGGTCACGCCGGTGCGGGCACGGTAGAGATGCTTGTCGAGCTGGGCAAGCTTCACAACTTTCGAGTGCTCGAGTTACCGCGGGTCGAAATCGCTGGCAACATCGTTTCAACCACACGCGTACGTGAGGCTTTGGATGCCGGCGATGTGGCTTTGGCTTCAAAATTGCTTGGGCGCAACCACGTAACCACCGGCCGAATCGAGCACGGCCTCAAGATTGGCCGATCCATCGGTTTTCCAACTGCCAACATGGCCCGCGACGCCGAGGGCTATCTGCCCCTCGACGGTGTCTATGCGGGCTGGCTTTACGCCGACGGCGAGCGCTACCCAACCGCGCTTTCGGTTGGTATCAACGAAACCTTTCAGGCGGTTCCTCGCCTAATCGAGGCGCACGTCATCGACCGCAACGACCTCGACCTCTACGAGAAAATCGTCACACTCGAATACGTCGCCTTTATTCGCAAGGTTGCCAAGTTCGATGGAGTCGACTCACTGGTGGCTCAAATAAACAGGGATGTCGACCAGGTTCGAGACATCTTGGCTTGATAGTGTTTGCCTAGGCTTTCGATTTGAATGCTCAAACTAATTGGGAGGAAAAAATGACTTTTGCAGATGCCATTAAAGCGGGCTTCAAAAACTATGTTCAATTTCGCGGCGTTGCCTCGCGTTCGGAGTACTGGTACTGGGCGCTGTTCACCGTTTTGGTAGGGCTAGTCTTTAGCACAATCGAAAACGTTATTGCCGGCCCGTCCAGCAGTTCCGGGCTAGCCGACTCGACGGGTTGGCTCACCAATATTTCTAGCCTCGTCTTTTTCTTGCCAAATCTTTCGGTGGGCGTTCGACGCATGCGCGATGCTGGCTTCAGTGCTTGGTTCCTGTTGGTCCAGGCCGTTCCGATGATCCCGGTCGTCATCACCATCTCAACTTTGGTTTCTGAAGTAGCCGCCTACGCCGGAACATCTAACTTGGGGGAGGCGCTGTTGTCTTTCATCGGGGCACTCGCCTACGTCGCCGAGAACCCGGGTGGGCAAGATACCGCTGCGTTTCTAGCCGCTTTCCCCGGTACCTTCACCTGGATTGGAATCACTCTTCTAGTAATTTCCGCGGTTGCCATCTTCTTCGTGGTTATTTACACCCGGCCAACCAAAACCCGCGAACAGGGAAACACGCTCGTTGCTGCAGCACCAGCCGCGGCATCGCCAGAGGATTCCGGAACTACCGCGTAATCAAAACTAAAGTATCGATGCCAGCTCCCGGAGGGGGCTGGCATCTTTGCTTGTGAGCGGGTATGCTTGTGAAGTTGCCGTGTAACGGCCGCGGATAAATAGAGCCCAAAACATCATGTTTTGAGCGCCGCGCAGCGAGGTTTAGAAAGGACCGACCTATGGCACTAGAAGCAAGCGTTAAGACCGCAATCATCAACGAATTCGCAACCCACCCAGGTGACACCGGTTCTCCTGAGGTTCAGATCGCTGTTCTGACCCAGCGCATCAAAGACCTCACTGAACACCTCAAGGAGCACAAGCACGACCACCACAGCCGTCGTGGCCTTCTTCTTCTTGTTGGTCAACGCCGCCGCCTTCTTGGCTACCTGCAGAACGTTGACATCAACCGCTACCGCGCTCTAATCGAGCGTCTAGGTCTGCGTCGATAGGTCTTTTTAGCAAAACGACTCGCTCCAGTTTGGGGCGGGTCGTTTTCTTTTTTCTAGCCTTTGTCGCCCGCCTCTGTTAGCCTTGTACCCGAGCGACAACGCGAGTTTGCTGGTCTTCGGTCGTGGATCTTGGAGAGACTCCAAGGTTTTCAACTGCAGACCAGGGCAACCCACACCATTGTGGCAACGTTTACTCGCCTCGTACGCTCACGCGCAACATCGCCGAACCGGCATTTATGTTGTTGTGCATTGAGGAATAAAGAGGAGGGACCATGGTAGGTCCAGACAACCACGAGCCGATGGACGGCACGGAATACGAATATGCAATCATCGACAACGGCAAGCACGGTAAGCGTGTCATCCGTTTCGAAACCGGGCGTCTAGCCCAGCAGGCACAAGGTGCCGCATCTGTCTACCTAGACGGAGAAACCATGCTGTTCTCGGCAACCACCGCGAGCAAGCAGCCAAAAGATCAGTTCGACTTCTTCCCTTTGACTATCGACGTCGAAGAGAAAATGTACGCTGCTGGCCGCATCCCAGGATCGTTCTTCCGTCGTGAAGGCCGCCCAACCACCGATGCGATTCTCGCCTGTCGTTTGATCGACCGCCCGCTACGTCCTTCGTTCGAAGAGGGTCTACGTAACGAGATTCAGGTCGTTGTAACCGTTATGGCTATTCACCCTGACGAGCTTTACGACGTGGTAGCTATCAACGCCGCGTCGATGTCGACCAAGCTTGCTGGTCTTCCATTCTCAGGCCCGGTTGGTGGCGTTCGCGTTGCTTTGATCGATGGTCAGTGGGTCGCGTTCCCTAAGCACTCGCAGCTAGAGCGTGCCGTGTTTGACATGGTCGTTGCTGGTCGCGTTGTAAACGAAAACGGTGTCGAAGACGTTGCAATCATGATGGTTGAAGCCGAAGCTACCGAAGGATCATGGAACCTCATCAAGCAGCAGGGCGCTCAGGCTCCTACTGAAGAAGTGGTGGCACAGGGCCTCGAGGCTGCCAAGCCTTTCATCAAGGAACTTTGCGACGCTCAGAGCCGCCTAGCAGCTCGTGCCGCTAAGCCACTCACCGAGTATCCACTGTTCCCGCCATACACCGACGAGGTTTACGCTGCAGTTGCAGAGTTGGCCGAAGTTGAACTTGGCAAGGTCTACCTAATCGCCGACAAGACTGCACGCCAGGATGCCGACGACGCGCTCAAGGCATCGGTCAAGGAAGCACTCGTTGCCAAGCTAGACGAGTCGCTGCACGGCCAGATCTCGGCTGCCTACAAGTCGGTAACCAAGCACGTGGTTCGTACCCGCGTTCTCAAAGAGAAAATCCGTATCGATGGCCGTGGCCTCACCGACATCCGTGCGCTAGACGCCGAGGTTTCGGTTCTGCCACGCGTTCACGGTTCTGCCATCTTCCAGCGCGGAGAGACCCAGATTTTGGGTGTCACCACCTTGAACATGCTCAAGATGGAACAGCAGATCGACTCACTGAGCCCGGTAACCACCAAGCGTTACATGCACAACTACAACTTCCCGCCTTACTCGACTGGTGAAGTTGGCCGCGTTGGAACACCTAAGCGCCGCGAAATCGGCCACGGTGCACTTGCAGAGCGCGCACTGGTTCCAGTGCTACCTGCACGCGACGAGTTCCCATATGCCATTCGCCAGGTATCTGAGGCCCTCGGATCTAACGGTTCAACCTCGATGGGTTCGGTATGTGCATCGACTCTTGCGCTACTAAACGCTGGTGTGCCACTTCGCGCTCCGGTTGCTGGTATCGCAATGGGTCTAATCTCAGACACCGTTGACGGCAAGACCGAATACGCTGCCTTGACCGACATCCTCGGTGCAGAAGACGCACTGGGCGACATGGACTTCAAGGTTGCCGGTACCCGTGAATTCGTAACTGCGATTCAGCTCGACACCAAGCTCCAGGGAATTCCTTCGGATGTCTTGGCTGGCGCACTGACTCAGGCTCGCGACGCACGTGTTCGCATCCTCGATGTGATGAGCCAGGCCATCAGCGAACCTGATGAGATGGCACCTACTGCACCTCGCGTAATCGCAGTCAAGATTCCAGTTGACAAGATCGGTGAGGTCATTGGCCCTAAGGGCAAGATGATCAACCAGATTCAGGAAGACACCGGAGCCGACATCTCGATCGAAGACGACGGTACCGTTTACATCGGTGCTACCGACGGCCCTTCGGCAGAGGCAGCTCGCGCTGCAGTCAACGCGATTGCCAACCCACACGTACCAGAGATTGGCGAGCGTTTCCTCGGAACCGTAGTCAAGTTGGCCACCTTCGGTGCCTTCATCTCGCTGGTACCTGGCAAGGATGGTCTGCTTCACGTTTCTGAGCTCAAGAAGATCTCGGGCGGAAAGCGCGTCGAAAACGTTGAAGACGTTCTCGAAGTTGGCCAGAAGATCCAGGTTGAAATCACCAAGATCGACGACCGCGGCAAGCTATCGCTTGCTCCTGTTGTTGAGGGTGAAGGCGCTTTTGCTGAGTCAAACGACTCAGACGAAGAGTAAAACCTAAAAGGCTCTGATTACTAGTCATGACTGACATTCAGTTCGACCTCAATCAGAGTGAGCTTACGTTCACCGCTTCGGGTGGCAGTGTGGTTCGCCGCACTGTTCTCCCGAGCGGTGTTCGTGTTTTAAGTGAGAAAGTTGCCGGCTTCCAGAGTGCATCCATTTCGTTCTCGGTTCCAGTTGGTAGCCGAGATGAAACCAACGGCCACTTTGGTTCAACCCATTTTCTAGAACACCTGCTTTTCAAGGGCACAAACTCTCGCACCGCTCTAGACATCGCGGTAGCCTTCGACTCGGTCGGTGGGTCTTCTAATGCCTCAACCGGTAAAGAGCACACGTCTTACTACGCACGTGTTCAAGAATCGGCTGTGCCACTAGCAATCGACCTAATCTCCGACATGCTCACCTCGTCGTTGATCGAGCCGAACGAATTCGAAAACGAGCGCACGGTGATTCTCGAAGAACTCGCCATGAACGAAGACGACCCCCAAGATGTCGCGCACGAAGCTTTCTTCGAAGAGGTTCTCGGCGACCACGAACTCGGGCGCCCAATCGGGGGCACTCAAGAAACCATCACCGCTGTCTCGCGAGATGCCGTGTGGGAACACTACCGTGCCAACTATCGCCCGCAAGACATCGTTGTGGCAGCCGCGGGCAGCATCGACCACGACCAGCTCATTGAGCTCGTTGAGCGGGGGCTAACCGCCGGGGGAGTCGACCTCAACTTTGAGGCAAAACCGCGTCCAAGACGTTCTCTGACCCCAGCCGCGATTTCTCGCAAGTCTGCGCTTCGGGTCATCCATGAAGAAAATTCTCAAGCCAACATTTTGCTCGGTTCGCAGGGGCTAGTGGGCGACGACGAGCGTCGGTACACGATGGCCGTGCTCAACACAGTGCTCGGGGGCGGCATGTCTTCGCGCCTGTTTCAAGAGATTCGCGAAAAACGAGGCCTCGCGTACTCCACTTACTCATTCAACCAGGGCTATAGCGATGGCGCCGTGTTTGGCCTCTACGCCGGATGCTCGCCAGCTAAGGCGCGCGAAGTGGCCGAGCTTATGCTGCTAGAACTTCAAAAGGTCGCCGACGCCGGAGTGACGGCCGAAGAACTTGAGATTGCATACGGCAACGTCTCGGGTGGTTTGGCACTCAAGTTTGAAAGCACCGCCGCACGAATGAGTCGCCTCTCGGGCACAGAACTGAGCACAGGTGAGTTCGTCGACCTCGACGAAGCGCTCCGTCGCTACCGGGCGGTTGGAATTGAGGATGTGCGTCAGCTCGCTGCCGACCTCATGTCACGTGAACGCACGCTGGTTGGAGTTGGCGACCTAACCGAAGACACCTTCGCCGGGCTGGTCTAATCTAGAGCAATGGCTATCAAAGTTTCTGTCGTAGGCGCAACCGGGCGCATGGGTAAGCTCGCGCTCGAAGTTGTCGCGTCAGCCGCCGAACTAGAGCTGCACAGCGCGCTTTCTAGTTCTTCGTCACTCGACGAAGCTAAAGGTGCCGACGTAATCTTCGATGTCACCAAGCTCGAGGTTAGCCAAAGGGTTGTGGCTTTTGCCCTAGCCAACGGCATTCCGGTTTTGGTTGGTACCAGCGGATGGTCGGCAACTCACCTTGCCGGCATTGAAGCCAGCGTGCACAGCACCAAGGGCACCGCAGTCGTTGTTCCAAACTTCTCGGTTGGATCCATGCTGGCAACGCGCTTTGCCGCTCAGGCAGCCAGATACTTCGACTCAATCGAAATCGTTGAAGCGCACCACGCTCACAAACTCGACTCTCCATCGGGCACGGCCATTCGTACCGCCGAAATGATTGCCGCCAGCCGTAAAGGGTCGGCCGAGATTGTTGGCCTGGGGCAAACGGCGCGCGGCGAAGTTGTGGCGGGAGTTCCGGTGCACAGCCTGCGACTCGAAGGCGTGAGCGCAAAACAAGATGTTTACTTCGGTGGCACCAGCGAACTACTCACCATAAGTCACGAAACCACCAGCGTTGCTGCCTACTCGGCGGGAGTCAAGCTGGCTCTGATCTTCGCCGCATCGGCTAAGGGCTTGCACATCGGGCTCGACGCAGTCATAAAATGACCGGCGCAAAACTAGGCGCGATAGTCTCGGGTGCGCTGCTTATTATGTATGTCGCACTGCTCTCAAACACGGCTTTCGTTTTGATCGAGGCAAAAGAACCAGTGGGTCGGCTCATGGGTTGGTTGCTGCTGGCGTTTCCGGTGGTCGCCATTTGGGCCATCATCAAAGAGTTCGCTTTTGGCATCCGTATCGAAAAGCTCGGCAAGCAACTCGAAGGTGAGAACGCCTGGCCAGAATTTCGGTTTGATCTTCGCCCCAGTGGGAGACCAATCAAGGAGTCAGCCGACCGAGAGTTCGACCGCTTTCGCGAGAAGGCGCAAAACCACCCGGATGATTGGCGCAACTGGTTTTCGCTCGGACTGGTTTATGACGCCGCTTCAGATCGAAACCGTGCTCGCGCCTGCATGCGCAAGGCAATCAAGTTGCACAAGGCTAAGCCCTAGCGAATTACCTTCAAGCGCTTCAGGCCGAGAAAAATTTGGCAGCCTAGGCAGTAATTGAAGGCGGCATTCAAGAACGCGGCCACAAAAGCCGCTCCCGCTGCGATTGCGAAACCAAACTCAACACCGGTGAGCTGCAAAACCCAACCGATTAATGCCACGAACAAACCGACAGCCTGCGCAAAACGTGGGGGAGTGGCATCCTCGAGTTCTTTTGGTGCAGTCAAACTCGGGCGAACAAACCTCTTAAAAATCAAGCCGTAGGGGTGCGCGCTCACACCGAAGACTGCACCAAATGCAAAAGACAGGGTTACAAAGCTAAAGACTCCGGCACCTAAAGCGAAGGTCGAGCTGTCGAGAAGCAAGAACACGCTAACGGCTAGGAGGGTAGAGGTGATTGCCGCACCGAAGCGCGGACCGCGAGGGTCAATTTGTTGAGTTGCCATTAGATTTCAAAACTTCCAATCTCTGTTTCAAGGGTCGATGTTTTTGGTGCGCCGCCGATGCGGGATTTCACAACTCCGCGCCGGTCGAGAATAAGGGTGGTTGGGGTTTGCAGAACCTGGTACTTGTTGGCCAGATCTATGCGATTCGTGATGTCAACTTCGATGTGCAGCACATCGTCGCTCTGCGATTCGAGTTCACCGAGTATCCGAGCGGTTTGAACACACTGGCTGCAGAACTCGCTGGAAAACTGCACAAAGGTCAGTCGTGAACCAAATTCGGTAACCGGCCGACCGTTTTTTACCACACCGAGTTCGGCCAAGTTAACTTGTTTTCCATCACGGATGCGCCGGGAACGCCCCGAGGTTACTTGCCAAACTACGCCGAGAAGTGCGGCGCCGGCAACAATGGCGGCAACCACAGCAAGTCGCAATTCAAGGCTCATGAATAAAGGCTAGGCGCGCAAGTTTCTTGGGCTTCGAGTGTTTCGCATTCTTACGCTCGGCAGACCGATAGCATTGACGCGTGTCAGATATCGTATTCCGCAGTGATGTAACCGTTGAACTTGTTCGCTCGAGTGCGAGCGACTCCGATGTGCTTTTCGCGGCGCGCGTTTCAACCCAGGGTGAGCAAACCCTCGAAAGCGCCAGCGCCGGCACCGAAGCATCTGATCGAGACAAGGGCCTGATCAACTACCTCATGCGCGACCGCCACGGTTCGCCGTTCGAGCACAACTCGATGACGTTCTACGTGCAAGCGCCAATCTTTGTCTTCCGCGAGTTCATGCGTCACCGCATCGCCTCGTACAACGAGGAATCGGGCCGATACAAGGAGCTGAGCCCGGTTTTCTACGTGCCAGGCCCAGAGCGCAACCTAGTACAGGTCGGTAAGACCGGTGCCTACGAGTTCATCCCCGGTACCGCCGAACAGACCGCTTTG
>JAHEAT010000041.1 GCA_024642605.1 Microbacteriaceae bacterium
TGACTCGTGAATCGAGGCAAAGCCGCGAATCGACGAACCATCAAAAAGCTGACCATCAACGAAGAACTGCTCGTCGATCATCGCTGCTGGAAGGTTGAAGTGCTGCTGAACACCAGGAAGGTCGGTGAAGCGAACGTCAAGGAACTTTACGTCGTTATCCTTGATGAACTTCACTACCTCAGAAGCGGTCTTGAACATAGGGGGAATTCCCTTCAAAAGGTGGATTTTTGATAGCCGGCGCAACATCGGAGCCGTCCCTAAAAAGTCTACTCGTGCGTGAACGAGTTAGGTCGCCAAGGATTGTTTCGTGATTGTAAAAAGTTTTTAGCGACGCGATGCGCGCATCTTGTTTGGGTCAATGCCCTTAGGGATCGGAAGGTTCATTCCAAGTGCTTGTAAGCGGGCGTTCACGGCGCTCACTTCGGCGCGGTTCAACGTCTTCTTAAGACGCATAATTTCGCGTGCAAGCTTTCCGAGTGGAGTTCCACTGTCGTCACCGGTGACATAAAAGATGTGAATTTGCACTCCGGGAGTCGTGCGCTTCAATTTACGAATCTCCTCGTCGAGAATCAATTTTGTTCCGTTGCGGCTTCCCTCTGCGATCAGCACCACGCCGGCCGAACCCACGCAGCGATAGATTGCATCTCGCGTTCTAGGGTTGACTGCCACAGGCATCTCGCTGGTTCTCCAGCCGCGCTTAATCGCCGATGAGATAACGGCTCCAACCGCACCAGGCTGGCCGGCAATGCGTCCGTAGGCAACAGCTTCGGCACGGCGAGACATCACAATCAAACCCAGCATTATTGAGGCAAGAAGCCCCAAGGCCGCGTAGATGATGGTGGTGAGCACGTTATCGCTGGCGTAAACAGCCAGTAGCACTCCAGCGGCCAAGGTCGACAGGGTCACGAGCGCTGTGAGCGGCAAAGCGAGCTTGTCTACCTTGATGGTTTGGCCGAAGAGCCTAAAGATTTCGGCCCAACGACCTGGAGTTTTTTGTGCGTCTGATGATTTAGCCATGGTGAAAAGCCTAGCCGACTGCCTGACTGAAGCCGTCTTTGACCGCTGCGTCGGCAAGGTGCTGTAAGTGTTCAGGCACGAGCCGCCCCTTCTTCTGCATCGAAGAAGCCCACAAGCGCCCTGCGCGATACGAAGACCTAACCAGCGGACCGCTTAGAACCCCCAAGAAGCCCATTTCTTCAGCAATGTTTTTGAGTTCAACAAACTCTTCTGGCTTCACCCAACGCTCTACCGGATGGTGTCTAACTGTTGGTCGCAAGTACTGCGTAATCGTCACGATGTCGGTTCCAGCGTTGTGAAGGTGTTGCAGAGCGTCGATGATCTCGTCAATGGTCTCGCCCATTCCAAGAATCAGGTTCGACTTAGTTACCAGTCCGTAGTCACGAGCCTGAGAGATGACATCCATGGATCGCTCGTAGGTGAAGGCGGGACGAATTTGCTTGAAAATTCGTGGAACGGTTTCAACATTGTGCGCAAAAACTTCTGGCTCGGCTTCAAAGACGAGTTTCAGTAGCTCTGGATTGCCTGAGAAATCAGGCACCAAAATCTCAACGCCGGTGCCTGGAGACTGTTCGTGAATCTGCCTAATCGTTTCGGCATATAACCAAGCGCCCTCATCCTCGAGGTCGTCGCGGGCGACTCCGGTTACGGTGGCGTAGCGCAGCTGCATTTGCTTCACTGAGTCTCCCACGCGTCGCGGCTCGTCGCGATCAAGCGGCTCTGGTTTACCAGTGTCTATCTGGCAGAAGTCACAGCGTCGAGTGCACTGAGCGCCACCAATTAGGAATGTTGCCTCGCGATCTTCCCAGCATTCGAAAATGTTTGGGCAACCCGCCTCTTGGCAAACCGTGTGCAGACCCTCCGTTTTCACGAGCTTCTGAAGCGCCTGGTACTCAGGACCCATCTTGGCTCGTGTCTTTATCCACTCTGGTTTGCGCTCGATTGGCACGGCGGAGTTTCTGGCTTCAATGCGAAGTAATCTTCGTTCGGGCTTTGGTGCCTCGTTCATTTCTGTACCTTGCTAATCGTGGTCAATTTTTGCTGCACAACTTCTGCGGCATCCGCGGGGGTGATGTTTTTGCCAGTGAGATTCGAAAGAGTCGTGGTTTTTGCGTCGCTGATACCGCAAGCAATAATCGTGTCATAGGGGTCAAGCGAATTATTGCAATTGAGCGCGAATCCGTGCATCGTGTGGTGTTCAGAGACACGGATGCCGATAGCGGCAAGTTTTTCGAAACCGGATCTCGTGCTCACCCAGACCCCGGAGCGACCATCTACTCGCTCAGCATCGACTCCAAATTCTGCAACGGTTTCGATTAGAACCTGCTCCAGCCAACGCACATAACCAACCACGTCGATTGGCTGGGGGAGTCGCAGAATGGGGTAACCAACCAGCTGACCTGGCCCGTGCCAGGTGATCTTGCCGCCACGATCGACGTCAATAACTGGCGTTCCGTCGTTTGGACGTTCGTGGTCTTCGGTTCGTTTTCCGGCTGTGTAAACGCTTGAATGCTCAAGCAAAATCACAGTTTCTGGTCGCAATCCATCGACAATCTCCCGGTGAAGTTTGCGCTGAAGAGCCCAACCTTGTTCGTAGTCGACGAATGTCGGGTCGTATCCTGCGACTATGAATTCTGGCATGCCTCCATTGTAAGTTGGCGCAGTTATCAACAGTTACGGCCTCGCCTAGCCTAGAGCGAACTCTGGTAGTTAGCCTGAGGCATGGTCAAAAAGCACGTCGCTTCAGGTTCTTCGGTGCGACTTGGCTCGCCAAAAAGGCTCAGAGCTAACCTCCAAGCTTTCGCGGCTCTAGAGGCACAGCAGCATGTTTCAGTTGGCAAATCTGGCTATCTCCTTATGCGCGAATCGCGTCAGGGGCTTACGGGAGTCATAAAAAAGCCCAGCGAAGACTCAACTACTCGAGTCAAGGGGAATTACTTTAGAAAGCTGTGGTTTTTAGCGGCGCCACTACTTGTTACTTTAATTTTTGTTGGGGTTAATCCTCTTGCGGAAGATAAATCTCATATTCATCGCGCCAAACCCGCTTACGAAACTTTAGCTCGTCAAGCAGATGAGACCGCAGCAACATGTTCAAATGTCGATCAGGCGCGGGTTGCATTTGAGGGGGTCTCGGTGACTGTGTCGAACTCCACTTGCGGACTTCGTCTGCAAACCTGGGCGCGCGCTGGAGACCTACTCGCAGACCGAAAGGTTACTAAATGAGAAAGTGGGAGATCCCTCTCGGGATCTCCCACTAGCTCCAGTGCCTAGATGCCGAGGTTCGGCTCGAAGTTAGCGGCTTCAAGGCGAGCCTTGACGTCCACTAGATAGCGGCTTGCGTCTGCTCCGTCGACCAAACGGTGGTCATACGAGAGGGCAAGGTAAACCATGCTGCGAATCGCAATACTGTCGCTTCCATCTGCAGACGCAACAACTACCGGGCGCTTGGTAACAACACCTGTTCCCAAAATCGCAACCTGAGGTAGGAATACAACAGGGGTGTCAAACAGAGCGCCTCGTGACCCGGTGTTTGTGAGCGTAAAGGTTCCGCCACCAAGCTCGTCGGGCTTCAACTTGTTCTCGCGAGTACGGCTGGCCAAATCTGCAATCGACATTGCAATCTGCGCAATGTTTAGTGTGCTCGCATCGCGGATAACTGGCGTCAAGAGCCCACGCTCGGTGTCGACCGCAAATGAGATGTTCTCGGTTGGGTGGTACACGATGTTTTCACCATCGATGGTTGCGTTCAATTTAGGGTGTGAACGAAGTGCCTCTGCAGCTGCCAGAGCGAAGAACGGCATGAAATTCAGCTTGCCACCGGTCGCGGCGACGAAAGCTGGTTGAACTTTTTGGCGCAGCTGGGCGATCTTGGTTACGTCAACTTCAACCACAGTGGTTAGTTGTGCAGTTTGTTGCATCGATGCAACCGCGCGCTCTGCCAAAACCTTGCGAAGGCGAGTCATCGGCTCTGTGGTACCGCGAAGTGCCGAAGCCTCAACTGTTGTCGCTGTAGCAACAGCGTTGGTTGCTGGCACCGCCGGTGTAGATGCTGGGTTTGAAACCGAAGCTAGAACGTCATCTTTGCGAATGCGTCCACCCACGCCCGTACCCGAAATGGAATTCAGGTCGACGCCTGTTTCGCTTGCAAGTTTGCGAACCAGAGGGGTGACGTAACTGGCGTCACTTGAAGAAACAACTGGCGAAGAAACAACTGGCGAAGAAACAATTGCTGGAGCAACCGCTACGGCCGGAGCTTCAGCTGCAGGGGCGGCTTCAGGGGTTGGCACTTGAACCGGAGCATCAGCCACCGGAACGGCAACAACATCGACAACTACTGGTGTTGCTACTTCTGCAGCTGCTACAGGGGCAGGAGCTTCTGTGACTGGTGCGGCCTCTGGTGCCGGTGCTGCAGCGGCTGCAGCGGTGCCGATCACTGCGAGTACTCCGCCGACCTGAACGGTTTCATCCTCTTGAACAAGAATCTGCTCGACTACACCAGCGAAGGGTGAAGGAATCTCGGTATCGACTTTGTCGGTTGAGACTTCTACTAGCGGCTCATCGATAGCGACGCTGTCGCCGACCTTCTTCAACCAGCGTGTGACGGTACCTTCTGTAACGCTCTCACCGAGTGCTGGTAAAACTACGTTGTCGCTCATTCTTTAGCTCCTTTGAATCCGAATCAATACTAGGCGTGTGCGTGTAGAGGTTTTCCGGCTAGGGCCAGGTGGGCCTCTCCGATTGCCTCGTTCATGGTTGGGTGTGCGTGTACGAGAGTGGCAACATCTTCTGGGTACGCTTCCCAGTTGACGATGAGTTGTGCTTCGCCGATCTGTTCGCCAACTCGCGAGCCGATCATGTGTACGCCGATAACAGGGCCGTTGTTACGGCGAACCAACTTAATAAAGCCCGCGGTGCCAAGAATCTGGCTCTTGCCGTTGCCGCCAAGGTTGTATTCGTAAACCGAAACGTTGTCGCTGCCGTAAGTCTCGCGAGCCTTGGCCTCGCTCAATCCAACGCTA
>JAHEAT010000043.1 GCA_024642605.1 Microbacteriaceae bacterium
GATCGATGTTCAAAAGACTTACGGAACCGGCGAAAATGAAGTTCACGCGCTTCGTGGAGCAACCCTGCAGGTGAAGGCGGGTGAGTTGGTGGCTATCATGGGTGCCTCTGGCTCAGGCAAGTCGACGCTACTGACAATTGCCGGGGGGCTTGAGGTTGCGACCATCGGCGACGTGCGAATAAACAACAACAGTCTGCCCAACCTAAAGCCGGCCCAACTTGCCACGCTTCGCCGCACAACCATTGGGTACGTATTTCAAGACTTCAACCTGATTCCCTCGCTGACCGTCATCGAAAACGTGGCTCTGCCGCTCGAACTCGATGGCGTCAAGGTGCGCAAGGCGCGCAAGGCAGCCTTGGATGCCCTTGAGGGCATGGAGATTGGCGAGTTGGCAAATCGGTTTCCAGACGAAATCTCTGGCGGGCAACGCCAGCGCGTGGCCATTGCGCGATCGTTCGTAGGCCCTCGCCAGGTGTTGTTGGCCGATGAACCAACTGGGGCTTTGGATTCGAAAACTTCTGAATCGGTTATTCGAGCACTGCGAAAGCGAATTGATTCTGGAATCGCCGGCGTCCTAGTGACTCACGATGCAAAACTTGCCGCATGGGCAGATCGAATTCTTGTCATTCGTGACGGCCAAATTGTTGAAGAGATTAGCAATAACATCGCTCCCGAACAGTTCGGTGCTTAGTCGTGGGCAAAATAACGCAAAACGTCATCGCACTTCGAATTGCACGTCGTTCGGTTAGGCGCAACCGCCTTCAAAGCTTTCTGATCATTGCGATCATCGCCTTGCCTATGGCGCTTGCCGGCTTTGCCCTCACCTATGTTGAAAGCACTCGCCCAACCGGCCCTGAACTTGTGAAGTACCAGCTTGGCTTGGCTCAGGCTCGGTTTCTGGCTACTACACCGCCCAACGAAAAGCTTTACCAACAACCCACCGGCAACTCATTGTCGTGGGATGGTGAAATCGTTCAAGGCACCGATCAAACGCTTGTGGCAGTCGAGAACTACGTCAAGAATCGCAAGCTTATTCAGATTTCAAATGGAGTTGCCGAGTTCAACACAGCCGCTGGCGTTGGTAGTTTGCAGGTAGTCGTTGGCGATTCTTGGAACACGAAGTTTTTAGGTCAAGGGCCAGTGGCGCTAATCAAAGGGCATGTGCCTTCAAAACCCACTGAGGTTTTGGTTTCTCCAGATGCCCTAGAAAGATTTGGGGTGAATCTCGGTGGCGTAATCACCACTACCGATAAACAGAGTTTCAAGGTGGTCGGCATTCTTAGCGAGGCTTCTCGAGGAAGTCACGAGGACGTCGTCTATTTTCGTACTCTGGCCGTCACCGCTTATACACCCGCAGAAACCTACTATTTTCAGCTGAGTGGCACTGCGCCCAAGTGGCGAGAGATTCAAAAGCTGAACGAAAAAGGCATCGTCGTCGTTTCGCGAGCGGTGCTCTTAAATCCACCTCCTGCGAGTGAAGTGCGAGGCGAAGACGTTGCATCGAGCATTGGCAGGTTTATCGCTTTAGTGTTCTTAGTCCCATTGATTTTGTTACCGGTGATTGTTTTGGCTGGGTCAGCGTTTGCTTTCGGTGCACGCCGCCAAACCAGGACCCTTGCCGTGTTGTCATCACTAGGAGCAAGCAAAAAAACTTTGCGAAACGTGACGCTCGCGTCTGGAGTTTGGCTCGGACTCATTGGCGGCCTAGTCGGGCTGTTTCTCGGTGTTGGGTTTGTTCTGATTTTTGGTTCAACTTTGGCCGAACTCAATTCGGGAGGGAAGACCTGGTTGAACTACCCGGGCTTTCACCTGCCTCTACCGTGGCTGTTAGTGGCACTTTTAGCCAGTGTTGCCTTGGGGGCAATCACTAGCCTCGTGCCGGCAATGCGGGCCAGCAAAGTAAACGTCTTGGCCACGCTTAGAGGTAGCAGGGCTGAAGGGCAGGTTCGGGTGCGCGCGGGGGTTGGTGCTCTCGTCATGTTTGCTTTGGGAGCCGGCTCGATTCTTGCCTCTTTACTGACACTCTTGCGGGCTAAAGAATCGGGAGCAGATTTTCAACTAAGGCAACTTCTTTCGTTAATTGGCGTATTCCTCGGACTGGGTGGCGCGATCGTCCTTGTGATTGCTTTCATGGTGGGTGCTGGTTGGATCTTGAGGGCTATGCGCTGGGTTATGGCCAAATTTGGTAGCACCTCGAACTTTGCGGGTAAAGATCTCCTCTACAACCGGAGGCGCTACTCGCCAGTCATAGCTTCGGTTTTGACGGTGACATTCGTGGCTACTTTTGGTGCATCTTTTGCGTACGGGCCAACCAAGGCGCAGCGCGATTTCTACCAGTACCGGTATTTGCCGGGCCAAGCTGGTATCGAATTCGGGGTGAAACCAGTTGGGTTCGACCCGAGCCAATCGACCATGGAGGTTTCGTCGTTCGCTGATTTTTGGGCTGGGGTGCCGAAACGAGAAACCCTTGAATCTGAACGCAAGTTAGTAATGGCATCTGGCTCCTTTGATTCGGCAACAATCGTAGACTCCACAATCGATGTGCTGAGCTCTATGGGAACAATTGATGCCGATGGAACAATCGCGTCACAATTTGATGTGCCAACCCCCGTGGTTTTGTTCAACCCGGCTTCGGTTTGTTACTACACGGGCCTAGCCACAAATTCTCAAGAATGGTTGCAAGCCCATGGTGCAGGAATGACTCAGAGCGATATGAGGTTGCCGGCGGGATGCGTTCCGCTAGAGGATCCCAAGCGGACGATCGTTGTTGGTGGTGCTGATGCCTTGCGGGCAATCACCAAGGAACACAATTCATCGGCAGAGGAAACCCTAAAAAACGGCGGTGTGGTGCTATTCAATAAGGGTTATGACTACGAGGGCAAGGCGAAAATAAGTTGGCTGAAACCAAGTGATTATTATTGGGCCGGCCATAACTTAGGCAACGCAAACAAAACTGTTGAGCTGAGTTCATACTTAGTTAGCAAGATTCAGAGCAAATCTTTTGCCTACAGTGCCATGATTAGCCCCGAGACTGCTATAAAACTCGGAATCAAGGCTTACCCAACTTCGATCGTCGTAAATTACACCGGAGATATTTCGGCGGCCACTATGGACAAACTCGATGGCAGAAATATCTACCTGAACCTAAGTAACGGAACAGGGTTAGTCAATCCGGAGACCCTAGCCTGGACGATAGTCTTGCTCGCGGCTTTATTCTCGCTGGCATCAACGGGAATTGCATTGGGTCTTTCACAAATTGAGGCGCGAACTGACAAACGCACGCTTTCAGCGATTGGTGCTCCAAGGTCTTTTAGAGCCCGCTTGGTCGCTAGTCAGTCCTTTGCGCTCACACTCGTTGGTTCGCTACTCGGTGGTCTTACTGGGCTGATGCTTGGCGCCGCCATGCTCAATTCAGTCGATGAAAGCGTCGCGAATTTTCCATGGTTGCAATTGACCTCGTTGGTTCTCGGCTTGCCTGTCGTGGCGGCATTGGTCTTTTTGCTATTCACCCCGCGCTCACTCAAATATGAGGCAAGGCAAGCTCTTGACTAAAGGTTTTGCAGCGAACTGTTGAGGGTTACGCCAACGCCAGAGCGGGGTAAGACCTCAACGCGGCCCGTGACCGAGTTTCTGCGAAACAGCAGGTTTGGTAAGCCACTTAGGTCAACAGCCTTTACCGATCGCTCCGGCTGGTCGTCGACGATGGTCACCTTGGTGCCGGCGGTGATGTATAGGCCGGCTTCGACAACCGAGTCGTCACCGATCGAGATACCGACGCCAGAGTTGGCGCCGAGTAGGGCTCTTTCGCCGATTCGCACGCGTTCGCGTCCGCCGCCAGAAAGAGTACCCATGATTGAGGCGCCGCCACCGATGTCGGATCCTTCACCGACGACTACGCCTTGAGAGATGCGGCCCTCGACCATCGCGGTGCCGAGCGTGCCGGCGTTGAAGTTGATGAAGCCTTCGTGCATAACCGTTGTGCCAGGGGCTACGTGAGCTCCTAGGCGTACCCGGCTGGCGTCGGCAATTCGCACCTTTTTAGGGGTCACGTAGTCAAGCAGGCGAGGGAACTTGTCGATCGCGTGAATGGTGATTCCTGCTCGCTGCAGCTGAGGGCGAAGGGCGTCGAGCTCTTCGAGTGCCACGGGGCCGGCGCTTGTGAAAGCGACGATTGGCAGATTCGGTAGAAGGCCTTCGAGGTTGATGCTGTTTGGCGCGACGATCAGGTGACTGAGCAACTGCAGTCGCAGGTAGGCATCGGCGGTTGAGGTTACCGGTTGGTCGAGGTCAACCTCCGTGTGAACCACCTGCACGTTGACGTTACGGCGCTTGTCGAAACCGGAAAGCGCGTCGAACTCTTTAGGCACAACCCATAGTGCGTCGGTCTTAGGTGCGGCCCCAAGTTGAGGGCTCGGGTACCAGGCGTCGAGCATTGTGCCATCGGCCGCGATGGTTGCAAGGCCATGGCCCCAGGCCTTGCCTTTGATGATGTTGTCGTCAGTCACCTGACAAGGTTAACAGAGTAGGTTTGAAAGCATGTCTTTAGATACTTCACTTGGCGTAATCGAACTCACAGAGGCCATTTGCAACATCGAGTCTGTCTCTGGTAACGAGAAGGCCCTGGCCGACGCCATCGAGCAAGTTTTGCGAGACGCTTCGCACCTAGAAGTGATTCGCGATGGCGATGCAATCGTTGCTAAGACAAACCTCGGGCGCGCTCGCCGAGTTGTAATCGCGGGACACATTGACACCGTGCCAATCGCCGACAACCTGCCTGTTACTCGTCGCAACATCGACGGCGTTGACGTTCTCTGGGGCAGAGGAACCGTTGACATGAAGGCCGGCGTCGCCGTGCAGTTGAAGCTTGCCGTTGAGTTGGCTTCGCCAAACGTAGACATCACCTGGGTTTTCTACGATCACGAAGAGGTCGAGGCCGAGCTCAATGGACTAGGTCGCATTTCTCGCAACCGACCAGAGCTTCTCGAGGGCTCGTTCGCGGTTCTTTGCGAACCGTCTTCGGCGCAGGTTGAGGGCGGTTGCAACGGAACCATGCGAGTT
>JAHEAT010000045.1 GCA_024642605.1 Microbacteriaceae bacterium
CGACTTGTGGGCACACAGACCAGCCACGAACTTGCCGTTGAACTTGAACATCGCCGACTTCCAGGCGAACGATTGCTCGAGGCGGGGTTCGATTTCTAAAATGCTCGCGCGCATCGCCAGCAGAGTGCTGCGTTTTGGCTCATCCTGGGCTTCGATGTAGTCGGTGACTTCTTGTTCAGACATGTTTTGAGTCTAAACCTGCGTTGCCCCTTCTGGCCTTCGAGGGTAACCTGAGGGCATGAACAAGCACATGCGCTTCACCGTTTTGCTTCCACTTATCGGTTTACAACTCGGCTGGATCATCTTTATGGTTGCCATGTGGTGGGGTTTAGGCGAAGAGCCAACCTATTACAACAGCGGTTACCCAACGCAAGTTGAGATCAAGGGTTCTACTTACCTCTACTTGGTGGGCATCGCAGTGTTCAGCGGTTTTGCCAGTTGGGCTCACGCTCGGGCAGACCACCAGCGCCTAGCACTCGGAGAAGAGAATCGTGCAGCCCACGCAGCACTCAGATTTGCCACGCTTTCGGTAATCGTCGGCCTTGTTGCCGGCGCATTCTTTGCCATCAGCACCTTCCTTTCATCATTCCAAGGTGGTTTCAACACCACCGTGGTTGGGAGAATCTTTGGTGTGTACGTGCCGATTCTGCTGGCAACCGCTCTGGTGGTTTTCGTGCTGCTTCGCGCAACCGTGTTTCGTAAGTCTTCGGCCGTTGAATCGGTCGAAAAGGGCAAGCTCACCGAAGAGCAGAAGGCCTTGGTGCTCGCCTACTCGCTACCAGTGGTTGGCACCGCGCTGGCAACCATTCTTGGAATCATCTTTTACGACGCTCAGGGCAAAAGCCTCGACACTTGGGCCTGGGTGGTTATTCAGGTGATCATCGCGCTGTCGATTGTGCTTGGCACCCGGTTCGCGGTTCGGGCTCGAGCAGGCAAGCCAGCGCCTGTGCGCCCACGAACCTCGTTGGCTGGGGCAGCCGGTGCAGTGAGCCTCAACTTTGTGCTTTCTATCGTGTTTGGAGCGGTTGTCACTTTAATGTCGTTCGGTTTTGGTTCTGATGCCATCAGCCAGCTGCGTGATTACCGCGCCGAGCCGGTGCTCACCGATGGCTCTTCGCCTATAGTTTTGCCGGTGTCGGCCGAATGGTTCTTTAACCACATGCTGCCCGCCTACCTGCTTTTGGTGCTCGCAACTTTGGGTGTCTATGCAACCCTGCTTTCGCGTCATCGCACCCAGGATGCACCCGCCCAGCCAGCCGTATAACCTCGGGTTGTCCCCTAAAGAGCCCACCTTCGAAAACCGTAACGGGGCATAAAACCACGCTTTCGAGTGGGAATATGGGATGGTTCGCCAATATTGGCGGTAGCGCCGTATTGGTGCGAAAAACGTAACGAAGGGGAACCCCGTGTCGACCAACACCGCCGTTCGCAAACTACAAAACGCATTGCTGCTGCCAACCATCGCCGTGGGCGTTTCGGTTGGCTACACTCTCAGCATTCGCTACATCGCCTCGCTACTGGGCCTCGACAGTGGTCTTTCTGCCACCATCATGGGAACCATCATTCCCCTCGTTTGCACAACCGTGAGCATTTGGCTCACCGCTCGCGCTCGCGACGTGGCCAGCGCACATTTGGCAGGCGCCGAAGCTGAGCAGAAAAACCTAGCTAAGAGCGCCAACATTTTTGCCAAGATCGTAAACATTTCAGCAATCGTGGTGGCCGGAATCATCGGCCTAATTTCGGGTATTGCTTCGGCAACTTCGGGCAGTCTCGGGCAATCCGCGCCCGGCGTGCAACTTGTTTTCACCATCAGCTTCGTGCTGAGCCTCGGAGTTTTGTACTTCGGTATTCGCAGCACTATTCAGAGAAAAAACCTCAACGTCAACGCCTCTGCAGCCGAAGTCACCGATGCCGCGCCAAGCCACGTCGACACCGGCGCGCCTGAGCAAGTTGCGTCGCCAGCATCAAAGGTTTCGAAAAGTTCGGCCATCAATGCGCTAATGATTCCGGTGTTTGCCTTGATTGTGGTGCCAGTTATCTCGGCACAGATTCTTTCTGCAACCAGTGGCCAAGGTGCGCAGTGGGTGCTCGATGGCGCTCTAGTTGTGATTGGCGCATCGCTGTTCTTCGGGGCTCGACTTTTGGCCGCCGCAGGTCTGGTTCGCGACGAGGCAGGCAAACTGCTCGGTGGCGTTTCGATAGCTCGCCAGTGGATTTTTGCTCTCAGCCTGGTTTACCTCTTCTTTGGTTACCAGTTCTTGGTTAGCAGCTCACTCATTGGTGACGTTGGGGCCTACTACGGCAATGAGCTTTCGCCACTAATGCAGCTAGTCGGGGAGTTGGAGGCACTCGTGGTGTTGGCAGCAATGCTGGCAGCAAACCACCTCGTTCTCATTTACCGCGCCAAGACACCGCAAAAGTAGCGACCACGCGCATTTAGGCTAAGAGCGTGAAGTTCTCTGCATCTGGCCTGCTATTCGACAACGATGGCGTACTCGTCGACTCGCACGCCGCAGCATCGGCAGCGTGGAAACTTTGGTGCAGCGAGTATGCCCCGCACATCGACTGGGATAAACCAGAAAACGCCGGCCAGCGCGCCGAAGATAAGGTTCGCGAATGGATTTCGAGCCCAGACGTCTTCGAAGAAGCCAACAACCGCATAAACCAACTAGAGCAAGACACGGCACACGAAACCCTCGCGCTCGCCGGAGCCCACGAATTGCTGCATTCGCTGCCAGCCGGCACCTGGACGATTTGCACTTCGGCAAACCCAAACCTTGGGCGAGCACGAATCGTTGCCGCGGGCTTGCCCGTGCCACCTCAGCTGGTAACCGCCGCCGACGTGGCGCGTGGCAAACCACACCCAGACCCATACCTTTTGGGCGCTGAACGGCTTGGCTTTGCGCCCGAAGATTGCGTAGTTTTTGAAGACGCCGCCGCCGGATGCATCGCTGCCGCAGAGGCCGGTGTTGGTTTGATCGTGGGGGTTTCGCATCACGCTCTCAACACCGACGCCGACATTGTGGTTCGCGACCTCACCGGCATCACCTTTGATGGCGAAACCCTGGTGATACCCGATGCCATTCGTCTTCGTTAGAACCATTTCCTTCACGTTTTTTCTATCGCGCGCAAAAGAAAGTCCTAGGTTTTTTTGGCGCTAGCGTTTAGGCTTGAACAGTTACGATTTCGTAACAACAAGTCGTTTGCAGTGCATTATTAAAAATCGCCCCGCTACCTAGATGCGGGCCGGAATGCACCAGTCTTCCTTCGTTTGAGAATCCGCCGTATTGCGGATGCAGTTCTCGTGTGTGGGTTAGCGCAGTTCGACTTATAGAACGCGGCTCGGAGCTACTCCCTTCGACCCACACAACTAAACAAGGATAAAAACCATGCCTAATTCTGGCAGCACTCCTTCGCGCGCTCCGCGCGGAGCTCAGCCCGGCGAACGCCGCGGCGCAAAAAGTTTCGACAAAAACGGCAAGACCGGCAAATCTGCAGGCTTCAAAACCCGCGATGACGGCCGTGGCGGTCGCGCACCTCACCGTGCCGACGACGCACGTGGCCCGCGTGACAACTCAGATGCTGGCCGCAAGCCACGCTATTCAGCCGACGACCGTGCTCGTCGCGCCGACTCTACTTCGGCTCGCGAAACCCGTGACGGCCGCCCAGATCGCGGCCGCGACTGGACTCCTCGCGAAAACAAGCCAGAAGGCCGTGGCGGCGAACGCCGTGGCGGTTTTGCTGGCCGCGACGATCGCGCACCTCGCGACGACCGCGCTCCACGCCGCGACTTTGGTTCACGTGACGACCGCGCACCGCGCAGCGATTTCGCTAACCGCGACGACCGCCCAGCGCGTCGTCCGTTCGGCGACGCAGACCGTCGCGATGCCCGCAGCTCTTTCGACCGCGACCGCGGCCGTGACGCTGGCGCTCCTCGCCGCGATTTCGCTGCTCGCGATGACCGTGCTCCTCGTCGTGAATTCGGTTCACGCGATGACCGTGCTCCTCGCCGCGACTTCGGCGACCGCGACAACCGCGCACCTCGCCGTGACTTCGGCGACCGCGACAACCGCTTTACCCCAGACCGCGATGGTCGTCGCAGCGATCGCGTTGAGCGTGACCGCATCCGTGACGGTGAATTCGCCGATGCTCGCAAGGGCAACGCCAACAAGAAGACCTTCGTTGAAGATGTTGTTCTAGAGCGTCTAAGTGGCTTGGCCGACGAAGATGCCATGATCACCGAGACCTTCGAAGCCATGGAACTTCACCCCAAGCTCATCGCAGCTCTACAGGGCATGGGCGCCGAAACTCCGTTTCCGATTCAGGCTGCAACCATCCCGGCTGCAATCTCGGGTCGCGACGTTCTAGGCCGCGGCAAGACTGGTTCGGGTAAAACCGTTGCGTTCTCTGTGCCAATCGTGACCAAACTTCTTGCCGGTGGATCGGTGCAGCGCAAGCAGGGTCAGGCTCGTGCCTTGATTCTCGCGCCAACCCGTGAACTCGCCGACCAGATCGACCGCACCATCAAGGGTCTAGCCCGCGGTGTCGGATTCTTCACCGTTTGTATTTACGGTGGAGTTCCTCAGCGTCGCCAAGAAACCGCGATGAGCCGCGGCACCGACATCATCGTTGCCACCCCGGGTCGTCTCGAAGACTTGATGGCTCAGGGAATCGTTGACCTCAGCGCAATTGAAACCATCGTGGTTGACGAAGCTGACCACATGTGCGACCTCGGATTCATCGAACCAGTGCGTCGCATCATGCGTGCCTGCGGTGACTCGCAGAAGCTGCTGTTCTCGGCCACGCTCGACCGCGAAGTTGACTCGTTGGTTCGTGAATTCCTTCCAGACCCATACATCTATGAGGTTGCCGACGGAGAAGAAGACCACACCAACATCACCCACCGCGTTCTCGTAACCGACCCAGAAGACCGCAGCCAGGTTCTTCTTCGTTTGGTTCAGGGTGAAGGCAAGGCACTTATCTTCACTCGCACCAAAATGACTGCCGAGCGTTTGAGCGAGTCGCTCACCACCGCCGGTGTTCCAGCG
>JAHEAT010000047.1 GCA_024642605.1 Microbacteriaceae bacterium
GATCCACTGCATCTGCTTGAAGTTATCCAAATAGGAAGTAAGCCCCATGCCGAACGAGGCAAAACCAAAGGCAATAACTACCGCCCCTGGAATTGCCAGCCAGCCGAAGCCGCTCGGAATGAGCCCCATGGGCGAAACCACAATCAGAAACGCAGATGCGTAAACTGCACCGCGAATCAAGGCCCAACTTATTTCTCCAAGCGCGACATCCAAAACCCCAATGGATGTGGTGAGAGTGGTTTGATAAAACTTTCCGAAGTGCATTTTGAAAAATACGTTCCAGGTTGAATCATAAATTGCACCATTCATCGCAGAAGTCGCGAGCAGTGCGGGAGTAATGTACGCCGCGTAACTCACCGGGTTACCGTTTCCGTCTGTGACGTTGCCGATAAATCCACCGAGTCCGTATCCAAAAGCCGCCAAATAAAATAGCGGCTCAACAAATCCCGAAAGCACCACGAGCCAAGTCGAAGACTTGAATGCCATTAGGTTTCGCTGAATTAGAGTTCGAGCGCGACCAGCGTAAATTCCCTGCAAAGTACTCATTTGCTCAGCCGCCTATTGAACTGCCAGGTAGCAACCAAAAGACCAATAATGAAAAGCATCGACAGGTAACTCACGTGAGTCACTAATAGCCAAGTCGGTGCCGAATGGCCATAGCTGAGAGCACGTCCAAGATCGGTTGCGTGCCAAACCGGAGAGAACCATCCGATCCACTGCAGGTAAAACGGCAAAGATTCAAGCGGGTAATAGGTTCCCGAAAACATGAACATCGGAGTGATGATAAAGCGCCCGACAATCGCAAAAAAACCATCGTCTTTTTTGACAAACGATGACCCCATAAGCATCACGGCGCCAAATGAGAAACCGGCAAGGACCGACGAAAGCGTGAGCATCGGAATCGAGGCCAGCGGAACTGCACCGAAAAGAACAAGAATTACCTCGTAAACCAACACGGTAAGCACGTTGCGAATCCCGGCGGCAATCAGAATGCCACCCACCATTGCCCGGCCGCCGAGCTGGGTTGCGTTCATGGCAAAGAAGATCTTGTCCCAGACAAAGCCGCTAAGCACCGGGAACATAGTCTCGTCCATGGTGGCCTGGATTGCCGCTGTGGCTAGCAAGGCCGGGGCCAGGAACACCAAGTAGTCCACGCCATCGATGCCGCCGTTGTTCTGATTGACTAGCGCGCCGATGCCGACTCCGACAGAAAGCAGGAACAGCACCGGGTTACCGATGCCGAAGCTCAGCATCGAGATCCACCACTTGCTCATGTTGCGCAGGCGATGTTCTGCCACGTACCAGGCCCCGCGAGCAATCGACCGTTCGACGTCGATTAGCTGTCGAGAGCCCTGCCAAGTGAGTTTGGTTTCGCCCATTACTCGACCAGTGTTCTGCCGGTCAGACGCAAGAACACATCTTCAAGAGAACTACGGCGCACCAGCGAAGTCTGCGGTTCAAATCCGAGCCGGTGGATTTGTGCCAAAATCTTTTCGCCGTCTTCGCTGTAAATCAGAATGCGGTCTGGCAGAGTTTCTACGCGATCGCCGAGCTTGCTCAACTTCTCTCCCACCTCGGCGTTGCGCGCTGAACCAAATCGCACCTCAAGGACCTCTTTACTTGAGTACTGCTTGATGAGGTCAGCAGGTGAGCCCTCAGCCATAATCTTGCCCTTGTCCATCACGATTAGTCGGTCGCAAAGTTGCTCGGCCTCGTCCATGTAATGAGTTGTGATTACAAGCGTGACTCCCTGTTCCTTGAGTCGGAACAAGCGATCCCAGAGAATGTGTCTAGCCTGAGGATCCAAACCAGTTGTCGGTTCATCCAACATCAAAATTTCCGGCTCATTGATCAAGCCGCGCGCGATTGTCAGTCGACGCTGCATACCGCCGGAGAGTTCGTCCACTTTGACATCGCGCTTCTCTTGCAACTGCGCAAAGTCCAGTAGTTCTTCTATCTTGCTTTTCAGATACTTTCGAGCCAACCCGAAATAGCGCCCGTAAATGTAGAGGTTTTCGCTCACCTTGAGTTCTCGATCGTGATTGTCCTGCTGCGGCACAACTCCAAGGTGTGCTCGAATTTGCGGGCCGTGGGTGTTTGGGTCCAAGCCAAGCACGGTCAGCTCACCTGAGGTGCGCTGCGAAGTGGAGGCAATCATGCGCATCGTGGTGGACTTGCCAGCACCGTTTGGTCCAAGTAGGCCAAAGGATTCACCCTTCTTGACCTCAAAATCGATGCCATCGACGGCGACAAAATCGCCGTACTTCTTAGTTAGGTTTTTCGCGACAATCACGAGAATTCACACTAATCGATAACTTGTTAGCCTTGATTTATGCCGACCTCGAGCCCAGCCAAGCCACGCCTGGGCAATACCCGCACCACCGGCAAAGAGCAGTTTTATACCCCAGCCGCGCTAGCCAAGACACTGTTGGCCGAGGTAGCGAAGCACGTGCCGGACCTTGCAGAACGAACCATGATCGAACCGGCCGGTGGCACGGGAGCCTTCATCAAGGCGGCCAAGAAGTTCGGCATCGCAAAAATCATTAGTTTCGACATCGAGCCGAAGCATAAAGAAGTATCACTCGGCAACTTCCTGGAAGCCGAACTAATCGCCAAGCATGCGGTCACCATTTCGAACCCGCCCTTCGGTCGAAACAACTCGCTATCAATCCCCTTTTTCAACAAAGCGGCAGACTCGAGCGACTACATATGTTTCATCGTGCCACGCTCGTGGCGCAAGTGGTCGGTCATCAACCGACTCGATCAGCGCTTCCACCTAATTGCAGACGTCGACCTACAAATCGATTACGTCGACGACAACGATGACGAAATTTCCGCAAAGAATCGCCTCGCCACCTGTTTCCAAATTTGGCAAAAACGCAAAACCAAGCGTCTGATTGTAAAAGTGGTCGACAATCAGTTCATCAAAAAAGTGAAACCGCAAGAAGCCGATGTCAGCCTCACTATTTTTGGTTACGGCTGCGGCCGACTCAAAACTGAATTCAAACGAGAACCCAACAGCACACAGATGTTTCTAAAGTTAAATCATCCACGCGCTCTCGAAGCATTGCAAAAAGTCGACTTCTCTCGCTTCTTCAAAAACACCGCATACACAGAGGCGCTTTCACTTCAGGAAATAAATTTCTTACTTAACGAGTTTCTAATTGGCGAGGGCCAGCTAAAGGAGAACAAATGAGCATGATGGGTGGCCGCGGCCGTGGACCAATGTCTGCACCTAGAGACAAAGGACCGAAGGCGAGCTTCAAGACGCTTATTCCATACCTCACCGCACACAGGCGGCAACTGATCATCGCGGTGATTCTCTCCATCTTTGGTGCCGGTGTCTCACTTGCCCAGCCACTGGTAGTGGGTCAACTAATCACAGCCGTGCAGAACCAGAAGCCCACCACCATGCTGGTTCTAGCCCTGATGGCCGTGGTGGTTGGGTCGGCCACCTCTGATGGATTCATGCGCTACCTATTGGCCAAGGCCGGCGAGGGTATCGTCCGTACCGCCCGAATCTCACTAGCCGGTCGGCTTCTGAGGTTGCCAATAGTCGAGTACGACCGTCGCCGAACCGGTGACCTAGTCTCGCGTACCAGCTCAGATACCACACTGCTTCGCGCTGTCCTCACCCAGGGACTAATTGATCTGGCCGGCGGAATCTTGATTTTCATCGGTGCCGTCATCGCAATGGCTTTCATCGACCCGCTGCTACTCGGACTAACCGTGCTCATGCTCTCGATCGCAATCGGCGCCATCACCGTTACATCACGCCGTATTCGCTCAGCCACCACCAAGGCACAGGAACGCGTTGGAGATATGTCCGCCGCAGTCGAGCGAGCACTCAGCGCTGTGCGCACAATTCGCGCAGCCCGAGCAGAATCACGCGAAACCGAGCAGGTAAAAACGGCAGCCGATGAGGCCTACACCCAGGGTGTAAAAATCGCCAAAATCAGTTCGGCAATTTCACCAATTGGTGGACTAGCAATGAACAGTGCGTTCATCGTGGTGCTCGGTGTCGGAGGCTACCGAGTCGCTTCTGGTGCCACCACAGTTGCATCATTGGTCAGCTTTATTCTTTTGATGTTCCTTTTGATGCGTCCAGTCGGCACTGCCTTCGGTGCCATCAGCTCAGTTCAATCTGCACTTGGTGCACTCGCCCGCATTCAAGAAATTCTTACGCTGCCGGTTGAAGAAGCCGACGGACAGGACCTCGCCGCACGCAAGGCTCGCAACAAAACCGCAATCGAGTTCAAGAAAGTCTCATTCGGATACGCACCTACCCCTGCCACCGAAGATCAACCAGCAGGCGAAGCACGAGAAGTCCTAAGCAAGGTCTCGTTCAAGATCGAGCGCGGCACCCGCGTAGCGCTCGTCGGTCCGTCTGGTGCAGGTAAGTCGACGGTCTTCTCACTCATCGAACGCTTCTACGAGCCAAGCTCCGGCGACATCCTGCTCGATGGGCAAAAGGTCGCCACCATCTCTCGCGAAGCCCTTCGCGCCCAGATCGGCTATGTCGAACAGGACGCCCCGGTGCTGGCCGGCAGCATCCGCGAGAACCTGCTCATCGGTAAACCAACCGCCACCGAAGCCGAACTCCACGCAGTGCTTGAGGAAGTGAACCTAATTGAGGTACTCGATCGCGACCCACGCGGCTTCGACGCCGAGGTCGGTGAGAAGGGCATCATGCTCAGCGGTGGCGAGCGTCAGCGCCTAGCCATCGCCCGCACCCTGCTAGCCGCCCCGCCCATCCTGCTGCTCGATGAATCAACATCTTCGCTCGACGGCCTCAACGAACAGCGCCTCAAAGACGCAATCGATTCGGTAGCCAAAAACCGCACCCTTTTCGTCATTGCTCACCGCCTATCGACCGTGGTCGACAGCGACCTAATCCTCGTCCTCGAGAAGGGTCAAATCGTCGGTGCAGGCACTCACAAGCAACTACTCAAGAGCACTCCGCTATACAAAGAGCTGGCAAGCCACCAGAAACTTTCGTAAT
>JAHEAT010000052.1 GCA_024642605.1 Microbacteriaceae bacterium
AGCCCGTTAAGGTGGCAACTTTTTATCACGAGAACCGCGTTTCGGTTGATTACACAGACATCTCTTCAAACTTCGTCAACGCCGTGGTCTCAACCGAAGACCCGCGTTTCTGGAGCCACGCTGGCGTTGACATTCTGTCTTTGATTCGCGCCAGCCTCACGAGCGCTGCATCTCTGGGCAATGGCCCGGGTGGTTCAACGGTAACTATGCAGTTCGTCAAGAACAACCTCATTGAGGCAGCCGTGCTGGCTGGAGACCAGGCGGCAGCCGACGCGGCCCGCTACCCGAGTTTCGATAGAAAACTTAAAGAAATCCGTTTGGCCATCTCGCTTGAACAGCACTATTCGAAGCAAGAGATTTTTGCCGGATACGCGAACCTCTCGTTCTTCGGCGGGCAAATCAACGGCATCGAAGCCGCATCGAACTATTACTTCGGAACGTCGGCGAAGAAGCTGACCATTAGCCAGGCTGCGCTGCTGGCAGCGATGCTGAAATCACCAAACGATTACCGCCCAGACGTTGCCGATAACTTGGAACGCGCCAAGAACCGCCGCGACTACGTGATTAACAACATGAGAGACGCTGGTTACATCACCGGCGCTGAGGCCGATTCAGCCAAGGCCGAGCCAATCACTGTAAACCTCACCCACACCCCGAGCGGTTGTGAGGCAAACCAGACCTACGCCTTCTTCTGCGACTACGTGGTGTGGACGATCAGAAATAACCCTGAATTCGGCCCAACCCCCGAAGACCGCGAGCTTCTGCTTCGCCGCGGTGGCCTAGAGATTTACACCTCGATGAACCTAAAGATTCAGAAGGCTGCAGATTCTGCTTCCAAGAAGTGGGTTCCACCTAGCGACGCAAGCCAAATCGGTTCGGCCTCGGTTTCGGTTCAGGTTGGTACCGGGCGAGTTTTGGCCATGGCCGAAAACCGCGTGTTTGACCAAACCGGCAGCTCGGAGCTTGGCCACACATCGGTCAACTATGCCACCGACAAAAACTACGGCGGATCTTCGGGTTTCCAAACCGGTTCGACCTACAAGCTTTTCACCCTGGGTGCTTGGTTGAACGCCGGTTACAAGCTGCTCGACCATGTCGATGGTCGAGTGCGTCAGTGGGATGCCTCCGACTTCCGAGCACGGTGCGGAAACGTTGCCACCGCTTGGTCGCCAAACAACATTTCTAAAGAGCCAGAAGACCTAACCGTGGTTCAAGCCACGGCGCTTTCGGTCAACACCGCGTTTGCCGATATGGCTCACCAACTTGATCTTTGCGACATCAGAGATGTAGCTCAGTCGTTTGGAGTGCACCGTGCCGATGGCAATGAACTGCAGTACGTGCCATCCTCGATTCTTGGCATTAACGAGATCGCGCCGATCACAATGGCTGCAGCGATTGCCGGTATTTCAAATCAAGGAATGTTCTGCACCCCGGTAGTTATCGATCGAGTTGTGGTCCGCTCCACTAAAGCCGAGATGGCGATTCCAAAAACCAAGTGCACCCAGGCCGTAACCCCAGAGGTTTCTGCAGGCATGCTTTACGCGATGAAGCGCGTTCTCGCCGGCGGAACCGGTGGCGCGTCGAACACCGGCGATGGCGTAATGCTTGCCGGTAAGACCGGTACAACCGACTCGGGTGTTCACACTTGGATGACCGGAACCAGCACTGCCGTTGCAACCGCGACCTGGGTTGGTAACGTCTCGGGTAATAAGTCGCTTTCTAGAATTTCGCTAAACGGCAAGGCAGGTAACACCGTTCGCCACGACATCTGGCGAAGCATCATGCAGGTGGCAAACAAGCAGTACCCAACCAGCACCTTCCCGAACCCGCCGCAGAGCATGATCGATGCGACCATGATTGTGGTGCCAGCAGTTGGTGGTGCCCTTCCAGATAATGCCGCCGAGAGCATCAAAGTGGCCGACCTAAACGCCGCAATCGTAGTAAAGAAGGTAGCTTCGTCGCAGCCGGCTGGCACAGTTGCCTATACCCGCCCATCGGCGGGTCAGGTTATTCCTCGCGGCAGCCAGGTAAAGATCTTCATCAGTTCGGGCGGCAAAACTAAGATTCCTTCGGCTGGTGTGGTTGGCGAAACCCCTGACACAGCAATCTCCACCCTTACGGCACTCGGGTTCTCAGCAGTTGCAGCACCTCAGCCATCACAATCGCAGCTCTTCCAACACAGCGCCACCATCCCTCAGGGTCGCGTCATCGGCACCCTGCCGGCTGTGGGCTCGGCTGCCACCCTCACCGGTGCAATCCTGCTCATCATTTCGAGTGGTCCGTAGCTCTAATGTTTTGGCTTTGGCTGAGCCTCTGCATTGCCGCGGGTTGCGCCATCTGGGGCTTTTTTATCGAACGGCACCTTTACCGTGTTCGTGAGGCCGAAATCACCAATGCACTGCCAGCCGGTGCCGCGCCTATCCGCGTGCTTCACATCAGCGACATTCACTTGGCCCCGTGGCAAACGCGCAAGGCCCGCTGGGTTGCTGAGCTAGCCCGCCTCAACCCCGATCTAGTCGTAAACACTGGCGATAACCTTAGCCACCGCGACGTCATCGATAATGCAATCTCCATGCTCGCTCCCCTGCAGAAATTTCCAGGCGTATTCGTGCACGGCTCAAACGACTACCACGCACCAACTCTGCGCAACCCACTCGCCTATCTGTTCTCCCCGTCGACGCCCGAAAATGGTACGCCGCTCGACACGGGCAAGTTCACGGATGCCCTGCAGCGCGGGGGTTGGCTAAACCTCAACAACCGCAGCGGCACACTAACCGTCAACGGTTCGCGAGTAGGTTTCACCGGGCTTGACGATCCGCACGATGGGCTTGCTGATCTCGCCAGTCTGCCTGGGCAGGCATCGGAGGTTGCTAATAGCGATGTGGTTTTCGGCGTAACTCATGCGCCGTACCTCAACGTTATTGAGGCGATGACCGTCAACAATGCCAGCGTCATTTTTGCGGGGCACACTCACGGCGGTCAGGTTTGCCTGCCTGGCAAGGGAGCCTTGGTCACTAACTGCGACCTTCCGGCTCGCTTTGCCAAGGGTTTGAGTGGGTGGAACTTCGGCGGCAAGCGCTCAGTTCTCAATGTGTGTGCAGGGCTGGGTACTTCGATCTTTGCGCCAGTGCGATTTTTCTGTCTACCCGAAGTTCGGTTGGTAACCCTACTACCGCGTGAGCTTTAGCGAACCCTTGAAAGCTAGTGAACGGCCCAAATTTCGGGGCCAAGGGCAATGTAGTTGCCAGTCTCGTTGTCGCAGCGAACGTTTAGCTGGTCAACCCAACAGGTTATTCCGTTCACTGAGATTTTTTCGCGGTCGTTGAGGGTCTTAGCGCCTACAGGGTCTGCGTAAGAACCTCCGGCGCATGGCATATCGGCGATTGGTGATCCAGAAGGTGCCTGAGCCCAAAGCCTCATTTGGTATCCGTACGAGTAATCGCAGGTGTCAGGAATCGGAATCGGGGCGTATTGTGCCGAGGCTTCCATCTGCTCGCAAACCGAGAAGTTGCTTTCGTAGTTGATGGTGCACCAGACCGGGCCTTCGCCAACACGAAAGGTGTATTCGCCGAAACCTGTGTCGAAGTTGGTTGGGTCGATTTCGATGGCATCTGAGGGCGCGGCCTCGGGAATGAGTGCCGGGTCGATTGTTGGCATCGGGGCCCCGCTTTTGGTCGGGCTGGCATTTGAATCCCCCGAGCAACCGCTGAGCGCCGAAACCAAGGTGAGTGCCGCAATGGCCACCAAAAGTTTGCGCATACTCTCAAGATACCTGCGGGTTAGGCCCGTCGACGCATTTCTCGACGTCAAGTTAGCGGTGTTTTGCAAGAAAGTTCTTTGAATGTTGGGTTTAGAACTCGGCTGCCACCAGTTCGGCGATTTCGTAGGTGTTGAGGGCTGCACCTTTGCGAAGGTTGTCGCCCACTACGAAAAGGTCGATGGTGTTCTCAAAGTCAAGTGCCTGTCGAATTCGGCCAACAAACGTTGGGTCTTGCCCAGCTACGTGGTTGGGTGTCGGGTAAACACCGTTGGCCGGGTCATCCATGACACGAATGGTCGGCTGCGCGCCAAGCACCTCGCGAACCTCATCGGGGGTGAGGTTGTTCTCGAAGGTTGCGTGAACCGTTAGCGAGTGGCTTACCTGAACTGGAACGCGAACGCAGGAGGCTGCCACCTTCAAGGTTGGAATGCCAAGAATTTTGCGCGATTCATCGCGCACTTTCATCTCTTCACTGGTGTGGCCGCCTGCCTTTAGCGAACCAGCGAAAGGAATTACGTTGAGGGCGATCGGCACTGGCCATGGTGAGTCGGCTTGAGCAACACCGGCAGCCTCGAGTGCCGTCGCTACGTCGTCGGTGCTTAGGCCCAGGGCTTTGTTGCCGCCAACCGCTTCGAGTTCGTCGGCTAAACGATCGATTCCTGCAGCACCGGCGCCCGAAACGGCCTGATATGAAGAGACAACAAGTTCTTTGAGGGTCCACTTTTGGTGTAGCGCACCCATAGCCGCCATCATGGTGAGGGTCGTGCAGTTCGGGTTCGAAATGATGCCGAGTGGGCGGTTCTTCGCTTGTTCTGGGTTTACCTCTGGAACCACTAGCGGAACATTAGGGTTCATTCTGAATGCGCCTGAGTTGTCGACTGCTACCGCACCGCGCTCGGCAGCGATTGGTGCCCAGATTTCTGAAACTTCGTCAGGCACATCGAACATGGCAATGTCGATGCCATCGAATGCTTCGGCCGAGAGCGCCACCACGGTTAGGTCTTCACCGTGAACGGTGATTTTCTTGCCAGCTGAGCGAGGCGACGCGATTAGGCGAATTTCTCCCCAGATGTTTTCGCGGTTGTTAATGATGTCGATCATCACGGTACCAACGGCACCGGTGGCTCCAACAAGAGCGAGGTTTGGCTTGCGGCTCATTTATCGTCCTGTTCCTGCATAAACGGTTGCTTCGATTTCGCTGTC
>JAHEAT010000056.1 GCA_024642605.1 Microbacteriaceae bacterium
TGTCAAAGGTGAACAGTTTTAACGCAGCAGATATCTTGTCTGTAGGCGACAAGAGTTACCGCTACTTTCGCCTCGACAAGCTCAATGCTGCCAGACTGCCATTCAGCCTGAAGGTGCTTCTAGAGAATCTACTGCGCACCGAAGATGGCGCAAACATCACCGCCGACCACATCAACGCTCTGGCATCCTGGAATCCGCAGAGCGAGCCTGACACCGAGATTCAGTTCACGCCGGCCCGCGTGATAATGCAGGACTTTACAGGAGTACCCTGCATCGTCGACCTAGCGACCATGCGTGAAGCAGTTGCAGCGCTCGGGGGAGACCCCAAGCGCATCAACCCGCTAGCTCCGGCGGAAATGGTGATTGACCACTCCGTTGTGATCGACGTGGCAGGCCGCGAGGATGCCTTCGAACGCAACGTGGAACTTGAGTACGAGCGCAACTCTGAGCGTTACCAATTTCTAAGATGGGGTCAGACCGCTTTCGACGATTTCAAGGTAGTTCCACCAGGCACCGGAATCGTTCACCAGGTCAACATTGAATTCTTAGCCAGAACAGTAATGACACGAGAAGTTAACGGAGAGCTTCAGGCCTACCCCGACTCTTGCGTCGGTACCGACTCACACACCACCATGGTTAACGGTCTAGGAATTCTGGGTTGGGGAGTGGGCGGCATCGAAGCCGAGGCAGCCATGCTCGGCCAGCCAGTGTCAATGTTGATCCCTCGCGTCGTCGGTTTCAAACTCACGGGCAAGATTCCAACGGGTGCAACAGCAACCGATGTTGTTCTAACCATCACGGAGATGTTGCGCAAACACGGTGTTGTGGGCAAGTTTGTCGAGTTCTACGGCGCGGGAGTATCCTCGGTTCCGCTGGCAAACCGTGCAACCATCGGCAACATGTCTCCCGAGTTCGGTTCGACTGTTGCCATATTCCCGATCGACTCCGTAACTCTTGACTACCTCAGAATCACTGGGCGTTCCGAAGAGGAGATCGCCTTGGTTGAGGCCTACACGAAGGCCCAGGGTCTGTGGCACAACCCAGATGTCGAGCCTATTTTCAGCGAATACCTCGAGCTTGACCTGTCGACGGTGGTGCCTTCTATCGCCGGACCTAAGCGCCCACAAGACCGCATCGAACTGCGCGAAGCAAAACAGAAGTTCGCAGAAGTTTTACCAAGCTACAGTAGCGAGGCTTCTCTGCCTACCAGCGTCTCAGGTACCGATTTCAGCGTTGACAACGGTCACGTAACCATTGCATCCATCACTTCTTGCACCAACACCAGCAACCCATCGGTAATGCTTGCTGCTGGTTTGCTAGCGGCCAAAGCTTCCGCCAAAGGCCTCAAGGCAAAGCCTTGGGTCAAGACTTCGCTCGCACCCGGGTCAAAGGTTGTAACTTCTTACTACGAAAAAGCGGGCTTGACAGAGGCATTGAACGAGCTGGGCTTCAACCTGGTTGGTTACGGTTGCACGACGTGTATTGGTAACTCTGGTCCGTTGGATGAAAACATCTCTGCAGCGATTAACGAAAACGACCTTGCTGTCACTGCTGTGCTTTCTGGAAACAGAAACTTTGAGGGGCGCATCAACCCAGACGTAAAGATGAACTACCTGGCTTCACCGCCACTAGTTATTGCCTATGCACTTGCCGGAACAATGAACTTCGACTTTGACTCTGAGTCGCTCGGCGATGATTTCGAAGGGAAACCGGTCTACTTGGCCGACATCTGGCCAACTCCCGAAGAGGTTCAGCAAACCATCGATAGCTCAATAAACAGCGAAATGTTCCGCTCTCAGTACGCAGGCGTCTTCGACGGGGATGACCGCTGGAAGTCTCTTCCGACTCCTGTTGGAGCAACCTTCGAATGGGACGCAAAGAGCACCTATGTTCGCAAGCCGCCCTACTTTGACGGCATGAAGCTTGAAACCACACCGGTTACCGACATCGAAGGCGCTCGCGTTCTTGCCCTGCTTGGCGATTCGGTAACCACAGACCACATCAGCCCTGCGGGCTCGATCAAGGCCGACTCGCCGGCTGGAAGGTACCTGACCGAAAACGGTGTTGCGCGAGCAGACTTCAACTCCTACGGTT
This sequence comes from Microbacteriaceae bacterium, assembly GCA_024642605.1. The sequence continues at coordinate 2,095 of JAHEAT010000056.1, forward strand.
CACGCCGAGGAAACCACGAAGTCATGATTCGCGGTACCTTCGCTAACATCCGACTGAAGAACCAGTTGCTGCCTGGCGTTGAGGGCAGCTTCACCCGAGACTTCAATGATGCCGAGGCTCCGCAGGTGTTTATTTACGATGCATCCGAGCGTTACCAAAAGGCCGGAATTCCACTGGTAATCCTGGCCGGTAAAGAATACGGCTCTGGCTCGTCTCGCGACTGGGCGGCAAAAGGCACCAGCCTTCTTGGCGTCAAAGCTGTGATCACCGAATCGTTTGAGCGAATCCACCGCAGCAACCTCATCGGTATGGGCGTTCTTCCGCTTCAATTCCCGGCCGGCGAGAGCGCTGCATCGCTAGGTCTAGACGGTACCGAGATTTTCGACATTCAAGACGTGGTTCTTCTAAATAATGGAGTAACACCAAAAACTGTTCGAGTTACAGCACGGCCGAGTTCGCACTCGGCTGCGGGCAAGGCAACCGTTTCATTCGACGCTGTGGTTCGCATCGATACTCCTGGTGAAGCCGACTACTTCCGCAATGGCGGCATTCTGCAGTATGTTCTTCGAAGCCTCGTTGCGTAGGAATAAGTCGCTGAACCTTGACAGTTAGACCACCCATGGCAATCTTGCAAAACATCAAAGGTCCTAGAGACCTCGATGCCTTGAGCTTTGAGCAACTAGAGCAGCTCTGCAGCGAGATTCGCCAATCTTTGGTTGAGTCCGTTTCGGATACCGGTGGTCACTTGGGGCCAAATCTCGGGGTGGTCGAAACCACCGTCGCGATTCACAGAGTTTTCCACTCACCGAATGACCCCATCATTTTCGACACCGGTCACCAGTCGTACGTTCACAAGTTGCTTACCGGCCGCCAAGATCTCAGCACCCTTCGTCAAAAGGGTGGAGTGGCTGGGTACCCGCAGCGCTCGGAGTCGATTCACGATGTAGTCGAAAGTTCACATGCATCGTCGTCACTCTCTTGGGCCGATGGAATCGCCAAAGCGTTCAAGATCACCAAACAGAACGACCGTTATGTCGTCGCACTGGTTGGTGATGGTGCGCTCACCGGTGGCATGACCTGGGAGGCCCTAAACAACATCACCGATGACAATGATCGGCGCCTCGTCATCGTGGTCAACGACAACGGCCGCAGCTACGCGCCTACCATAGGCGGTCTCGCACGTTATTTGAACGAGATTCGAACTGAAAAGATTTATCGCAAGGCCTACCGACTCTCTCGTGCTTTCTTTGAGAAGTTCGGTCTCCTTGGTCGCATGATTTATTCAACGGCTCGCGGTGCTGGCAAGGGACTGCTCAATTCGGTTACGCCGAAGGGCATGTTTCCAAATCTCGATATGAAGTACATCGGTCCAGTCGACGGACACGACCTAAAGGCCATGGAAACTGCCCTAAGACAGGCAAAGAAGTACGGAAACCCTGTAATCGTGCACGCGATTACGCAAAAGGGTAAGGGTTATGACCCTGCGATGATGAACGACGAAGACCAGTTTCACGCCGTCGGTCAAATCAACCCGCTAACCGGTAAATCGCTCGACGTGAGTTCTAAGCCATCATGGACCTCGGTTTTTGCAGACGAAATGGTCGCCATTGCCAGTGAAAACGAGCAGGTGGTTGGTCTTACCGGTGCCATGTTGATACCGGTCGGACTCGACAAAATGGCGGCAAAGTTTCCAGAACGAGTATTTGATGTGGGCATTGCAGAGCAGCACGCAGTCACAAGCGCGGCTGGCATGGCATTTGGTGGGCTCCACCCGGTGGTAGCCATCTATGCAACCTTCGCAAACCGCGCATTTGACCAATTGGTCATGGATGTCGCGCTCCACAAAGCTCCCGTAACACTCGTACTCGACCGTGCCGGTGTCACCGGTCCAGATGGGGCTTCTCACCACGGCATCTGGGATCTCGCCGTACTGCAAGTAATCCCTGGCATTCGTATCTCAGCACCGAGAGATGCCGTGCGTCTTCGCGAAGAACTCCGTGAGGCAATCGCCGTCGACAACGCGCCAACTGTGGTCAGATTTCCCAAAGGTTCGGCCGCGAACGAAATCGTTGCGCGTCGCAGGCTCACCGACGGTGTCGACGTGCTGTTCGAAGCACCATCAAAGGACGTGCTCATTGTTGCAGTTGGCGCAATGGCCGAACTTGCCCTAGATGCTGCAAAACTTCTTGCAGCGCAGGGCATCGGTGCCACAGTTGTCGACCCACGCTGGGTTGTTCCGGTTCCGGCATCGATCATTGAACTTGCGCGCGGTCACCGTCTTGTCGTATCGATTGAAGATGGCATACGAGTTGGGGGAGTGGGAACTCGAATTCGACAGGATCTGCGCTCTGCCGGTGTGGACACCGCCTTGAACGAGGTTGGTCTTCCTGACGAGTTCTTGGAACACGCCACGAGAGCTGAGATTCTCGAACGCGTCGGCCTAACCGCTCAAGCGGTGGCGCACGACATAGTAGCCCAGGTACTTGGCACTAAGTTGCCACACGCACGGGCAGCCGAAGAGCCAGTTCTAGATACCTCTAAGGCTGTAAAGCCGCAAGAGCGTCAAACAAAACTCGACTAGAAACCGAAACCTGCCACTTTCGAGCACCAAGCTGCGAGAGCCGCTTGGCAAGAACTGCTTCGTCGGCCGAGCAATCCTCCCAAGCAAGGGTTCTAACCCAGTCTGGCGACAGCAAGTTCTCTGGTGGAATGCCGTGCTTTTCGCTAAGCACTGCCATTGCAGCTCGCAAAGCGGTTAGACGAGCGTCGGCCTCTGGAAACTTGGTTGGCCAGGCCCTGTGATTGGGTATGCCGGTAGCGGGAATGCGCAGTGGCGGAAGGTCGTTTGTGCC